>CAZRKA010000043.1:0-21521 GCA_964600345.1 uncultured Chitinophaga sp. | reverse complement strand
CCATCTCATACTGGAGTATCTGGCTTATTTTATTGCATTCAGATATTATATTTATCTGAGAAAGAATTCCGGAGACCACATATCCGGTAAGAACAGATTGTCAGTTATACTTGGTGCTATCACGGGTGGATTAATCGGTTCGCGCCTGATTGGGTTTTTAGAAAATCCGCTCATTGATTTTAATATCGAAGAAATTATACTATTACTTAACGTGAAATCGATTATGGGGGGACTCTTTGGAGGATTATTGGGAGTTGAAGTTTCGAAGAAAATAATTGGAGAAAAACAATCTTCAGGCGATCTGTTCACGCTTCCATTAATACTTGGTATTTTCATAGGACGGATAGGGTGTTTTTTAAGCGGCACCAATGAATTTACTTATGGCAGGGAGACCGGCTTTTTTATGGGAATGGATCTTGGCGACGGTTTGCTGCGGCACCCGATAGCCTTATATGAGTTGTTTTTTCTGATTCTTCTATTTGTCAGTTTAAAGAAGCTCAGAGTTCATTTACTATCTGAAAGCGGACTAATGTTCAAAGTTTTTATGCTGGCATATTTCGGATTTAGATTCTTTATTGAGTTTTTAAAACCAAATGTATTTTTTGTGACCGGGTTGAGCAGTATACAATGGCTTTGTATTGTCTGCTGGATATATTATTTTCCCACAATTAAAAGAATGTTACGCCATGCCGCTTAGGAAATATACCTATTACGATTATACCATCAGTTTGTGCCCCGAATGTTTAAAGCGTATCGATGCCAAAATCGTTTTTGAGGATAAGAATGTATACATGCTGAAAAGATGTCCTGATCATGGAAACACAAAAGTTTTAATTGCTGATGATATAGAATATTACAAAAACATCAGAAATTATAACAAGCCATCTGAAACACCATATAAGTTCAATACAAAAACACATTACGGCTGTCCCTATGATTGCGGACTATGTCCGGATCACGAGCAACATTCGTGTCTGACTATCATCGAGATTACTGACCGTTGTAATTTGAGTTGTCCAACTTGTTATGCCTCATCTTCTCCGACTCACGGAAGACACAGAACTTTTGAGGAAGTTAAAAACATGCTGGATACAATTGTAGAAAATGAAAAGCAGCCGGATGTTGTTCAGATCAGCGGTGGAGAGCCAACCTTGCATCCCGGTTTTTTTGAAATACTTGATTATGCAAAATCTTTGCCCATCAAACACCTGATGGTAAATACCAATGGAATTGAGATAGCAAAGGATTTTGAATTCGCTGAACGTTTAAAAACCTATTCACCGGATTTTGAAATTTATCTGCAATTTGATTCGTTTAATGACGAAGCACTGTATGCATTGCGCGGAGCTAATCTGAAAAAGGTCAGGGAAAAAGCTCTTGAAAATCTGAACAAGCTTAATTTATCTACAACTTTGGTGGTCACACTTGAAAAAGGATTAAACGACCATGAAATAGGAGAAATAATAGATTTTGCACTTAAACAAAAATGTGTCAGGGGTGTGACTTTCCAGCCGACACAGATAGCAGGACGTCTTGACAATTTTAGTGCAGACAGCGGAAGAATTACCCTAACGGAAGTCAGGAGAAAAATTCTGGAACAGACCGACATTTTTTCGCCTGATGACCTTATCCCTGTTCCCTGTAACCCCGATGCTCTGGTGATGGGTTATGTTTTAAAGCTCGACGGCAATAATTTCCCTTTAACAAGATACATTAATCCGGCCGACTTGCTCGATAACAGTAAAAATACCATTGTTTACGAGCAGGATGAAGTACTTCATCAGAGAATGTTCGAAATTTTCAGCACGGGTACCTCAACAGACAAAGCAGCATCAGGATTACATGATCTTCTGTGTTGTCTTCCAAAAATTGAGGCACCGGACTTAAGTTACGACAACTTATTCAGAGTAATTATCATGCAGTTTATTGATGCCCATAACTTTGATGTGAGGGCAATAAAGAAATCATGTGTACACATCGTGAACAAGGACAATAAAATCATTCCCTTCGAAACCATGAACCTGTTTTACCGCGACGACAAAAAGGATTATCTCGAAATACTCAAAATGCAATCAAACTAAGAATCAGATATGGAAATATGGTATTTGATAATACTCATTTATGTTATTTGTCACATTCCTGCATTCATCATGCTTTTTACAGGCTTAGCCATACTCAAAAGAAAGCCTGAAAAAGCCAGGAAATTAATGATTGCAGCCGGTATATATTTTCTGATTGGCGGGGGCATTTGTGGTTCTTTATTGACTTAAACAAATGCATATGATACTTATCATTTATCTGATTTGTCATTTACCGGCCTTTATCATGCTTTCAATGGGTATAACGAGGCTTAAGTCAAAACCTGACAGCGCAAAGAAATTACTGATTGCAGCAGGAATTTATTTTTTAATTGGGGGCGGTATATGCGGTTCTATTTTGCTTAACCTGAGAAGTTAATATATCACTTATCGATATATAATTATAAGTAACAGAATTCATATAGTATACTCACATTTGGAAGCAAATTGAGAAAAACTTATTTGCTCCTTATTAATATTTCGTTGAACGAATTCAAACCGTCGATTGGAAGTACATATGTTTAATTTCTAACATGAACTTTAGTAACGCCTGTAACAAATCTGCCCGGAATTTCGTATACAAATTAAACATTAAGTGATATGAAAACAGGTTTATGTTTGCTTCTGTATCTCATCTTATTTTCAGGCTGCCGCCCGTTGATAATGAAAGCCTACGGCATCAAAAAACCAAGGATAGAAAATGAGAAAACACTTGTAAAAAAAGCCATGCGTCTAGGCCTGGACACGTCGAACATTGCAACTGTCAACGGAAAGGATTTTCTGTATGAATTGAAAGGAAGGCGTATCCCTGATGCGGCCATTTACAATGCCGGAGGAAGGTACATCGAATACCGTAGCTATGACTCCGCCTGCAATGCCGGACTCTTTGATTTTATTCCATCTTTAAACCTAAAGGACTCGTTCCATTGCCCCGACAGCGCCGATGATCTGGATACTGAACTCAATAAATTAAGGGACATCAAAGGGAATGTCTTGTCAAAAAGGGGAGAAGCGGATTTTTATGTACTGATTTACTGGACTGTATGGACAGGCAGATTGAACAAAGACCATGTCAGGATATGGGAGCAACTTGCAGCAGAAAACAAGCAATGCAGGATCAAAGTAATTAAAGTGAATCTCGACTTGCAGACATACTGGGAAGATAAGGAACGCGACAGAGTCATTAAGGCGATCAGTAAAAAGAAAAAATAGTTAATACCTATGATTTTATTTTTGTAATGATGAACAGAATTTTTATAACCGGCGATTCTTACAGCAGGAACAAAAAAGGAAGATTCATTTTTTTGATTATAGCAGCATCTTTATGCTTTGTCTGTAGCTGCGAGTCAGGATTGAGTCAGAAGGAAGAAAAAGCCGTCATCACTGAAGTGCAAACTACCTTAAGCGATTATCACAGGGATATCAGAGAATCAGGCTTACTTGCTGAATTGAAATACCTCGACAGTACTTCTGATTTTTTCTGGGTGCCACCCGGATATGCTTCAGCAATTTCTTACGACAGCGTGTTTAAAGTGCTGATGCAAAACGCAGGTAATTTCAGATTAATCGATAATAGCTTCGAAAAGCTGGATATATATCCCATCAGCAAAACTGTTGCGACTTATACCGGAAGATTGAAATCAGTTATGAGCGATCATTTCGGGAAAATTGACAGTATCAAATTGATTGAATCAGGGGTGATGATTAAACGCAGGGAAGGATGGAAATTGCTGAGCGGACAAACGAGTATTTTAAAGTAAGAACACATGAATAATCAGGAAATTAAAAATGGAGATTATTGCAGGGTAATTGCAGGAACGCATAAAGGGAAAAAAGGGCTGGTACAGGATCTGAATATCAGCAAAACCGGACATCTTACTCTGACAGTTTTACAGGATAATGGCGTGCGATTTAAAACTTTGGGCAAAAATATATCTCTGTTGAATAATGTATGAACATTTGATTTCATTTATTCACCGGATTGTAGCACAGTCAAAGAAAAGATGACAATTATCAGGGTTTAATTGACCTGAAGCAATTAGATTCGTGTGAATTAAATTCAGAGAATCATGAATAAAACATATAAGTTTTGCCAGAGTTGCGGTTACCCTTTGAAAAAAGACAAAAAAGGAGGAGGTACTGAAAAAGATGGTTCTAAAAGCAATAAATACTGCTCCATGTGTTACGAAAACGGGCAGTTTTTGAGTCCACCCGAAGTTGATACGGCAGAGAAAATGCAGGCATTCTGTATCCGTGAAATGAAAAAGGGTGGAATGAACGGCATATTCGCCTGGCTAGCCACAAGGGCAATACCGCGTCTTGAAAGATGGAAGAAATAGCCAAACTGGATTTTTAATATGGGATTTTAAGATTACTTAAAAATTCATCAACCTTTTCTACTTTTGTATGAATTTCTCTATGAGTTTAAAAAATACTTTTATACTTCCTCTGCTATTTGTTACGCTCAGCGCGTGTTCTCAGCCCGAATTAATAAAGCTGAATGAACTTCAAACTGGCGACTATGTTTCGGGCATTAATTACAAAGAAGCTTACAATTTGATTGCCTTGTCTGCCGGTTCTTCAGATACCTACCTCTGCGACAGCAATCTTAAAGTAATCAGGAAATTTTCTTACGATGCTTTATGGGGTGGTGGCGGACCCGGTTTTTCTTTTGACAGAAAATACATGGCCTTCGTCCGGTTTGGCGATGACCACGACAGTATCAGTATTTACAATTTGGAGAAAGACAATATGTTTCATCTCAGCGTGTCAGCATATAACCTGAAATTCTTCAATCATTCCTCAAGAATTCTTTTTACCCGCAACGGTACATTCAATGTATATGACATCGAAAATGCCAGGCTGGAAAAGGAGGTTTTCGAGGCAGGAACCCTCCCTTCCCAGTTTTTTTCCTCCTATTGCATCAGTCCTGACGATTCGTTTGTATTTGCCAGTACAAGCAAAGGTTTTATAGAAGTTTATAACACTTTAAACTGGAAAAAGACGGCCAGCTATGGACCTTTCGGAGAGATTGAGAATCTTAAATATATATCCGGGACTAAAAAACTGATCTTTAATGTTAAAAATGTCTTAATGGTATTCAATACTGTTGACAATAAGATACACAACCGCATTTCAACAGATATGAATAATATCAATGACATTGCAATTGGCCATATGGAAAATGAAATCATTATAGCAGGCAGTGGAGGAAAAGTTTGCAATGCTTATCTGTACAAGCAGGAAGATAAAAAATTGCAGCCTCTTGATTTTGAAGGGAAAAGTGAAAACTATTACAGTGCATTTCTGAATGAAACCGGTACTACCGTATTGCTTGGAGGAGAAAGCGTCCTCAGTGTTTTTGCCCTGAAAAGAAAATAAGTACTCGTCAAATTATTTTTTATTTTTTATTGCAAAGTATAACTTTGTTTTAATATAAGAATCATTTAATGCATCAGGATATAGCTTTATACAACAGGAATCAGGACAGCGAGGGTAAAAAGATTTGTCATGTTATTGCCTCGATTATCGATACTGAATTAGTAAATGCCGAAAGCAAGATATGGCACGGTCATCCGGTCTGGTTTCTGGATGGCAATCCCATAGTGGGTTACAGTAAACAGAAAGCCGGATGGCGTCTGATGTTCTGGAGCGGTGCCGATTTCGGTGAAGCCGGATTGAATGTAAGGGGCGAAAAATTTAAGGATGCTTCGGTGTTTTACAATTCCCCTGATGAAATCAATGCGGATGATATCGTTCGGTGGCTGGAAAAATCGCGCCGCATTCAGTGGGATTATAAGAACATTGTTAAGCGCAAGGGTCAACTCGAAAAAATAGGCAGTTTTTAACCGAATATGCAAAGCACCGAACACCACGACGAACGCATAGCCAATATGTTGTTTTCTTCCGTATACCCGCATTATGTCAACAAGGTAGTGAAAAAGGGAAGGAGCATTGAAGAACTTCACCAGGTAATCAGGTGGCTGACAGGCTTCGATGAAGGAGAATTGGCGACTCATATCAATGGAGAAACCAGTTTTGAACAGTTTTTCTCTAATGCAAAGCTCAACCCGAAAGCCGCATTGATAACAGGAGCAATTTGTGGCTACCGTGTCGAGGAAATTACTAATCCGCTCACACAAAAAGCGAGATACCTTGACAAACTGGTAGATGAACTCGCCAAAGGCAAAAAAATGGAAAAGATATTAAGAGCTTAAAACCGAATGTAATCATGGCAGAAAAAAAATCAAAACTCGCAGAAATTAAAACTAAACCGACTGCCGCCAGTGTCGAAGATTTTATCAATTCGATACCTGAGGAACAAAAGCGAAAAGACAGTTTTGTCATTCTCGAAATGATGAAAAAAACCAGTGGTGAAGAACCTGTGATGTGGGGTCCGGCCATCATCGGGTTTGGCAATAAACGTTATAAAAGCCCGGCAAGCGGAAGGGAAGTCGACTGGTTGAAAATGGGTTTCTCGCCCCGCAAGGCTAATCTCTCACTTTACCTGCATGGAGGTGCGCAAGCCTATGCCTCCAAACTTGAAAAACTCGGTAAACATAAAACAGGCGTTGGCTGTCTTTATATCAATAAGCTCGCTGATGTCGATATAAAAGTGCTGAAAAGCATCATAGATGCATCCTATGAGCAAGGAGACAAGTAATAGTTTCAGCGGCAATCCGGATTGTGAAATTGTAAGTTCCAGGGTATTTAACTATAGTCCTGAATTATTGTTTCGCGCATGGTCTGAACCGGACCATCTGAAGAACTGGTGGGGACCGGCGGGATTCACCAATACATTCAACGAATTCGATTTCAGGGAAGGCGGTCGCTGGCGCTTTGTCATGCACGGTCCTGAAAAAGGCAATTACGTCAATGAATGCGAATTTCTGAGCATTGTGCCGGGTTCGCGTATTGCATGGAAAAGACATACACAACCCTATTTTAATGTGGAAGCAGCTTTCAGCGAAATTGTTCAAGGTAAAACCCTGCTTGTCTTTAAAATGATTTTCGAGACAGAGAAAGATTGTGCCAAGGTTAAAAAGTTTGCCGTTGACAAGAACGAAGAGAATTTCGACAGGCTGGAACTGGAATTGAAAAGTATGGTGCAGGGGAATGAAAATATTTCGGAATAAGCGGCAGTTGAGAAATCGTAATTATTCAGGCCCTTGTAATACTTATCATTTCAAATACCATAATTTTGCTCATGACAAATGAGATTTTCCCGGTAAAACTTCAACTTCGGATTGACTGGAGCGAACTCGATTATTTCGGGCATGTCAACAATGTATCTTATTTCAAGTATATTCAGGCTGCAAGGGTTAATTACTGTGACCGGATCGGATTAACGCAATCGCATCTTCAAACCGGAATTGGCCCCATGCTTGTTTCCTGCAAATGCGATTTTAAGCAAGCTCTGTTTTACCCCGGTGAGCTGAGTATTCATACAAAACTCGAATACATTAAAAACACCAGTTTCAGCTTTTCTCACCGGATACTGAACGGGAATGGCGAAATTGCAGCTGAGGCTCAGGATGTGATGGTGATGTTCGACTTTAAGAGAAACGAAAAAGTAGCTTTCCCCGACAAACTGAAAGAAGCAATTGCAAAACTTGAGAATAGAGATTTATAAATATTAAACCGGAAAAATGATAAAATTTGCATACACAATTCTCTATGTCCGCGATGTTGAGAAATCACTCGAATTCTATGAAACTGCATTTGGTTTTGTCAGAAAGTTTCTGGCACCCGGTAACGAATACGGTGAACTTTCGGCAGGAGAAACCACACTTTCTTTTGCATCCGTCGAGCTGGCTAAGTCCAATTTGAGGGAAGGATTTACCGAAAGTAGTTTAGCGCAAAAGCCATTTGGAATTGAAATCGGATTCAGTACAGGTAATGTTGAGGCAGCAGTCAATACCGCTGTCAATGCCGGAGCAGTGCTGATCGAACCTGCCAGAACCAAACCATGGGGACAGGTAGTTGCCTATGTGAGAGATCCTGATGGATTTCTGATAGAGATATGTACCCCAATGGATTAATATGTTGTTTTCGAATAAAGAAATACAAAGAGTTTCAATTCATAGAACCATTTTGTTTTGAACGATAGGCAAATCATAGATTGGTTACTTGAAGGCGATGTTTCCATACAGTATCAGGTACACCGCGATCTGCTGGGTAATGATCGTAAAGATATTCAGAAGAAAATTGCAGAACAGGGCTGGGGCAGACAGTTCCTTGAGCGGCGAAAAGCAAACGGACACTGGGGCGAGAGGTTTTACCAGCCCAAATGGATATCGACCCATTACACACTGCTCGACCTCAGGCATCTCAATATAAGTCGGGATAATGAAATAGTTAAGGAAACCATTAGCATGGTTTTAAAGACAGGCAAATCTAATGACGGTGGCATAAAGTTAGGGCCATCGACCTTAGAGCACAGCGATATTTGTGTAAACGGCATGTTTCTTAATTACGCCTCTTATTTTCAAAGTTCCGAAAATGATTTGCGTTCGCTTATAGATTGTATACTTGCCGAAAAAATGCCCGATGGCGCATTTAATTGCCGCAGCATTAGAAGCGGAGCAATTCACAGCTCATTGCACACCACCATTTCTGTACTGGAAGGATTCACGGAATTTCAGAAATCAGGAAACCATTACAGAGAGAGAGAAGTAAGTGCCGCCATCAAAAGTGCCGTAGAATTCATTTTGATGCACAAGTTGTTTTTATCAGATCACAGCGGGCGTATCATTGATAAGAAATTTCTCAACCTGAGTTTTCCCGGCAGATGGAAATACGATATTTTAAGAGCACTGGATTATTTCAGATACGCCGGTCAGCATTTCGACGACAGAATGGAAGTGGCACTGAATTTACTGAAATCAAAAAGAAACAAGGATGGCCTATGGAACATGCAGGCCGCGCATCCCGGGAAGGTACATTTTATCATGGAGACAGCCGGAAAACCCAGCCGATGGAATACCCTGAGAGCATGGCGTGTTCTGAAACATTTTGAACCTGATAGACATTTCTAAATTTATTTGACGAGATTGGAAAGATGTAATTCGGATAAAAAAAACAATATGCAACCGGTGCAAGCACCGACATTATTTAAGCATTAACAAACAAATCATTCTTTGCCGATGTTATACAAACCAGAGTACCTCCTTATTGAAAAGCTCCGAAATTATAGATTACTGTTTGTTGAATTCACAAAACCCGCAGAGCGCGCCGCCATCCCGCAGTTTCCAAACCTAATCTATAATCAGTTTAAATAAGTCCGTAATTTTACTTTTGTCAAATAAAAGGATAAATTTGCGGCAAATTAGGGTGCTGCATCTTTTGGCCGTACTTTACTAAATGCTTCAATAAGATATAGTTAAAACATACATGAATTGGTTAACAAATTTTTTAAAATCTAGTATCGGCCGCAAATTGCTGATGTCGCTTACAGGACTTTTTCTCTGTACTTTCCTGATCGTTCACCTGACGGGAAATCTCCAGTTGTTTAAGTCGGACGGAGGACTTTCATTCAATGTATACGCGGTATTTATGACCAGCAATCCACTGATTAAGACTGTGTCTTATGGTTTATATGCCATCATTCTTTTTCACGCTTTCTGGGGTTTATACCTCGTTGCTCAAAACCGCAAAGCCCGCCCGGTTGCTTATGCCGTTGTCGACGGTAAGGCCAACAGCAGCTGGACCAGCAGATGGATGGGAGTCCTGGGAACAATGATATTGGTTTTCATAGTCACTCACATGTCGTCATTCTGGGGTAAATACCATTTTGGTGAACTGCCTTATACACAGTACCAGCAGGATTTGAGTACCGGTGATCTTGTCTGGAATCCAACCGATCCTATCGATTCCAAAAAACTTCAGTTTACGAGCAACAATATAGAATTTACGGTAGTTAAAGACCTGTATTTTGAGGTGTCTGAATCTTTTAAAGTATGGTGGATAGTTCTGCTGTATGTGCTGGCCATGGCCGCGGTATCCTTTCACCTGGTGCATGGGTTCAGCAGCGCTTTTCAGACTCTGGGTATACACAATAAAAAATACAACGGACTGATACGCTTCATCGGCATTGGAATATTCGGAATTGTTGTTCCTGTTCTCTTTGCCGCTATGCCGGTTTATTTTTTCTTCATTCAATAATTGCACAAGAAACTGCTATATGTCAAATAAAGTTTTAGACTCAAAGATACCAGAAGGATCATTAGATCAGAAATGGACCAAATATAAATCAAGCACTCCGCTGGTGAATCCGGCCAATAAGCGCAGTCTTGAAATTATTGTTGTAGGTACCGGACTGGCCGGTGCATCTGCCGCAGCTACTCTTGCCGAGATGGGATACAAAGTGAAGGCTTTCTGCTTTCAGGATTCTCCGCGACGTGCCCATTCTATTGCGGCACAGGGAGGTATCAATGCGGCTAAGAATTATCAGAACGATGGAGACAGTGTTTACCGTCTCTTTTACGATACCATTAAAGGTGGAGACTACAGAGCGCGCGAAGCCAATGTGCACCGTCTTGCTGAAGTGAGCGGCAGTATCATAGATCAGTGCGTTGCTCAGGGTGTACCTTTTGCCCGCGAATACGGCGGTATGCTCAGCAACCGTTCATTCGGAGGTACTCAGGTTCAGAGAACATTTTATGCCGCCGGTCAAACCGGTCAGCAACTCCTGCTCGGTGCCTACAGTGCCCTTCAGCGTCAGGTAGGTATGGGCAATGTAAAACTATACGCCCGTCACGAGATGATGGAAGTGGTTACCATAGAAGGAAAAGCAAGAGGTATTATTGCCCGCGACCTTATCAGCGGTAAGCTTGAAAGGCATTTCGGTCATGCTGTGGTGCTGGCATCAGGCGGGTACGGAAACGTTTTCTTCCTTTCTACCAATGCAATGGGCAGCAACGTGACTGCAGCCTGGAAAGCACATAAAAAAGGAGCCTTCTTCGGCAATCCTTGTTTCACTCAGATTCACCCTACCTGCATTCCGGTATCAGGTGATCATCAGTCCAAACTCACACTGATGTCTGAATCGCTCAGAAACGACGGCAGAATATGGGTACCTGCCAGACGCGAAGATGCTGAGGCATTGAGAAGCGGTAAACTGAAACCAAATGATATTGCTGAAGAAAACAGAGATTATTATCTGGAAAGACGTTACCCTGCATTTGGCAATCTTGTACCAAGAGATGTGGCGTCGCGTGCAGCCAAAGAGAGATGTGATGCAGGTTTCGGTGTCAATAAAACCGGTCAGGCCGTTTATCTCGATTACGCTGCAGCCATAGAGCGCTACGGTAAAATTGAAGCGACAAAACAAAACCTGAACAATCCGGATAAATCTACTATTACCGTGCTTGGTAAAGCTGTAGTTAAAGAAAAATACGGCAATCTCTTCGACATGTACGAGCAGATAACAGGAGTGAATCCGTATAACGAACCAATGCAGATTTACCCTGCCGTGCATTACACCATGGGTGGCCTTTGGGTAGATTACAACCTGATGACAACAGTTCCGGGTTTATATGCCATTGGTGAAGCCAATTTCTCCGATCACGGAGCCAACAGGCTTGGTGCTTCTGCATTGATGCAGGGACTGGCCGACGGGTATTTCGTTTTGCCTTACACCATTGGCGCATATCTGAGCACAGAAATCAGAACCAAAGCAATTCCTACAGATCACGAAGCATTCGCGGAAGCAGAAAACAAAGTGAAGTCGGTTCTCGATAAACTGATTGGTATCAAAGGAAGCAAGTCTGTAGATTATTTCCACAAGAGACTGGGAAAAATTATGTGGGACAAATGCGGTATGGCTAGAAATGCAGAAGGACTCAAAACAGCCATTTCAGAAATTCAGCTGTTGAGAGCCGAGTTCTGGAATGATCTGCGTGTACCGGGTACTACAGACGAATTCAATACTGAACTTGAAAAAGCAGCCCGCGTGGCCGACTTCCTCGAACTAGGCGAGTTAATGTGCAAGGATGCGCTCGAGAGAAATGAAAGCTGTGGCGGACATTTCCGTGAAGAATTCCAGACAGAAGAAGGAGAAGCTCTTAGAGATGATACCAACTTCAGTTTTGTTTCAGCCTGGGAACTCAGCGGAGATAATCAGTGGAATCTGCACAAGGAAGCATTAATTTACGAAAACATAAAAATAGCAGCAAGAAGTTACAAATAATGAAAATAACATTAAAAGTCTGGAGACAGAAGAACAGCAACTCTAAAGGTCAGTTTGAAACTTATAAACTGGATCATGTATCTGAGGACATGTCATTTCTTGAAATGTTCGATGTGCTGAACGAACAACTGATCAATGAAAACAGAGAGCCGGTTGTATTCGACCATGATTGCCGCGAAGGAATCTGCGGTATGTGCAGCATGTATATCAATGGCCGTCCTCACGGTCCTAAGGATGCAGTTACCACCTGTCAGTTGCACATGCGTTCGTTCAAAGACGGAGACATCATAGTAGTTGAGCCATGGAGAGCAGCAGCATTCCCTGTGCTTAAAGATTTATCTGTTGACAGGTCTGCTTTCGACCGCATCATGTCGGCCGGTGGATTTGTGAGCGTCAATACCGGAAATGCTCAGGATGCAAATAATTTACCAATAGGTAAGGAAATTGCCGATGAAGCATTTATGAGTGCGGCTTGTATCGGATGTGGCGCCTGTGTGGCGGCATGCAAAAACGCCAGTGCCATGTTATTCGTTTCAGCCAAGGTATCCCAGCTGGCACTATTGCCACAGGGTCAACCGGAAGCCAGAAAACGCGTTCTTGCCATGGTTAATCAGATGGATGCGGAAGGATTTGGAGCCTGTACCAATACAGGGGCATGTTCTGCCGAATGTCCAAAAGAAATCAGTTTGAGTAATATCGCCCGACTCAACAGGGAATACCTCAGCGCAGGACTTGTTTCGGAATAAGTCTTACTGAAAATATCAGAATTTAAGGGACTCTGCTTTTGCAGGGTCTTTTTTTTTGTAAATTGCTTGTCACCTTTATCCGGTTTTTTCATCTATAGATTAAACCGCAAGCTGTTTGAACGAAAGTGCCCTCATAGCGCAATGCATTAAAAAAGATGAAAAGGCTATGAGCGAACTTTTCAGACGTTATGCTTACGCTTTAAAAACCAGCTGCCTGCGTATCATCAAAGACCGTGATGAGGCAAGTGATATTTTTCAGGAAGGTTTCATTGCCATATTTTCAAACCTCCATACATTCAGGCAGAATAGCAGCCTGTATTCGTGGATGAACCGCATCATGGTAAACAAAGCGCTGAGCCATCTGCGGAAAAAAAACATTATCCTGACAAGTCTTGATATCAACGAGATGGACTTTCCGGAAAATGAATTGGAAACAGAACAGGGTATTTTTGATTATCTGGAAGAAATGGACGGCGACGAGATTATCAGTCTTCTGTATTTATTGCCCGATAAATACCGCATCATACTAAGTCTCTTTGCGGTAGACGGGCTCAAACATTCTGAAATAAGTGATAAACTCGGGATCAGTACCGACCTGAGTAAAAAAATAGTATCGAGAGCGAGGGTTAAGTTAATAGAAATTGTAAGAAAAAAACAAAATGAACAAGGAGAAACTGGATACACTGCTGCGAAATAAGCTGCAATGGCACGAGTCTGAAGTTCAGGAAGCGGAGATGAAAGCCGTTTTCGGTGCAATGGGTGTCACCCGTAAGAAAAGGTCAATTATGCCATACCTGGGCCTGTTCGTATTGGTACTTGCAGTATCATTAGGCCTTTTTGTAACATTTTCGGATAATTCAAAAAGCGAATTGAATCCGTCTTCTATAGAATCTAAGCGGTTTGCCGGTAAATCAAATCTTCCTTTTGATTCTGAAAATACCAGGCAAAGCGATTTAAATCCCGCAACTAATGAATTTGAAATAAATAGGGTTCAGCATTTGAGCAATCAAGACTTAGCACAAACAGGTAAAGAAAAAATCGCAGCGATTAATCCGGCATTTCCAACCATTACAAAGAATTTAAACACAAGGGATGGCCGCTCAGGTAATTCTGATCACCGGGATAATTCTATGCCCGTCACCGGTTTTACTTTAGACAGAATTGATGAGAATCAAAGCAGGTATTCTTTGCCGGCCGGTATAGAGCAATATCCAGTTGCTGTTAAAGATGAAGGAATCGCAGCCAGATCTGTGAATTAAAAAAACATCAATACCATAAGTACTGCAGAAAATAAAAGTTCAAAGTTTAAAAATCTGATGGCCATACTCGGACCGGAGCTTGGATTCTGGATTGCACCTGCAATAAGCTTTGAAACCTCTAAGCTGAAAGCGGGTTCGGAAGAAAAAGTTCACGTGAATTATATGGCAATGAAAGAAAAATCAGAGCGTCCTTTATTTTCAGTCAATACCGGTTTTGAGTTACAGTTTCGCCTGATGCCTTTTTTAAATTTCAGCAGCGGAATATCATATTTTCGAACCGGAAATTCTTATGATTACAATTACGCCATCAATAAAATACCTGTTATAGATTCAGCCAGCAATACAATCAAAGCCTATATCACTTTGCCCGATTCTAATGCAGCTAAAATTAAAAGCAAAGGACGTCATGTAGTCAGTTATATTGAAGTACCGCTGCGTTTCAGATTTACAGTATATAAATCTTCGAATTACAGAATTGGTATCGAACCGGCTTATACATTTCAGTTTCTGAGTTCGGAAAAGGGAGACAAAATGGATCCTGTGAATATGCAGTTGACCGCATTCAAATCGTATAAATCGTTGACCGGTAATTTGCAGCTTGCAGTTCCGTTTTCTTTCAGGCTTAAAAATAATTTTGGATTTTCAATTGCTCCGTTTGCCGGAAGGGCTGCCGGCAATGTTTATAATGGCGCTGATCTGAATACCAATCGGTTGTATACAGGCTTACGAATGAGTTTAAATTACAGATTACAATAATTACAAATACTTGATATGAAACATTTTCACTTTAAATCTTTTTTGCTTTTGGGATTACTTCTGCTTAGCAGTTTCTTAAGTGCTCAGATAAGAAATCTGGGTACGCCATTAAATCAGGGAGAATACCTGCCGGGAGGATATTATGCCACTTGTACAAAAGGAACAGATTTATGGGTGGTTTACGGTGTGCACGACAGTACCGATTCAAAGAAATACTTAAGAATTGCGAGTCACAACGGATTATACTGGACAACGCACCATTCACATGAGATTAAAACTCTGAGCAATAATATTAACAAAACAGCCTGCTTTTATAAAGGCGATCTTTATTTTCACGGTGTGCAAGGTTCTATTGTACTCAATTCACAAACCTATAACCAGAGGGCATTACTCAAGTGGGATGGTAGTTCGGTGAAATATGTGGATTCAATTATTGGCAATGTTTATGATATGGATACTTTTCGCAACAAACTGATGATTTGCGGCGATTTCCAAAAAGTTGGAAACAATGCAGGATATCGATACCTTGTTCAATTCGACAGCGTCAACTGGTCGCGACCCGGTACCCCTGCCAACTGGGTCAATTTTCAGCCGGGTTATCAGCCGGGGTTCAACAGTCAGATTGTCAATACAGGAAATAAATTATACATCAGTGGTTATAGTTCTGTACTTGACGGAAGTAAACCCATTTTCTACGGTCTTGGCGTTTACGATGGTTCAGACATTACACCGGTTGATACCTCAGAATTTATGAGATTTGGTTTTAATTATTTTGCACAGGGTGAATTGTACGCCCATGCCGACTCTACTTCTTATTACACCGGTGACAGTTCATATTTCATTAACTATTGCCGCAGTGGAATTAAGCGCACAACAGTCAACAATGCAATCAAAGGTTATTTAAATTTCAATCGCCTGAGAAATAAATTTGCCTATCGCGGATCGTCTGTTTTTACACTGAAGCCAAGCTCACAATACGGATTTGCAAATACCACCGCAATCATAGAAGTTTTGACAGGTAAATCCATACGCAGGTTATACCTGCCAGATTATTTAAGACTGAATGCTTCCAATGCATTAGGAATGCTTGGGAAAAATTGTGTTTATTTTCAGATGAAAAATACAAGGACAATTGTGTCAAGTGGCCATGAATTTCAGTTTTTCAGACTTGATTCGGCTATTAACCTGAGTGCAACTGTTTCCGGAAAAATTTATGTGGATGTCAATAACGATTGTATCTTTAATGCAGGCGACCGGCCCTTACGCAATAAGTGGCTTACGCTAGAGCCCGGTAACAGAACTGCCATGAGTGATATTAACGGCGACTATATGTTTTCGGGAATAGACAGCGGAACATTTGTAGATTCTTTACCCATGCCCTTCGGAAAGCTTTTTAAATGCCCTTCAACCGGCAAATACAATGTTCTGCTCAGTCGCGATTCAAATATCATAAGAAATTTTGCCCTTGGATACGATTCCAGTCAAAGGGATCTTGAAATTTCACTGAGCTCAAATTTAGGCTGGAGAGCAAGACGGGGATTTGAAGATGAGTACGTTTTGACTTTAAGCAATAATACAGGCATTACACGAAGTGGTACTGTTACCTTGAATTACGACAACAGCGCTTTCCATACGCCATTAAGCAAGGACAGTCGCCTGGTTTTCAGTGGAAATGCAGGTTTGTTTACATTCAGTAATATCAAACCCGAAGAAATGATATTAATACGATTTACGATGAAGACTTACACAAGTCTAAATTTAGGATACTATAAAGACATGCGTATTTTGCTCGACAGCATCAACCGCAGCTGGGACAATTTTCCGGACAATGATCAGGATACACTGTCTCTCAAAATCGTGGCAGGTTATGATCCCAACGACAAAGCGAGCAACCCTTCGGGCGACATTCCATTCGGCAGCAGAAAGATTCAATACAACATCAATTTCCAGAATCTCGGAAATGATACTGCCTATAATGTAGTGGTGCTTGATACCATAGACTTGAGAGTTCCGCTTCAAAGCATCATACTCGGTAGCAGCAGCCATCCTTACATTCTTGAAGTCAAAGACAATATCCTTATTTTCAATTTCAGAAATATCAGACTGGTAGACAGTGCTACCAACGAACCTAAGAGCAAGGGTTATCTCAGGTTCTCAGCTTTGCTGCAACCCAATTTGCCACTTGGAGCCAGAGTACACAACAGAGCACATATTTTCTTCGACTATAACGAGGCAGTTACAACCAATACGGCAAGTATCCGGATTACAGATAATCCTGAATCTGCAAATATGATTCACGCTGAGAATAAAAATATTTCATTGTATCCTAATCCTTCCGATGGTGACATCACATTGATTAACAATATGAATGAAACGGGATATTTTCTCTACGATTATTCAGGTAAACTTTTGAAAAACGGGTTACTTCTTAACGGTGAAAATAAAATGAATCTTGGTGAGTTACCGGGAGGAATATACATGATTGTGCTTGCTGACGGTACGCATGTAAAATTTGTCATTCAATGATTAATATAAAGGAAAGATTTTCAGGTAAACAAAATATAAAATGACTAAACAAACTAAAATTTCAAACATGAGGGGAATCTTAAAAAAGGCTTTATGCTGTTTTACATTACTTTTTCTCATCGGCAAGGCCGACGCTCAACTTGTGGATCTCGGCTTTCCGGTCAATCCCGGCGAATCTAAATACTACTGCCAGTATACTGCCTGCAATTCCGGAAACGATCTGTGGGCCGTACTGCAGATTTACGACACCACAGACGGCAAGATTCACCTTAAGATATGCAAGAACAACGGACTATTCTGGACAGATTATTATAACATCACCGGAAATCCGGACTACAGCAGTGAACTGAATTGCTGTATATACAACGGCGATTTGTATTTCAATGCGACGTTCCAGAATCTGACTCTAAATTCGGTAAGCTACCAGAGTATGAATGCCATATTTAAATGGGACGGAAGTTCGCTTTCATTTATAGACAGCGTCAAGGGCGGCATCTACGACATGGATACCTTCAAAGGGAAGCTGGTGATTACCGGTACATTCACAAAGGTTGGCAGCAGCGCAATAGCCCGGCTGGCGCAATACGACGGAAGTACCTGGTCTGCACTGGGTAATCCGGCTAACTGGATTAATTTTCAACCAGGTTCAGGGCCGAAACAAAGCAATCAGATTGTAGTACAGGGAAATAAACTTTATATAACAGGAGGATACAATATAATTGATGGCACCAGGCCGGTATATAATGGTTTGGGTGTATATAACGGGTCGGTATTGAGTCCGGTCACCAGCTCCGAATATACCAATACTTCATTTTATCTTGGAGAAATTTACGCGCATCCCGATTCGTCGAGATATTATTCAAACGACAGTTTCTACAAGACTTTTTATTGCGGTAATGGCCAGGGACGTCAAGTAGTAAACAATCAGAAAGGTAATTACATGAACTATTCTGAAGCTGACGAGAAATTCGCTTACCGTGGAGCTTCGGTGTTTACGCTTAAGGGCTTTGCATCAGGCTGGCCTTATTATACAAACGGGTTTCTCGAAAAACTGACCGGAAAGAATATCAAACGGATTTATTTGCCTGCTAAATTTAAATATGACGGAATGCGTACACTTGGGATTTTCGGCAAGGAAAAAGTTTTTATGATGCTGGATAATCAGTGGCTGGGAGATCCGATTTTTTTAAGATTGGACAGCAATGAGAATCTGAGTGCAAGTGTCAGGGGAACGGTATGCATAGATCTCAACAATGACAATAAATGTGACTGGAATGACAAAGCCCAGAAAAATCAATGGGTTGTTGCAAAGCCCGGTAACATTACTGTTATGACAAACGAATTCGGCGAGTACTTCTTGCCCGGACTCGACAGTGGATCCTACACCGTTGAAGTGATAAAACCCAAACTGAGACTGTTTAAAAATCCATCGGGTGGCAGCTACAATGTCAGTCTTAATCTCGACTCGAATGTTGTCAGAGATTTTGCTTTAGCTTATGATACTACCATAAAGGATATTTCGATCGAAGTAAGTGCACAATTGGGATGGCGTGTAAGGAGAGGTTTTACCGAATTGTACAAAATTAAAATCAGCAATAATTCTGTTTACACTAAAAGCGGCACGGCGAGTATCAGTTTAGAAAATATTTTTTCAGATATGCAGAGTCTTGATCAGGGCCTGGTTTTTAATGGCAACAGCGGTACTATAACCTATAGCAACCTCAAGTCTGAAGAGAGTATTGAATTAAGGTTTAAAGCGAAATCAAGTGTTTCTTCAACCGTAGGGGCCTATTATATGTTATGGGCTGAACTCGACAGTACGACAAGGCAATGGGACACTGATTCGACCAATGACAGGGATACCCTGTTTGTCAAAATGTTTGCTGCCTGCGATCCTAACGACAAAAGCAGTAAGCCTGAAGGTGAAATAAAACCCGGAACCAGGCATATACAATACCATATCAATTTTCAGAATGTCGGTAATGACACTGCTTACAGAGTCGTTATAGTTGACACTGTTGATCTGAGAGTTCCGCTGCAAAGTATAGTGCTTGGCAGTTCAAGTCATAAGTACAAACTGCATACGCAAAACAATATTCTGATTTTCGAATTTCCGGATATTAAACTCGTAGACAGTGGCACCAACGAACCGGGTAGCAAGGGATACATACGGTTCTCGGCCATGCTGCAACCCAATCTGCCTATAGGTGCCAAAGTGGATAACCGTGCGCATATTTATTTCGATTACAATGAAGCGGTCATCACCAATACGGCAAGTGTTTTTGTGCACGACAATACTTGGTCTACAGAGCAAATCAGTTCTAAAGACGGCACTTTGAAAGTTTATCCGAATCCGGGCTCAGGTATCATAAATATACTGAATGCAGGTGATGATTGCAATTACAGGATATACAATTCGGGTGGGCTTGAATTATTCAGCGGTAACTTGTACAGCGGAGAAAATCAATTGAATATTGAGGGTCTTCCGGGAGGAATTTATTTCGTTGTTCTCGACAATGGCAACAGTGTTAAATTCATAATTCAATAAGCGATTTATATTTTGATTGGAATGGCCGTCTCCGGACGGCCATTTTTTTATTCACGACTTTCTTATACCTTCGTGTGTAATAGAATGCAAGGGCAGAGGCTGATAAAAATCTGAAGACATTTGCTGAAGCTCTTTGAATAAAATTATGCTTACTCTTATTCCACGATATTTAATAAAAGGCAGATTGAAGCACTTTTTTGTCTCCGTGCTTTTGCAGTCCGGCTTCTTCATTTTACAGCTTCAGGCTCAGAACCTGAGCCAATATGTCAATCCTTTTGTCGGGACAAGTGCTCACGGCCATACCTTTCCGGGTGCCACCACCCCTTTCGGCATGGTGCAGCTGAGTCCGGATACACGCGTCGATGGCAGCTGGGACGGATGCAGCGGCTACCACTATTCTGATTCTGTGATCTACGGGTTTTCGCACACACATCTGAGCGGAACAGGTTGTTCTGACTACGGCGATATTGCTTTTCTGCCGATATACATCAATAAGACTAAAGACAAAATGTGGCGCGACAGTGTGATTCACGCTCATTATTCTCATAGTTCAGAAATAGCGGAGCCCGGTTACTACAGCGTTGTACTGAACAAACGTCAGATAAAAGTTGAACTGAGTTCTACCAAACGTACGGGAATACAGAAATACACCTATGCAAGCGAAGGTTACACTTTTATTTACCTCAACTTGAAACACCGCGACGAATTGATTGAGGGAAGGATTGTTAAGAAGGGAATTAGATCATTCGGCGGTTCGAGGCGTTCCGCTGCGTGGGCACGCGATCAACTCATTTTTTACCATTTTGAAATCAGTAAAACACCTGAAAGTATTGAAATAGACAGTAGTTCTAACGGACATACACAACTAAGACTTGGGTTTAAAATAAGCAAAGGCGAAAGTATACTCATCAAAACAGCACTTTCCAGTGTATCGGAGCAGGGTGCCTTACTCAATCTGAATTTCGAAATGCCTCACTGGGATTTTGATAAAGTGAGGAAAGAAGCAAACAATTTATGGCATAATGAATTAAGCCGCATCAAGGTTTATGGAGGCAGCCTTGTTGAAAAGCAAAATTTTTACACGGCACTTTATCACTGCATGATGCATCCCAATGTGATGAATGATGTTGATGGTACATACAGAGGCAGAGACAATAAAATTCACAAATCAGAGAAACACAATTATTACACTGTTTTCTCACTTTGGGATACCTATCGCGCACAGCATCCTTTGCTCAATATCATAGATCCGGTAAGGTCGCGCGATTTTATGTATACTTTCCGCTCACAATTCGAACAGGGCGGTCGTTTGCCCATGTGGGAGCTATGGGGAAACGAAACCAACTGCATGATAGGATTTCACAGTGTAAGTGTGATACTGGATGCATACAGGAAAGGCGTAATCAGTTTAACCGAACT
>CAZRKA010000042.1:0-21813 GCA_964600345.1 uncultured Chitinophaga sp. | reverse complement strand
AACTGTATCTGATGGCGATACCATTAACAAATACCCCAATAACACCAGAAACAGCCACCTTATCACATCGGTTTCGGGTGAGGCTATGACATTTAAATTTAATCGCATTAAAATGGCCGATATATACGATTCTGTTATCATATACGACGATAGTGTGATTAATCCGTCCAGGATACTCTGTGTTATTAATTCGGACGACAACTACAGCACACCAAGCTTTAAAAGCAGCCGCAACATGGTCCTCGTATATTTCAGCAGCGATACAGGCGGCGCATCCTATGGCGTTCACGGTAATTTTTTCACTCCCGGAAACGGATTTGATTACAGTTTAAAAGATGAATTTGAACTGGGACACGACAGCGAAATGCTGACTAACTTTGAATCAAAATTTTTCAATACAAAAAAGAATTTCTGGACTTATGAAGCTTACACCAGCTGGTGGGTCGACAGTGTTTTTCAGACTCAGAGTTATGGCAGTGATACATTGAGATTTGTGTTTAAAGATACCGGATACCACCGTGTCTGTATGGAAGCCAAAAACTGCGATACTACTTTTTATAGCTGTAAAACTGTTTATGTAGAAGAAGGAATTGGAATTACCGGTCGCATTTTCATCGACCGGAATGCCGATTGCACATACAACGGCAACGAAGCTGCCATACCCAATGTTCCGCTTAAACTATACGACCGCAATAACAATCTGACAGGCCGTTATTACAGCCGACGAAACGGGACCTATGAATTTAAGGTTGACACAGGACTATACAGAGTAGAAATTGACACCAGCGGTCTGCCCTTTGCGATTGACAGCAGCTGTTCGAAAATTGATACATCAATTTACCTCACCCAACAGCTGCCCATGAAGAAAATAGACTTTGTGATGGATTGTGAACAGGGGTTTGATCTAAGCGTGAAATCTGTGAATACAGTCAGGCCCTTATTTCCGGGTCTTCCTCATACAGTTGTTATCAATGCAGGGGTTAATAATAACTGGTACGACGCCTTATGCAATAATAATCCCGGTGGCGGACAAGTACTGGTAAAATTTACAGGCAAAGTACAATATGTCAAAGCTGCCACAGGTTCCTTAACACCGGGGGTCAATGGCAATGTACTCACTTATACGGTTACTGATTTTTCCAAAATTAAAAACTGGAATGACTTCAGATTTATTCTGCTCGCAGATACTGCAATTAACGACGGCGATTCGGTTATTATAGATGTGAAAATCGTTTCTTCGAACAATGAAACAGACACCGGCAACAATACATTGTCATTCATTTATTATGCCATCAACTCATACGATCCTAACTGCAAGGTAAGCTCACCATTACATGTTTACGAAGATTTTTCAGGCTGGTTTAATTACACCATACATTTTCAGAACACCGGTACTGCTCCGGCTCATAATATAGTACTTGCCGACAGCCTTGATTCCAGGCTTGACCTTGAAACATTCGAATTGTTAAACTACAGTCACCCGAATATTGCAAGCATCAGCGGCGATGTCCTTAAATTCAGGTTCGACAATATCATGCTCCCCGACAGTGGCAGTAACATGGACAGCTCGAGCGGCTTTGTTCAATACAGAATAAAAGCCCGGAGCGCCTATTCAGCCGGTACACAAATCCGCAATACTGCCTATATCTATTTCGACTACAACGATCCTGTTGTCACCAACACCACCCTCAATACCTATGTCAGGAACCATTATGTCATTATACCCGACCCTGCCTTTGTGATACATCTGAACAAAGATTATCCGCAGTGCATGGACGGCAATAGAATGGATACCACCTGTATTCAGATAAAATCTGAAAGCACCCTGAATGTGAAAGGTCTTGGTATAAAGGATTTGTTCGGTGTTCAGTTTTTTACTTCACTCAAAAATCTGAATTGCAGCTACAATCAGTTGAGCAATATACCTTCTACGGCTGCCTCTGTCGAAACGCTGGAATGCCAAAAGAATCAACTGCAAAATTTAAACAAACTACCCGCAGCACTAAGCAGACTCAATTGTTCATTCAATCGCATGAGTACACTCCCGGCTCTCCCATCAGGATTAACCGAACTTTATTGCGACAGCAATCAGTTAAACGCGCTGCCTGCATTAACACAATTGAAACATCTAAACTGCGGCAACAATCAGATTAAGGCCCTACCCTCTCTGCCTTCTTCCTTATTGACTTTAAAATGCGACAGCAATCAGTTGAACAGTATTGCGGGTGCATTACCATATCAATTACTATTACTCGACTGCAGGAAAAATAGCTTAGGCAATCTACCTGTTCTGAACGATTCGCTCAGAATCCTGAATTGCGACTATAACCTGCTGGAAGAATTGCCAATATTACCACCGGGGCTTAGAACGCTAACTTGTTCCAATAACTCAATTAAATGTTTCCGTAAGTTCAATGACAATATCGCTGAGATTGATATTTCTTCAAATCAGCATGTTTGTTTGCCCAACCGCATTACGGCTATGGATACACTAACAAAGTTATTGCCGGTATGCATTGAAAACGACTCAATTAACAACCCTTATGACTGCGAAGGCATTCCAAATTCCGGAATAGTTAAAACCGGTATTGTCCGTTTCGAATTGTACCCCAATCCCGGCAAAGACATTTTCATTTTAAAAACCGACATTTTACCTGAATCTGCATTTATAGAAATATACAACAACACCGGTGTTTTAATTGATTGTATTCCACTGAATCCAGGCGAAAACCGAATTGACTTACACGAACAGCCGGATGGTATTTATCTGATAAGAATAAAAGATACAACTTTAAAGGTTCAGGCGTATCTGATTAAGCAATCATAAAATCATTTTTCGCTGCTTACAAATGCCGGTAAAATAAGCGGGCTTGGTTTCCGGGGGAACTTAATAAACCCTTCATTTAATGGTTCACCACTGTAAAAGGAAACTGCCTTCAAAACTGTGATAGCGTCCGTATAAGTCGCGCAGTTCAAGGGTGTAAATATAAACGCCGACAGGACAGGGATTATTCATGAAGGTTCCGTCCCATTGTTCGAAAGGATCATCGCTTCTGTACATAATTTCTCCCCAGCGATTGAATATCGTCAAGCGATACTCACTTGCATACTGAACCCCTGCGGGTGCAAACTTATCGTTGTGACCGTCGTTGTTAGGCGAAAAAACATTGGGTATGAATATCTTTAAAGGACCCGAAATAAATATATACTCTGTTTTGCTGTTGTAACAGTCGTGCTGATCAGAAATTCTAAGCGTTACTTTGAGTGTAAGCGAATCAAAGATGTTTAATGTGGTATCATTTGAATATGCTTTGCCTAAAGATTCAAAATCCCATTCAATGTCCTTGGTCATTTTCGAGGTATTTGTGAATTTGACAAACGTATTGTCGTTCGTCCCGTCTCTGAAATAAGTATTGAAATCTACTATTGGCAAATCCCTGACTACAGCATTTGTCGGTGCTGTAATGGTGTCAATACAGGACTGACCTGAATTGACAACTAGTTTAACCTTGTAAGTGCCGGCTTCTGCATAGCGGTGTTTGGCCGGCATATTGACAGAACTGTTATTGTCTCCGAAATCCCAGAGTATACTCTCCGGATCACTTCCGCTGATTACTGCGCTGAAAGCAGTGCTGTCGTTCAGACATACTGCTGCTATCGGTGCAATCAGTGCATTGGCTTTGCGGTTTATAAACACACTCATGGTGTCTGTTGCAATACAACCCGAATCAGATTCTGCACTCAATTCTATCAGATACTGCCCCGGGTTCAGGTATTTCTTGGAAGGCGGATTTTGTAAGACCGAACTGCTGTTATCGCCGAAATCCCATCTGTAATTTTTGATTTGTCCTTCAGCAATTGTAGAGGTGTTGTTAAACACAAAAGCATGTCCGCTGAAACACTGTATCTTATCGGGGACAAGGAATCCGGCCACAGGTGCTGCATTAACCGACACCTTAAGTTTAGACAGGTTATCACAGCCTGCAGTCGACCTGGTTTTAACCTCAACATCATGTTTACCTCTGAAAGGAAACTGAATATCATTCAGAAATGGCGCTCCGCCCGAACTGTCATTTGGATAATACCACTTGTAAGCAATGATACTGTCAGCCGGAAATTGAGGTGTAAACAAAAAATCAAAGTCCTGATCGTTTTCGCATTGAGAATTCTTGTTGACACTTATATTGCCTTTAGGATTATTATGCAGCCTGACTTGCTTAACGATACTGTCTTTGCACCCGAAGATGTTTTCAACTTTCAGCTTAATAGGGTAAAGCCCGGCTGAGCTGAAGATTACTGTCAGTGAATCAAGTTCGGTACTGCTGCCATTGGCATATAACCAGTCTGCAACTGTAATGTTTCCTGTATCCGATACTGAAGTATTATAGAGTTTAAACCGATGCGAATCGAAACACTGCACCGAATCGTTCACTCTGAAATTTGCAGCGACATCTCCACTGACATATACCGGTTTAATAACTGAATCTCTGCATGACTGAGGCGACATTGTTGTGAGTTTGACATTGTAATTTCCTTTTCCTGTATAAAGATGGGCCGGATGACTGTCCTGACTTTCCTGCATATCGCCAAAATACCATTGGTAACTCAGGGGCTGATAAGGCGAAGCCGAGAGATTGATAAATTTCACCGAATCCAGCAGACAATTTACGTTTTTAAGCACCTGAAAATCGGCCTTTGGATTATCGTAAATTGTTATCGTCTTTATCGCAGTATCAAAACAGCCATTGTTGTACTCGTACATCAGTCTGGCAAAATAAGATCCGGGAGCACTGTAGGTTCTGGGTCCGACGGGGTTGTTGCGCGAAATGATATAACCCTCAGAAAAATACCATTTATACCATTGGTAAAGGGTGGTATCTACGACTGTGCGGTTAATGAAAGTAACCTGATTGGTATTGAAACAAGAATCGACATTCACCACATCAAATTCGGCATGAGGAGAAGGATACATGGTGAACTGCTGAAAGGTATCGTGCCAGCAACCTGTTTCGGCATACACGCGCAATTTGACGAGATACTGACCGGGTCTGTTAAAAGTATTGCTGACTACCGAATCGTTGTTTTCAAATTCGAGTATTCCGAAATCCCATACGTTTCTGACAATGGAATCGGGCGAAAACGATTTGTTGTAATATGTCACCGGTCTGTTATTGCTTTCGCAGAAACCCGTATCCGTAGAAGTGAATACCGCTGTCGGGAACGGGTAATTAACCAGTCGTATGGTATCCATGGATACACAGGTATTGCGCTCTTTGACAATGATGCTGAATTCTCCGGGTACTTTAAAATTCCTCAGATAATTGGTTATGTTGTCATTCCATAAATACTGGTTGGCGTAGTTAAGATCTTTGGCGTAAACATTGAGATCGAGTTTACCACAGACTATGGTATCCTTTACAAAGACATTGTTATTGTCTATCAGAATATCGCCGGGACCGGCATGCGAAATGTAAATGCGTTTTGTGACAGAATCGTATATATTTCCGACCTTATGCTGGAAATGGAGTACTGTATTAAACCATCCTGTGTCTTTGTAGGGATGTCTTACAAGTCTGCCTGCAGCCGTCGGACTTCCGTCGCCGAAATTCCACGAAAAATTATAGAAATCAGTGGTGTTCAGAACCTGAAATTTTATAGAATCAAGTTTACAACCCATGTCGTAAACAAAGTTATTGTGCATAGGTCTTGTATTTGAATGTCCCTGGTAAGCATGTCCATGCAAATTGCCATATCCATACACATAATAATTGAAAGAATTGACCGAACTGAGAAAATGGGCACCGCTGTCGAGAAATACCTGGGCATAGCTTTTACCCGGAATTATATTGCTCGCTTTCCATTCGCTGTTCCTTATTTTTTTGCCGTTTAATAAGATAGTGGCGGTATCGCTTGTTTTGCAAATGATGTTGACATAGTTCTCGGGTTTAACCAGAGTGTCGCCATACCAGAGGTCAAATTGAGAAATGGTGCTAATCCATCCTAATTTTGTATCAAAAGTGTCGGCAGTCAGATTCAATTGTTCGTGATCGCCAAGTTTGAATTTTGGCAGAGTGTGGCCTGAGCAAAGCCCTCCCTTTATAAACTGCGTGACGGATATGGGTCTATCTGCCACTACTTTAGTGACAAGCTGAGTAGTGACATTATAGGTAAAATGCTCGCCTTCATTTAGAATGCGACTGAATACGCCATTGACAAAAACTCTTGTGTTGCGTTGTGATGCCACTATTTTCAGATAATAACCGGCATGCATTTCTTTAAAAGGCAAGGCGGTATACGATTTGCCCCATGACACCGTCGGTATCATTTGTTCCATGCCATAGTCGTCTCCGCTTTTACACACTACCCCGCTCGAGTCCGGGAGTGCGCTTCCGGTCAGTTTATCGCCGGCAAAAACCGCAAAACGGCTTAAACTGTCTTTGGCTCTGATAATGCTTCCCGTTAAATCCCAGCGCCGGCTGACATAATAAAAAGTTTCTCCCTGTTTCAGTTCAATATAAAATGGTTTGAAAGGCTGGTCGTTGTTCTGGGCGGAACCTGCCTTGGGGACTACCTCAATTCTTGACAATGGCGCAATACCTGTAATTATCATTTGTGGCGCAACATTTCTAAATTGACCGCCAATACAGGTAAATACTTTTGATTCTATGTTGGTAGTGATGATGTATTCGGAGCCATAGGGAATACTGTTAACAGGCATAATGGCGGCTGCACCTTTGGAACGCTCAATGATGACACTGTCCGTTTGTATGGCATACACTACCGAGATGTCTGAATCGGATAAAATATGCGCCGAAAAGTCGGAAATGATATCCGAATGGAAATAATGAAGGGGATAGTCATACTCTCCAAATTTAAAATATTGTGTTTTGTTCGGAACTAAAGTGGCTGAATCCGGATGACCCTTCAATGCTCCCGGCTTAATGAACTTAACTTTAGCCGCATACGGTGAAGTGATATAAACCCCCTGTTGAGGATTCGCTGTATCAAAACACTTATAGAAATACTCCATATTGGAAAGAAAAAATTCTCTTCCGACATAGCCCTGGGAGTATGTGATTTGTATCGTTATAACACACAGAAAACAAAATAGTGCAATTTTCCGCAACATGTGTTGATTTTCAATTCAAATCTAATGTAAAATGATTAAAAAAACCACATTTTGAAGGCAAAATACCGCTCTTTGCATCAAAATAAGGGGTAACCGTGATTAGTCCTCCTCATAGTATATGCTTAGCGGGACTTTTTAAATCAGGTATAAGGCTGAAATTATCAACTTTGAAGTGCTTTTAATGTCCGCTTAAGAAAGCTGAATCCTGAGAATAAAAAACTCACTGTGAATACCGGGATCTTACAGGTTTTTATATTAATCCAGCAAACACTGACCTAAATGCGAAGGACTGGGGTAATTAACGGTTTTACCGGTCTCCACATTGATGGTGATAAAGTAGGGAAAAAGCTGATGATCGAAAGGCAGACAGGTGTATAATTTTGCTACGGGATGAAACTGTGCCTGAAACCAAAGTATATGACAGTTGGAATTTTGAGTAACAGTGCTTTTAATTGTTTTGTCTTTCAGGTTAATTCTGACAAGATTATAGACCATATTCGAACCCAGGTTATACGAATAAAATATGTCTTTATCCGCAGGACTAACAATCAGAGAGCGATAAGAACCTTCGTAATTCAATAGAATACTGTCCCATTTGAGCGAAAGTTTGTCCAAATACATCAGATGGGTATCGTCTTTCACATACATAAAATTATCTGTTCTGATAAGATGCGATAAATACGATGCGCCACTGGGATAGTCTGCGGGGAGTTCGGGAGTGTATTGTCCTTGTTTGATACTGCTAAGGGATCCGTCGGAAGTATTCACCTGATACAGGTCCGGGCCCATGCTAAAGTATAGTTTACCCCCAATTTCATCGTATTGCAGGTGTATCATGTCCATTTGCTGAATACCCAAATCGAGACTTTTAGTGAACTTGCCATTTTCGGAATTAACAATACCCAGATGCAAACGGCCATTGCCGGCATGCCTGTAAATAAAATATAGTTCCTGTTTAGACCGGCTTCTGGCCGAGCTATGTTTATCCATATTCGAACTGATCTGGAAGGCCCCCCTGATACTGTCTGTCTGAGTGAAACTGCTGTCTGTATTTGTAAAACCTACGATTAAATCGTATACCGAAGGATAGCTCACCGTTCTGGCATGTACACCTATAAACATTTTTTGCCCCTTAGGTTTAACGTATTCAGGATTTTTAACAAGAGGCTTGACGTCCTGTTCTTTTTTTGAACAGGAAAAAATCATCACTAAAATTACTGATATAGCGCTTAATAAAAATGCGTTTTTCATACCCTGACAGACGGTCATTATTTAAAATGGTGACATTATTGGGGATTAAAATTACGGATTTGTCTATACCTTTACAAATCACTCAATTAAAAGCTTGTAAACTCCTGAGATATTTTCAAATAAATGAATATCTGATTATTTGTAAGAATACCGAAATACTACCTTGAACGGGCCTTAATTATTAAAAATCGGATTTCGGATTTTCGTCGAGAACCGATTGCAACACGGAAGCAAATTGCGCACTGAATGGTTCAAGTATCATGTGATCGTGATCGCCCTCAACGGGGTGTATCCGTATGCCGTTCAATGCATAATCCTTCCAGCCTAGCCATACCGGATCGCGCAGGTAATACATCTTTTTACCTGAGACAAACAAATCTATCTTTCCGTTGTAAGGCCGCGGTTTGTAAATATTGAATGCGCGCTGATACCGGTCCATCAGACGATGAATTTTTTCCATTCCGGCATCGTTTTTTTCTTCACGAGTGTAACCGAGACGTGCCAGAATCCCGTTGATACGGAGTCCGGCGAATGTCTTCTGGAACTTTAGATTGTCCTTAGGATGCCTGATAATATTTTTCATGAAATGCACCTTACGGGGGATAAATTCGGGTAAAATTCTTTTTAGCTTTTCCTTTCCTGAAACATTTTGCCTGAGATTTTCGATCGAAAAATCAAAGTTTCCCAGAAATGCCACCTTTTTTCCGGACGTCTGCAATTGTCCGGCCATTTCAAAAGCAATCACACTTCCCGCCGAAAATCCTGCCAAAAGATAAGGTCCATTCGGATTATGCCTGATTAATTCCTCAAGATATACTTCTGCTATGGATTCAACGCTTTCTCCGGGGGTTTCATCGCTGTTTAACCCAATTGCCTGTATGCCGTAAACAGGTTGTTCAGCATCCAGATGTCTGACAAGGTCGTTGAAAACCATTACTCCAAGTCCACCGCCATGCACCAGATAAAGAGGGGGTTTACTTCCTTCAGGCCTAATCGCTACCAGATATTTCCATTCGTCTTCCTCCCTGTTGTCTATCAATTTTGCGAGTGATTCTGCACTTGGATGTGTAAACAAGGCTGCCATGCTGAGTTTGAATGCGGTTCTTTCTTCAACCTTTAAAATAACTTCTATGGCTTTAAGTGAATGCCCCCCCAACTCAAAAAAATCATCTTTCTTACTTAGTTTTTCAAGTACCAGTACCTCCTTTAATATATTGCACACCGTTAATTCGGTTTCGCTTAGTATTTCTGATTCGTCAATTCCGGATATGCTTTGATTTAATTCCGGATAAGGCAGTTTTTTCCTGTCTGTTTTACCATTCGCATTTAAAGGAAATTCGCTCATAAATACAAGATGATCGGGAACCATATAAACGGGCAATTTTGTTTTTAGCCAGTTTCTGAATTCATCATAAGAAGGTTTTTCCGCAATAAGGATATAAGCTGCAAGAGATTTTTGCATCTTAGGACTTTCGTGTACAAGCACAACTGAGTTTTCTACACCGGGATAGGTCTGTATAGTGCTTTCAATATCCCCCAGCTCTACCCTGTACCCTCTGATCTTTACCTGTGAATCGGATCTGCCGAGAAACTCAATATTACCATCCATAAAAAACCTGGCCTTATCACCTGTCTGATATATTCTGCCACCTTGCTCAAACGGATTACTGATGATTTTTTTTGATGTTAAGTCCTTATCATTATAGCCCCTTGCAAGAACTTCACCACCGATGTAAAGATCGCCGCATACACCTTCCGGCACTGCCTGAAGTGCCTTGTTCAGTATGTAATACTTTGCATTCTGAATTGGTTTGCCATAAGGTATACTTTTCCAGTCAGCATCAATTTCATCTATCTGAAAGTAATTAGACCAGATACTCGCCTCAGTGGCTCCGCCAAGCGAAATCACTTCAAGTCCTTTGAAAATACTTTTAAGCTCACCCGGCATACTGAGCGGTATCCAGTCACCACTTAAAAAAACAAGTCTGAGCAATGCTGCTTCTCTGCCTTTATGACTTTTAATAAAAGGCAGCAATTGCTGCATCACCGGCGGTGCCGAATTCCAGAAACTGATGCCTTCTGTAAACAATATTCCGGTCAATGCTCTGGGATCCTGCAATTCATTATTCCGCGCTATTCTCAGGACAGCTCCGGCTGCCAGTATTCCGAAAATATCGTATACTGACAGATCAAAACTGATCGAAGCGGTGCCCAGCATTTTATCTCTGGCATTTATTCCGAATGTTTTATTAACCCATTCGATCACATTTACCAGCGACCGGTGTTCAACCATAACACCTTTGGGTACACCTGTTGAACCCGAAGTAAATATGACATAGGCAATATCTTCCGGCGAAGGTGATTTAAGCTTATCGGCGACCGGATTGGCTTTGTAATTATCTTCATCATCTATCAGTATGCAATGGCCACTGACGGACAATACCCGACTTGTTTCATAACTGACCTTATCCGTAATGATTAAATTACAAGCCAGCGAATCCAAAATAACTTTTTTCCTTTCATAAGGCAAGACGGGTTCCAGCGGCAAATATGCTCTGCCGGTCTTGAAAATAGCCAGCAAAGCTACTACCATACCAACACTGCGATCCATGTGTACGCATATATACTGACCCGCTGCCCCGGGTAAATTCAGCAACAAAGCGGCAATAATATCAGATCGCCTGTCTAGCTCGAGGTATGTATAATTTTCAATTCCATCGTCAACAGCCGGACTTTCACCTTGCGAATTCACTTTTTCCTTAAAAAGACTTAACAAAGTCTTATCCTTTCCAAATGTAGTTTCAGTAGCGTTTAGGCGGTATATAAGGCGTTTAAAAGCTGCATCGTTCAGCATATTGAATGAACATATTCCCGCATTTAAATCCTGGCAAACTGTTGCTAATAATATATTCATATTCATTCCCAGCTCCTCCATGAACTTTCTTTCAAACAACATTTCGTTGTATGTGAGGTTCAGATAAAATTCGCCTTCGTTCAAAACGTATCTGAACACAATCTCAAATCCGGAAACACTTTTTTTGAGCTTTCTGCGGATTAAGCCTTCCCTATCATTATCAACACTGAGCAAAAGACTGAAAATGTCTGAACTGACTTGATAATCTGTCTTTATTAATTCAGATATCAATTCGTTCAGAGGATATCTCTTAATTTTTAATTCTGAATCTAAATTTTCGCATTTAGTCAACAAGATCGAAAAATTATCCTCTTCAGAAAAACTGCTTCTCATCGCAAATATTTCATCAGAATCTACTTTGTCATTATCACCCGGGGCTGCCTGAAATCCCGCAATTATGTCTGTTTGTCCTGTATAACGATTCAGCAATGTTTCTGTCAATGCAAGACAAGCAGCAAAGCTGCCGATGCCGTTTTTTTTCGTATTAGCTATGAATTTAGCAACTGTATCAGGATTAAATTCCACTTCAATTTCCGAATAATTGCCTTCCGGTACATTGATGCGGTTCTTAAAAACCGGCATTTCAAGCCGGGTCAGATTACCTTCAAAAAGTTTCAGGTTAAATTTTCTTTTCAGTTCATTTTCTAAACCGTATTTGGCATTGTCCGAAACAGGTATTTTCTTATGCAAAACTTCAAAATCATCCAGTCTGTTATCCGGATTACGACAAACCTGAAACAGTAATTCCCGGTATTGAATCAAGAGTTCTCTTACCGTGCCCGCATCAAACAGTGTATCTTTAAACGAACAGTCGATCTCCAGATTTGTGGGATTTCTCCGGATATTGATTGCCATTTCAAAAAAACTGTATTTTCTGGGATTGACTATCACACTTGTTTCACGACCGTTAAAAGTGATTTCATCCGAGAGTTCTCTATAGATATTAAATGTTACCGGAATCAGAGGAACGGCTTCGGCACTTCGGTCAGTTTTGATTTCTTTTAGCAGACTTCCATATGTTACCCGCCTGTTTTCAATATCTCTTGCAAACTCATTTTTCCTTTGTCTCAGTTGTTCTGCGAAAGTGTTGTTGCCTTGCATTTGAGATATTACCGGTAAAAGGTATACACAGTGTCCGCTAAGTTCTTCAAATCCGGAAATGGGTTGACCGGCTGCGGGCACACCAACGAGTATTTTGCTTAAACCTGAAATCCGGTACAGCAAAACTTCGAATACTGTTAACATTGTTACAAACAGACTGCAATCATTTTTCAAAGCAAGGTTTTTCAGCATTTCATACAGTTTCTGATCAGCAATTACTGTTTCATGACTGCTTGTATAGCTGAAATTTTTTGTTCTTTTCCTGTCGTATGGCAAGGGTGAACATGGTTTGTAAAAAGCAAGTTTAGCAAGATAATAATTCTTCATCTCTGAATATTCCCTGCTTTGTGTGAATGCCTGCTCGCTCCGGGCATATTCGGCATAGGAAACCGCTTCATTCTTTATAAGCAATGCATCGTCAATGGCGGTATTATACAATTCTGCAATCTCCTTAATAGTAATGCCCAATGTCCACCCGTCAAATACCAGATGATGTATTGTAAAAACAAGTAAACTGAAACTATCAGAAATTAAAAGATTGAATCGAAAAAGTGGACCTTTTTGTAAATCGAATACATATTCCGATTCGATGGAGGTCTGCTCTTCAAGAGCAATATCCATCGACTCCTCAGTGAACTTTCTTACCTTAAATTCGACAGGCATCCTGTCAAGAATATGGAAACACCCTGAAGAAATATCGAATACCGTTCTCAGTGAATCGTGTCGTGCAACCAAAACACGCAATGCCTTTTCAAGTGCTGCAATCGAAACATGACCATTGATTCTGAGACTTGTAGATTGGTTAAATGCCCTGTTTGCATCGTCGCCACCCAAAACACAGGCCGTTATCAACTCTGCCTGCTGTTCTGTAAATGCAACAGATGAAATTATCCGGATTTCTTCGGATTTAATTTCAGTATCCGCCGGTGATTCGTTTAAATCATCAGGTGATTTCTTCTGCTCAATTAATGGTTTCCTGATCAATTTTTTATAGGGTTAAACTTAAATTACGTATAAATGACGATTGCCGGTTAAGAATACTGTTGCGGAGCTGACAAACATTTCCATAGGACTGAATTCATATCTCCGCATAAATTGCTTTATCCTTAATTTATACTTAAACCTGATATAAGCGGTAACTATAAACCTGATACTTTTTTGCCCAAATATACCGGTTCATGCATTTTTAATTTTATGATTCAGGATTTAATTCAAATGCAGATGCAAACATGAATAAAACAAAATCCATATAAAATGTCAAATTTTTACTTCCTATATATAATTGATAATTTGCAATGTATGGCAATGAAAATCAAATAAACCGCTAATAAATTATTTGCAAACTACTGAGGTTTAAATCCCGATTTTTTTTATTAAAACTAATGAAAATCATTCTTTCACAATCTGTATCTGATAAAGTTTCGGGGACTAATATTATCAATTTCGGATAATTCATTTTAAAACAGAAAACACTTCACGCATACGGAAAGGCTATAAACAATTCACAGATAAAGTTTATATCTTCTATTTTTTTCGGATATTAACTGTGAGCGGAATTATTAAACTTCTTTTATACCGTTTGTGTCGACAACAAATTAAGCATTTTAAGGACATTCATATATAAATTAGACTTCCGGATACATGCTTCAATTTTATTAATGTATACATCGAATTACAAGATGACAGAATGCAAACAGATTTTTGCTCTATTCCATAATTTCAGGTAATTTTTTAAGGAATTGCGCAATTACTTTGAATGATTTGTGTTAATCAATATTCAAAATGAATTCATATAAGCGGACTAAAAATATTTTTTATGATTTTAAACAAATGAATGCTTTAATGCGTCTTAAGTCCGTAAGTTTATGAAATTATTTATAGGGTAATTTGCTTTCGTATTAAACGATTAAAATTTTATCAAACTTAAGAAAAACATTTATCATGAAAATCCCGGCACAAAAAGAACAATACAGAATGAAGCCCGAACTGGCCGAACGGCTTATCAGGATCAGTCACGAGAACCCGCTGCTGCCCGAAACATTCATACCATGGGAAACAGATATTACCGAAACAGATTCTTATCTGCCGGAATACCTGGTTTCGCTTGCAGGCACTCAATACTATTCTGATATGGCCCCGGAGCAAAAGCGCGAACTGGCCCGCCGTGAAGCCTGTCAGGTGATGTATGCCTATGCCTGGAGCGAAACACTTTTTTGTCTGTTCATCAGCCGTCGTTTGCTTACTATCGATCCATCGGGCTGGGAACACAAATTCCTGATACGCGAAATGATAGAAGAATGCCGGCATCAGGAAATGTTTACAAGAGCTATAGAAAAACTTGGAGTAGAACCCTTAAAGCCGGGATTCTGGCATAAGTTTCTGGGAAGTTTTACAGTTAGAATGCTGCCGCACGACTCGGTATTCATGTCGTGTCTGGCGGTGGAACTGATGGCTGAAATTTACGCCGAACACTACCGCAAAGTGGATAATATTTATGTGGTTCTCAAAAAAGTGTCACAGTTGCATCATATTGAAGAAGCCAGACATATTCTGTTTACGGAAGAACTGCTTAAGACATATACTTCTAAAGCCGGATTCATAAAACGCAGCTGGTACAGCATTCTTGTAATGCTCAATATTTATTTCATGCGCACCATGTATGTCAGAAAAGAAATCTATGAATCTATCGGGCTTCATGATAAAAACATTTTAAAAGCCGGAAAACAAAATCTCAAAGAATCTTTCTCAAAGCACTGTCTAAGCCGTTCACTGGAACTGGTAAGCAGCTTCAATGGTTTCAATTTTATCACGCGTCCTCTATGGCGCATCATTCTAAAAGCAAATGTATAACGTACGTATAAGCGAAATAAACACCTATCTGCCGGTCAGAAAAGTGACAACTGCAGAGCTGAGTTCGATGATCAGCTCGCCACACAGCAATGTATCCGAGCAGGTATTAATCAGAATGTTTGGTGTTAAACAGCGGCATTTTGCTGCATCAGACGAACAGGTTTCAAATCTGGCTGTGGCTGCAGCTTTGCCGATAGTTGAAAAAACAGGCAGGGAAAATATCGACCTCATGATTTTTGCTTCCGCCTGTTCGGATCTTATCGAACCGGCAACCGCCAATATCATACAGGAAAAACTGGGACTGGAATGCGCGGTGTTTGATGTCAAAAATGCCTGTAATAGTTTTATCACAGCCATGGATATTGCCCGACAATATATCTGCAACGGCACAAGCAAAAAAATACTGATAGTTAATGGCGAGAAATTGAGTGATTCGATTCGCTTCGAATTGCAGCATAAAAATCAGTTATCCGAACACCTTGCCGCATACAGTTTTGGAGATGCAGGTGCGGCAGTTCTGCTCGAAGCCTGCGGTGAAGAAAGCGGCATACTTTTTCAGAAAATCTACAGCCGGGGAAAATACTGGAAACTTTGCACAATCAACGGCGGAGGCAGTATGCATCCGCGCGATTTATCCAAACTTTATTTCACCGGATTTACAAGCGAACTGCGTGAAGCATTTATGACCGAATTCAGGCGCGAACTGGTTTTAAGCAAAGAATTCATTGATGCCATCATTCCCCGCATTAAATGGGTCTTTACCCATCAGGTATCGGTTACATCGTTCGACGCCATCGCTGAAACAGTAGGCATTCCTGCTGAACGATTTATCAGTGTTGTCGAAAACTACGGAAACTGCGCCGCTGCTTCCATTCCACTTTCTATTAAACAGGCGCTCGACGACGGCCGGCTGCAAAAAGGTGATGAGATTCTAATCATCGGACTTGGATCGGGACTGGCTTTAAGTATAACTTATATGATATGGTGAACAAAACAACACTATATAGTTCGTCGCTGATCAATACGCTTTTTGAGCTGAACAAAAAAAATCCCGCCCATGTATTGATTGAGGATAAGGGCATAAAATACACTGTAGAACAAGTATGTGAACAGGCACTTAAACTCGCAAAAGGCATGCAGAATATGGGCGTCAGACCGGGAGAAAATATAGTATTTGCCATGCCTCCGGGGTTTATGATGATTTCTTATCTGCTCGCTGCCACATTGAACAATGCCTGTGTTGTGCTGATTGATCCGGAAATGGGCAACGATAATTTCAAATCTAAACTGCAACAGTTAAAACCCAGATTTGCTGTTGTCGATAAAAGACTGATCTTATTGCAGGAGCATATACTCCTGCAAATAATCGCTGCGTATTTTAAAAAGAGCTTACCAAGATTTATTCATATTCCGGGCATCACATATTTCTGCGATGACAGAATTTTACCGCTCATGAAAAAAACTATCAGCGCATCGAATCTGAAACGTCTTGCAAATAAAAATGATGTAAGTACTGAATGGCTGGATGCGGATGCTGAAAGCAATGCCTTTATAGTTTACACCAGCGGCACTACGGCAGTTCCCAAAGGCGTTGTGCACAGTCTTCAAAGTTTCATTGCATCCATCAACGCTTTATCAAAACAGATGGATCTGAAAGGTTTGAGAGTAGGTGCCTCACTCCCTCATTTTATCTTTCTGGCTATTGCAGCTTCGGCGTGTGCAGTAGTAATGCCTGAAATGAAAACAGGAAAACAAAAGTTTGATTTCATTAACGAAAAAAACATCGAAGTACTTTTCGGGCCTCCTTCTGATTTTAATTCAGTGATAGATTTCTGTTCAACTCAGTTTCTCTGTTTATCCCCGAAATTAAAATATCTGCTTCTGGGTTCGGCACCAGTGCACCCGCCATTTCTTAAAAGACTCATCGCCTGTGCTGATGCAGCGACCGAAATACGCTGTGTATATGGCATGACAGAGAATTTGCTTACTGCCATCTGTGATGGCAGAGTAAAAGCCAATGACGGCAAAGGCGCTGACAGACTGGGCTGTTTTATAGATGGCGTCGAATACAGGATAGCTGAAGACGGTGAACTTTTCATTAAAGGTCAACAATTGTTCAAGCGCTATTATCACCTAAAAGAAAGAGGCGAATACCATGCAACCGGTGATCTGGTAAAAATGGAAGGCAATACCCTTTACCTCACAGGAAGAAAAAAGAACATGATTATCAGAAGAAACTTCAATATCTACCCGGAACTATACGAACATACGGTTATGAAAATAGATGGTATAAAGGAGGCACTTATGCTTGGTGTTTATTCTGATGAAATCAATGATGAAAAAGTTTACCTTTTGCTTGAGGGTGAAAACGATGCAGAGACCGTTATGAAACAATTGAGAAATGGTACCTATAGTATAGATTCAGAGGCATTGCCCGACAAAATAATTTTCGGGAAAATACCACACAGCGGCAGGCAGAGGAAGGCCGACCGCAAGGCAGCTTTAAAACAACTTATTGATATATGAAAGTACTGGTAACAGGTGCAAGTGGATTTGCCGGTTCTCATTTGTTCAGACATTTTGCTGCATTGGCTTGCAATATGTATGGCAGCGGACGCAGTGAAAAAGCTCCCGAAGGATTTTCCGAATACGGCGAATACATTCAGATGGATTTTGCCAAACCTTTGAAGGGAAAGAAAACTTTCGACACCATTATACACTGTGCCGCAGAGACAAATCCTTCTGCTGCTAAACAATCACTGAGCAAAAGCAATACGCGTGCAAGTGCAATCCTGCGGGATGAATTTGAATGCAGTAAAATGATCTATATTTCTTCATCAAGTGTTTATGATTACGGAATAAATATTCCCGAAAGCAGTGCCGGCAGCGGAATGTCATCTTACGGTCGTTCAAAATACGAATCGGAAGAAATCCTGAAAAAGGGAATTGGCAGAAATTATAATTCACTGTGCATACTAAGACCACGCGCCATCTACGGAAGTGGAGACAGACAGCTACTCGCCAAATTGCTGCATCTGAATTCCGGTGGTGTATTAAACTGGCCGGGCAGACAGGATACTGTCAGCAGTCTTACCCATATTCAGAATTTATGCGAGGCGGCTGAAGCGTGTTTCAGGAAAGAATCATCCGGTATTACAGAATACAATATCGCAGATAACAAAGTGTACAATTTATTCAATTCTGTGAATTCTCTGCTGGAAGAAACAAATGAAATAAAATTAAAACCCAGGTTCAGCGGGGCCTGGCGACTACTTCCCCTTCTGAAATTGCTGTATGGAAACAACGGTAAACATTTTGAACTTAAGCAAGTTTCCAGTTCGCTCACACTTGATATCACAAAAATTAAGAATGAATTAAATTTTACGCCGCGACACGAATTTTCAGCTTCAGATATCGCAAGGTGGTATCACCAAAAACAAGCCGATAAATTTCCGGTCCATTCATGGCCCTGGCTTTGAAATTTTTTAAAAAACGACTGCAAATCTTTTTTCATTCTCCGGCAATTCGAGATTAAACACCAGGTTTTATCACTATTATTTATGCGTTTTCATGCTAAAATTCTATTCGATTAGAGATTATTTTAAATTAGTGAGCTCAGAATTAAAATTAAACTTGTGAATTTGAAAACACTATAAATGAATTACTTATCAACAGCTCGCTTTGTCTAAGCATTAATATCGAAAAACAATGTTTAAGGTGCTATTCAGAGTTGTGAAACATTGACTTACAAATGCTTAATACAGGGATGCCAAAATCGTAACAATAATCATGAGTTGAATTAATTGTTATTTTGATTTTTTCTCCTAGATTTGACGGCTAAACAAAACTTTTGAACACTGCGGCCGTTTGTGTGTGCTTTTCTATACAGCCCTTTGTTTTTTCAAAATATGAGAAAATTTACATTCCAATATGAAAATACAATTACGAGGCTATGCTTATTCCATTACCATTGCTTTAATATCGCTGATCAGCATCAATGAGGCGAAAGCGCAGTTTAAAGACACAGTAATATATGATTTTGGCACCTATTCCAGCGGATGTTATATCTGCGGGAGCGGGTATGATTGTTTTACGTCGAATCAGCAGTTACTGATAGACAATAACAATCTCAGAATTTCTGAAATCAAGGTAAAGGTATTTCACACTTCCTGCGGTTCGGGAAATTTTTACGCCATTGTTAACGGCGATACGCTTGGTAGTTTTACGCGCTCATATAGCTGTTCGTGCAGCGATTGTTACGTGGATTCGGTAATTGCGGATTACTCCAAACTCGGTAACTACAATTCGGGTGACACCAACTTTCTATGGATGGGCGGCATGTATACCTGTACAGATAAAATCATGATTATCCGCACCTATTCATTTGATGCATACAATGATGCCGGTATCATGTCTGTTGATTCGCCATACAGAGCATGTGCAGGAAGCAGAAATATTGTTGTCAGTGTTGCCAATTTCGGTCGCAACAGAATTGACTCTGTTAAAGTTAACTGGACCTGGAACGGAGTTGCCCAAATACCTTATAATTACATCGGAACTATAGACACTATTGGTGGCAGCGGTTCCAATAAAGTTAAAGTGACTTTAGGTTCAAAAACCCTGGTACTTGGAAAGACAGATACACTGGTGGTGTGGACCCGACTGCCAAATGGCGTTGCTGATACCAGCAACAGAAACGACACCATGCTGAAAATGATTAAACCCTCGATAAAGGATACCATTACGGTTGGGGGAACTAATCCTAATTACACTTCTGTGCAGGCTGCCATTAACGACCTGCAGACTTACGGTGTATGCGGAAAAGTTGTAGTCAATATTAGACCCGGCACTTATACCGAGCAGCTTAAAATAGGCAATATTCCGGGGGCCGATTCTTTGAATAACATCACTTTCAGATCGTCGACCGGAGACAGCAGCGATGTATTGCTGTCTTTTGGCTCTTCACTTAGCAATTTGAACTATACACTGCTGATAGAAAATGCAAGACACATACGCTTCACGCAACTGACCATTGAGGCAACAGGAACTAATTATTCAAGGGTAATCGATTTTAAATCCGGCTTCCGAAATATCAGTTTTTCAAACTGCCTTATATCCGGTTATTCCTCATCAAGTTCAACATCTAACAGGGCTCTTGTGTTTAATTCGGGCAGCGTTACAAACAGCATAGGTTTGTATTTTGACAACTGCGAGTTCAGAGACGGTTCTTATGCCATCCTTTTCACCAATTCCTCGGGTTCTTCGGGAATGCGAATTAAAAACTGTTTCGCCGACGGTCAGTCGTACGCCAATGTGCAGATATATTACATAAACAATTTGCAGATTCAGGATAATACCTTCCTGCGCTCCAATACCAGTTATACCTATGGTTATGGTGTATACTTATATGACATTTCAGGTCTGAGTATACTTCGCAACAAAGTTATTCAGCCAAACGGCGGATACGGCGTTTACCTTGAATATGCGACAGGCACATCGAATGCCAGAACACTTGTAGCCAACAATTTTATCAGCGTTGGCAGCAACGACTATACCGATGCCTGGGGCTTTTATTCGTACTATAGCGACTATCTCGATTTTTACAATAACAGCATTTACTCCAGCACACTGTATACCGGCTACGGCAATATGTATATTTACCGCGGCAGTAATATCAGAATCAGAAACAATGCGCTTCATTTCGATGCCTCAAGCGGATATCAGATTTACCATAATTATTCCGGCAGCAGCGCAATCAGCAGTTGCAATAACAACACCTATTATGGCGGTGGGATTCAATTCTACAACAACAATGCAATCACCGGTCTGAGCAACTGGAAAAATGCAACAAGTTTTGATTCTGCAACCACAGTGGCAAACCCAAATTTCGTTTCAGGTTCAGACCTTCACGCTTACTCTTCAGATCTCAATGCTCAGGCTATTCCGGATGCCCGTATCACAACAGATATCGATCTGCAGGCCAGAAACAGCAGCCTTCCGGATATTGGCGCCGACGAATTCAACCTGGTTCCTCTGGATGCCGGAATATCAGAAATTAAACAATTTACAGCCGACAGTGTATGTGTTTACGTCAGTATAAAAAATCACGGAGATGACACCCTGACTTCGGCACAGATTAACTGGCGTATCAATGGAAACGCCAAAACTACCTACAGCTGGTCGGGTTCATTGCTAAGTGGAAAATCGGCCACAGTATGCATTGGTACCCACAGGTTCAGCAAAGACACGGTATACACAGTCAAAGCATGGACAAGCTCTCCAAACAGTTCGAGTGACACGATGAACTTTAATGACACATTTGAACGTGTGGGTAAACCTGCTTTGCGGGGTGTTTATACCATAGGTGGTACCAATCCCGATTTTGCAACCTTTAATGCAGCCGTTACTGCTATGACCGATGGCGGCATAATTGATTCTGTTTTATTCAAAGTTAGAAGCGGAACGTATACAGAACGATTAGTTATACCAAGAATATCAGGAGCAGATCGCAAAAATGCCATCGTATTTGAATCGAGCACTAAAGACAGCAGCAGCGTTACACTGCAAT
>CAZRKA010000041.1:0-21914 GCA_964600345.1 uncultured Chitinophaga sp. | reverse complement strand
ACAACTATTATCCTCAGGGGGAAGTGAGTCTTGTAATGATTGGCAGCAACATAGATCTGAATACTATTGGCACTTACACCGAGATTTTTGAAGCCATTGACGGTTCAGGAAATGTCAGCCGTAAAACCCGCACCATTATTGTGGAAGATACAGAAGCACCAAGAATCTGGGCTGATGTAATTCACGGATGTGTAGGAGAGAATATCTGGCCAATGTGGGGAATTTCAACCTCAGACAACTATTACAGTCCTTCACAACTTAAACCACTCGTAGAAATTGTCAGTCAGAACGTTAATATCTGGGAAGAAGGTGTTTATTACATTACATACAGAGTAACCGACCCGAGTGGAAACACTTCCGAAGAATTTGACAGAATGGTGAATTTTACCTACTGGCCAACTTGTTACAACAGCACAGTTTCTGTTAATACAAAGACTCTGGATGAAACTGTGGAAGTATATCCAAACCCAGGCGCCGGACTGCTTACAATTGATCTCAAAGGCTTACTCACTGAGGATGCAAGTATTGAGGTTTACAATGCAATGGGCCAGCTGGTGTTGTTAAAAGATTATAAAGGCGTAAGCGGTAAATTTGAAGTAGACCTTAGCGGAAATGCCGCAGGTGTTTATACCATCAGATTTATCGCAGAAGGGCAGATTATCACCAAAAGGGTGGTTCTGCAATAATCAGTTTTAATATTATTACTCAGAAAGGCGTCTGTTGAAGACGCCTTTCTTTTTGTCCGGAAAAAATCAAAATAGCATTCAGGTAAACTATGCCTGATTCATCTCTTCGCTTAGAATTTTATAGTTATCTCTCTTGACTAAAACTTAAAGGTCCTGATCATTCATATCGTCTATGATATCCGGATTTTGTGAAGAACCGGTTTCCGCAAACCTGCTTAGAATAGTGGAATAAACAGCCATAAAAGCAATACCCATAATGAGCATCATATTTCCGAAAGGCCAGTGCATAATTTTGAATAGCGCACCAATTACAATACTGATACTCGCCATAGGTCTAAGTATGTTAAGCAAAGTGATAACCCAGGATGGAGTGGATTGAACCTGTATTTTTAATTTGACTTTGAAGAAAAGCGAGAGCAGGAACCAGAAGAGTAAAATGGCGCTGGGCAACAATCGAAATATGATTCCAAGTGTTATACTGGATCTTACTTCAATGAAATACTGCAAAACAAGCATTATAAATGCAAGCCAGAGCAGAATTGTTCGGAAATGAAGCATATTGCTTTAACTGTAAAGCGGAAATTGCTTCATCAGACTGTTTACCTCAGCACGGATAGCATTCAGTTGATTTTCGTCATTGTGCGACATCAGGGCCTTGTCTATTAATCCGGCAATTACAGGCATATGTTCTTCTTTCATTCCGCGACTGGTAATGGCCGGTGTTCCCAGTCTTATACCTGAAGTAACAAAAGGTGATCTGGTTTCAAACGGCACAGTATTTTTATTGATAGTGATATCGCATTTTACCAGCGTATTTTCTGCAAGTTTACCTGTTATCTCATCACCTTTCGGGCGGAGGTCAATCAGCATGAGATGGTTGTCTGTTCCACCCGAAATTATTTTATATCCGCGCTCCACCATTGCTGCAGCGAGGGCTGATGCATTCTTTTTAACCTGCAGCATATAGGTTTTAAATTCAGGACTTAGCGCTTCGCCGAAAGCTACTGCTTTAGCAGCTATCACATGCTCAAGAGGACCGCCCTGAGTTCCGGGAAATACTGCGCCGTCAAGTACGGCGCTCATCATTTTGATTTCGCCTTTTGGTGTTTTAAGTCCCCAGGGGTTTTCAAAATCCTTACCCATCATAATGATACCGCCTCTGGGACCTCTCAGGGTTTTATGGGTAGTAGAAGTAACGATATGACAATGCGGCAGCGGATTATTTAACAATCCTGCGGCTATCATCCCGGCCGGATGTGAAATATCAGCAAGTAAAATAGCTCCCACTTTGTCGGCAATTTCGCGCAGGGTTTTGTAATCCCAGTCGCGGCTGTATGAAGATGCACCGCAAATAATAAGTTTTGGTTTTTCTCTATTGGCAATTTCTGCAATCTTATTGAAATCGATAGTGCCGGTTTCCTTTTCAACTCCATAAAAACTCGGCACATATAGTTTACCGGAAAAATTAACCGGAGAACCATGCGTCAGGTGACCGCCATGACTTAGATCGAAGCCCAGTATCTTGTCTCCTGCATTTAAACAACCCAGCATAACAGCAGCATTAGCCTGTGCACCGCTGTGAGGCTGAACATTGGCCCACCCGGCACCGAAAAGTTGTTTAAGTCTGTCGATGGCAAGTTGTTCCACCTGATCTACAATTTCGCAACCGCCATAATACCTTTTTCCGGGTAATCCTTCGGCATATTTATTGGTTAATACACTGCCCATTGCTTCCATTACCTGTCTTGAGACAAAATTTTCTGAAGCAATAAGTTCAATTCCGTGTTCCTGTCTGTCCTGCTCCTTGCGGATAAGGTCAAATATTTGGGTATCTCTTTGCATATTTATGGGGAGCAAAGATATTGCCTGCTGTTCCAAAATAAAAATTACTCTCCAATACCATGCCGTGTATTAAAATTGATGTATCAAAAATTTAGATATCAGTTCTGGCATATTCTTGGAAATATCAATGTCATTTTGCCTGCAATAAAAAGGTATTCAATCAAGTAACAAAGCCAATCTTTAATTAATTTAACCAATCTGGATTTTCTTTTGAATTTTCAGGTTTGAGTTGATATATTTGTAATCTTGAGGAGAATTTACACGTACAAAAAAAAGTTCTTATTGATTTCTTTTATGATGCTGGGGCTGTTATCCATGGCTCAGGGAAGTCGTTTGTCTGTTCAGTGCAAAGGGCCTACTGCCCTAAGTATTTGTGGAATCAATGATTCGGCTTTTATAGAGGTTTACAACATTTCCTCCGGAACTGTTACGGGAATAACTGTCAGGCTGAATTTGCCCTCCGGAATAAAGTATGTCAGAAATTCGCTCAACGGGGCAGGAGTGAGCGAGTACAATGTTACAAATCTCAATCAACCCGAATTCAGTGCAGCGGATTTAAATATTGCCAAAAATTTCAAGTTCAGGATACTTTTGAGCGCAGACTGTGATCTGCTGGCATTTCTCAACGGCAGCAATACCCCTCTTATTCAGGCCAGAGCTGCTTACACCGGCAATTTCGATCTGGGCTCTTCTATTCCGTTTCAGGTAAGGGTGCCTTCAGCTCAGTATGGTACAATAACAAATCTCACATATACAGGCGATATAGGTTCGAAGTTTGGCAGAACCATCAATATTGGCAACTACGGCAAAGGTCCGCTTAGAGAATTGAAACTGATCAGAATAAACGGCAGGGATTTAAAGACATTCTTTGTCAATAAAGGAAATACAACTTTTAAAGGCGATACTGTCATCACAATTTTCAATTCCGCTTTTTTCAAGACGATTGGCAATATGGACACACTGCTGGATCAGAATGAAACCATAAGCCTTACTGATTCTAATCTGATTCAGGGTTGTAAATCCCTTAATACGGCTATGGAATTGAGCTGGGGCTGTAATTCAAAAAATTGTCAGACAAGCAAAACATCCGGTTCGGTGCAAATAAGCAACCGTACACCAACATTGAAAGCATTGCCTTTTCCTGTAACGCCGACGTGTTTTAACAAATACAATTACGTTTCAGAAATCAGATTTGTAAACACCGGAAATATGCCGGCTATCGACCCTCAGGTTTCCATATCACTTAATTATCCTTATGTGATGTCGTCTTTTGACACGTCATCGGTAAGAATAAAAATAGGGAAGAACGGCGTATGGACACGGGTTAAGAAAGACAGTACAACTAATACCTATAACCAGGGATATTACGGATGTATAGGGTTATATCCAATTGGATTTTTCAGAATTAAGAGCAGTAATCTGAAACCGAATGATACCCTTTATCTGATGTGGAGAACCGAATCCTGCACAGCACCTCCATGTTCAAACGCATCGATGCTGATGAACAGCTGGGCATATGCGGCAGAATATAAAGACCAGTGCCTCAATGTCAAAAAAATTCCATGGACCTGGGGCAAAGTTTACGATCAGCATTACCTCAATTCATCTTCTTTTATTCCAACTGATCTGATCAACAATCAGACAGGAGAATTTCGTATGCTTATCAGTTCCGCAAGCCTTTTACCAAGAAGCAGCAGTGCTTCATATATAGTCGACCTGATATTGCCGAAAGGGCTGAAACACTCGAAATTGAAGAAAGACCTTTATTTTATCAATGCTGAGTTAAATGCAAACTGGAACCCGGATAGTCTGGTTCAGAAAGGCGATACTTTAAGAGGGTATTTTCCTCATCCGGTTCCAATATCACTTACAAATGCGGAACTGGTTTACTACCTGAAGGCCGACTGTTCGGCAGCGGGAGCCAATGGTGTTCAAACCATTAAACTGCAGATCAGATATAACCCGGATAAAAACTGCAATCCACGAGAATGGCTATATCTGAGCTGTCAGTCGATGCAGCTCAAGATCCATTGTTACAGTAACTGCAACGGTGGGATGAAGTTCAGAAATTTTTCAGTTCAGCGAATCAATTTTGGTGCACCCGATAACAACAATGATGGATTGCCGGATGGTAGCGGTGTATTAGACACTTTGAAGGTAAGAGAGGAAAGATGTTTTATGGGCGATACGATTGAAGCTGTATTTACGGGTACCGTAAAAAGAACCAGTACAATAATCAGCTGGAGAAACGCCTATATTGAAACTAATATAAACAATGGTAAAAATCTCGATATCGCAGGTGTGCAGCTGCTTGTCTGGAGAAGAGGAATAACGCTTTCGCTTAACTGCAATCAGTTAAAAAGCTGGAAAACTGTCACGGGCAACAATGCAAATTTTAAAATTGATCTCAGCACGGATTCAATGCAATCCTGTGTCTCTTCGGGATTCAGATATAATTCTGATGACAGTCTGATAGTAAAGGTAAAGTTCAGGGTAAGCACCAATATTGGAGGCAACAGCCTGAACATCATATTTAACAACCGTTTCTATACCAGTAATGTCAATAATCCGAGCAGCAATGCCAACAAGTTTCAGTGCGATACATTCAGCGGTCAAATGATTATGACCGGCTATTATTTCACTACCTGCTGCAATGAAACATATCAGGTAAACTCCTGCAGTCAGATTGCGGTAAACAATTACTTTTACATGGGTATTGGACCATGTTGTTCCAATTACGGAGGCAATAATTATTTTCCATACGAATACAGAAACTTTGGCAGAATTAAGTCAGTAAGATATTATCTGCCTCAGGGATATAAAATGTCCTACTCGAGGTTTCTTCAGGTTCGCACCGCCGGATCGAATAAAACAGTCACAGAATACAAAGACAGTATAAAGGCCAATAACATCAATTCATATCCGATAGTCTACGATGTTTCTTCTAATTATAAAGATTCAGCTAAAGGGACAATAAACTTCAGCGATGATGCATTTCACGGATATTATATGGCAGTAATGCAACCCTCATGTGAGATACAAACCCTGGGCAATATTCCCATCAAGTACGATTTTATATTTGAAAGAAGGAACACGCTTGGAAGCGGTTTTGATACCATCAGTTCGGGCAATACAGATCAGATTGTATACAATAAACCGGTTACCAGTATTAAGCCTTCGTCTCCTACAATTTATGCGGCAAAAGACACTGCAGAATGGGAAGTTGTTTATACCAATTACTCGTCGAGTTTCAGCAATATCAATACGTGGTTTGCTCCTGACAACAGCGGTGCAGTAAAGGTTGTTCAAATCAGGGATGCTCAGGCAGATACAGCCCTGCCATCCGTTAATTCGGTATTCAGAGCCGGAACAATTCCGTACAACCAAACCAGAAAATTTAAGATCAGGGCAATTTACAATACATGTATGCGCGACAGTGTTATATTGTATACCGGCTGGAATTGCGTTTCCTACCCCAAGGACCTTAATTCCTATCCCTGCCTGAAAGAGAGAATTGCGCTTTATATTGAACCTCAGAATACACAATATCAAAGCACACTGACAGATTCGGTTAACGTATCCGATTTGTGTGCCACAACTCCTTATACACTGACTATAGAAAATACAGGAGCAACTACGGGATATAATACAAGAGCCTACATCAATCTACCCATTGGAATGTCTGTTGTTTCGGGTTCATGCTATATCAGGTATCCGCATACCGGAGCAAAGACAGCATTACCTCTGCCGGTACTTAAAAACGGCACTGTATACGAGTGGAACCTGTCGGCTTTAAATTCGACGATAGCATCCGGTTTCAAAGGCGTCAGCGATATAAGCAGGAACAAGATTATTATTTATTTCAGTGTAAAAACAGATTGCGATTACTCGAGTGGAAATTATATCAGAGCCGGCGGACTGGGAAATATCAAATGCGGCGACCCCGTATTAAGCTATCCTTCTATAAGCCGACCATTGAATATAAAGGGCGTTAGCCGTCCGTATTACACACTGTTAAAAACAGAAGCCGATACAATTTTCCCATGTGAGAAACCGGCAAGGATAAGGGTAAAAATCATCAATCTCGGTCCGGCAAAAACCGGACTCGAAGACAAGTATCAGGCTTTATTGTTACCAGGAATGATTTACGACTCATCGTTGTTTAAATCGATTTATAACTCGCCCGACAACAAACTTACCCGCAGCAGAAATATTAATGGCGCAACTGAAGTAGAATTCAGCCTTATGGACAGTATTGTACCGGGCGACAGTATGTCTTTTGAGTTTGGTTTCCAGACTGTGAGCAGGGAGCTCAACTGCGGGAATACCGATATATACAGTCAGGCAGCAGTTAAGCAGGATGTTGTTTGCGTTGCAGATAATTCCAAATGCATGATCAATGTAGTAACAGGGAATAATCTGCTTAACACCCCGGTTATTAAAAGCAATCTGAACTTTACCGGTCTTAATTCAAGTATTAGTAACATCAGTCCGGATTCAGAATTTATTAGTCTGGAATATATTGTCAACAATAAAGGCAGCAGGATAAGCTATTCAAAACCGATTATCCTGAAATATGTATATGATCTGAATGCATCGGGAACTGCAGATCCCGGCGACCCTGTAATTGCAATGGATACGCAGTATCTTAACCTTGAAAATAACGAAAGCAGGTCAATCGCTAAAAATATTAGGATAAAAGCCGGTATATCCTGTGCTTTGTTTGTAGCTCTTGATTCTGCTTCCTGCAGTTGCGGATTTGCTTCTGCAAGGTTTCCTGTTCCGGTATTAAAGAATGCCGGCTCAGATGCAGCCCTGTGCAGTGGTGATACAGTTAATCTGGGCACATTTAAAGTAAATGCATACCGCTACCAGTGGATGCCGGGTTCGGAGTTAAACTCTGACACCATTGCCAATCCTTATGCCATCGTATTTAATCAGGATACTGCCAATGTGAGCAGGCAGTTTATTCTGAGTACTTACAGGGGGATGTGCAGCAGCAGAGATACAGTTAACATTCAAATTTACAGATTGCCGGAAATAGCAATGCTTCAAAAGGATACAATTTTCTGCGAAGGAAACAGTGTCAGATTAAAAGTGGTTTCCTCCAAAGGCAGCGGTCTGCATAAAATCAACTGGACTCCGTCGAATTCTTTAAACGATGCTTTTATTTTCAGTCCTCTCGCAACACCTTTAAGCAATACGGTTTATAAGGCATTGATAAGCGATATCTATAATTGCAAGGCAGTCGATTCCGTGAAATTATTTGTAAAACCTGTACCTGCTGCAAGATTTGTTTTTGATGAAACTTGTAGCGGTAACAGCCTGCTGTTAAGAGACAGTTCGACAGTTAAAAACGACAGTATCATCTTTTACCGATGGACCGGTAACGGATTGGATACTATGCATGTTAAACAGGTAATGTACGATTTTAAGGGCGGTTTGAAAAGTTCAATGAAGCTGGAAGTAAGAACAGGGTTTTGCACCGATACATTCAGATCGGATATTTATCTGAACCCCCTGCCGGTTTCAAAATTCAGCATACAAAATGTTTGTTTCGGAGATACAGTTAAAGCCATTGACAGCACCATGGTTATAAGCGGAACTATTGCAGATCGAATCTGGTTTACCGGAGACGGCAATACTCAAAACGCAGCCGAACTGAAATACCTATATACGAGCGCAGATACATTTGCTGCCGGTCTGATATCAATTACCGACAAGCTTTGCAGAGACAGCTTTTATACAAATGTGATTGTATATCCACGCCCGAATGCTTCATTTACCGTTGATGATGTTTGCCATGAAGACAGTTCTGAATTTAAAGATATTTCACAAATAACGGGAGACAGCATATCCGGGTATTTATGGATAAGCGACACAGACAGCTTTTCAACACAAAAGGCGAAAAAACTATTTCAAAGCGATGGCACTTACAATATCCGTCTGTTTGTTGAATCGCTTAGCGGATGCCGCGACAGCATTGAAGGAAACGCAACAGTTCACCCCAATCCTGTAGCTGCATTTAGAGTTGCCCCGGTTTGTGAGGGTGATTCGAGTTTCTGCAACTCAGTATCCACTATAAGCAGCGGCAGTATAACTTCGTGGAAATACACGCTGAGCGATGCAAGCATATACAATTCTAAAAAATTCAGTCATAAGTTTGCAAAAGGCGATACTTTTGGCATAGAACTCATTGTTGCTTCTCAGATGGGTTGTAAAGACACCGCTTACGATAGTACAATAATTTATCCTGAGCTTAAGCCCGATTTCAGTTTCAGCAACAAATGCTTGTCTGACTCAGTAAACATTTCGGATATGACAAGTTTTGTCAATACCGGCATCAGAAGCTGGAAATATTTGTTTACGCCTTCAGACAGTATTAAAGTTCAGAATCCTGTTTATAAATATACCGCGGCCGGCAATTACATGATAAAGCAGACCGTGGTAAGTAATGAAGGATGCGTGTATGAAAGGCTTAAAAAGATAGGAATCTATCCTTTGCCAAAGGTCAAATTTGCTGACAGTAATAAGTGTATTGACAACCGTTTTAGTTTTAATCCTGACATCCAGGTTGACACCGGTACAATAGTTAAAACGGAGTGGGATTTTGGAGATAATTCTGTTTCCGGCTTGTTAAATCCTCTGCATGATTTTCCTTCTGCAGGTCAGTACAGAGTCAGGTTGAAAGCAGAAACAGACCTGGGCTGTATTGATTCTTTTGAAAGGATAATAGAAAGTTTTCCGCCTGTAACGGTTAGCTTTACGGCCGGTAATGTTTGTCTATACGATCCTGTTCAGTTTATGGACAGAAGTGTTACACCAAAATCATTCATAAAATCATATTTATGGGAATTTGGCGACGGAGATACATCTACATTTAAGAATCCATCACATTTCTATTTCCAGGCTGATACATACAGTGTGAAATTAAGTATAATCAGCGGCTATAATTGCATATACGACACAATAAAAAAAGTAATTGTTTACCCTGTTCCTCAGGCAGGTTTTATAACCGATCCGGATAATGGAACCATAGTGGATCCCGAAATAAATATAACAGATCAAAGCGCAGATGCCGACACTGTTTATTACGATCTGGGTGACGGGAACTTTAGTTCTCTCAGAAATCTTGTAAATGCATATCCGGACAGTGGCGTATTTCTGATACGACAGTTTGCAAGCAATATTTATGGATGCAGAGACACCTTCAGCAAGGAAATCAAAATACATTATCTGTTTGTTTTTAACGCACCGACAGCTTTTTCGCCCAACAATGACGGAAACAATGACGTGTATGCTCCGGGTGGAATAGGAATCAGAGAATACAGCATGCAAATTTTTAACCGCTGGGGTGAACTTATCTATTTTACGGATGACAGCAAACCATGGGATGGCACTTATCAGGGAACAGATGTAATGGAAGGTGTTTATGCTGTTACATTCAGAGTAAGAGATTTTAAAGGCAGGTGGCATTTTGTGAGCACCAGTCTGGTCTTGCTTAGATAAAATTCAGTATTTCATCAAAAAGTGTATGATATTTGCTGTACCAGCATTGTAAATGCGAACGAAACTTCTTTTTTTTCTATTATCTGCTTTATATTCAGTTAGTTTACATGCTCAACAAAGCCCTGTGGTCAATAAGTTCAAGGCTCAGCACAGCGATGGTGTGGTATATCTGGATTGGGAATTAAGCAGCGGAAGTGTGTGTTACGGGATCGGGATTACAAGATCTATTGATTCCGTTAATTTTATTCAGATCGGATATATTCCCGGTATTTGTGGCAGTTTGAGCAGTCCTGTGGAATATTATTATCAGGATCAGAATCCGATTGCCAATCAGAAAATGTATTACAGGCTTGAGCTTGGAACTGCAGCTAATTCAGAGGTTATTTCTCTATTCATACCAAGGACAGGAAAAGGTGAATACAACCTGTACCCGAATCCGGTTACTGCCAGTTCTCAACTTTATTTTTTCAATCCCGGATCTGAACCGTATTTGCTCAAAGTTTTTGATTCGCGTGGCATGGAATTTATTTCCCAGACAGGAAGTACAGACCATTTTGAGATCAGCAAACAGCAGCTATCGCCGGGATTGTATTATTTTATTTTGTACAGGACAGGCAGTGAGACAGACCTGATTAAGGGGAATTTTTTTGTCTATTAAGTTACGACTGATTATAAAGTCCGCTGACTGCGTTATGCTCGTCTAAAAAACACTCAATTACACGAGTAAACTCCGTTTTTTTAGCCATCGCAAGCCTTGTCAGCGAACATTCAAATCAGTCTCACCGGATTTAAAAAATATTTGCAAATACTGATTATAAAGTCCGCTGACTGCGTTATGCTCGACTAAAAATACTCAATTACACGAGTAAACTCCGTTTATTGGCCATCGCAAGCCTTGTCAGCGAACATTCTAATCAGTCTCACCGGATTTAATGAAGTAAATTTAGATATAAAAATATTTATCAGTAGAACTTAAGGTTTTCGGTAATTGATACCGTGCTGTCTCCGGTTTCAGTATCATAGAAACTGCAACTGAACCGAACATCAGCCGCGTCCGGCTTTTTAATCAAAACCAATGTGAATGCACTAAGTGTTGATTTTCTGAAATTGCCTGAGAATTCTGATGCTCTTTTGAAAATGCCGGATAAATTATTGTCGTAATAAGCCACATTTTCACCAACAAGACAAACATCTTCAAGCGATGAACCTGCCTTATGTGAGGCATCAAAATCGTAAACCGTGCGCACACAAATACTGTCCCAGACAGAAAAGTAATTCGTTATAATACCCGCATCACAAGCCATTAGTTCAGAGCCGTTGCTGTTTTTATACAGTGCGGCATATTTAGACGAATCCCGCATGACAAAAAAAACTGTATCGCTTACCGCCATCGGTATGGCATTTGTCTCATAATATTTGATTATTCCCGCATTATCTTTTTTCCAGACACTCTCAAGTGTGTATTTGAGTATGGTCAGATTCCGGACTGAAATGCCTCCTTTACAAGGTCTGCATAATTGCAAAAGCAAACTGCCGAAAACGAGAATTAGAAGAATCAGAAACCTTGTGAAGTTTTTCATTCAATTTCAAATATGCCGATTTGCAGTGATTATTTTAATCAGATAGAACGCATTAAACAGAAATATTTGACTTTTATCAGCATCACAATTTTAATTGATTTCTGATATGCATAGAAAGTTTAATTTTGCATATGCAGAAAACTCCCCTTGCTGAACGCGTCAGACCAAAATCTCTCAGCGAATTTGTTGGTCAGGTTCATCTCACCGGAGAGGGGGCACCATTGCGCAGGTATATCGAATCGGGCAATATACCCAGTATGCTGTTCTGGGGTCCGCCCGGTGTCGGAAAAACAACACTTGCCAGAATTATCGGCGAGTCACTCGATCTGCCTTTTGTTCAGTTAAGTGCCATCAGCGCAGGAGTGGGAGATGTCAGGAAGATTATCGCCGAATCAAAAGAAAAGGGAAGGATACTTTTATTTCTCGATGAGATTCACAGATTCAACAAAAGTCAACAGGATGCATTACTCGGCGCTGTCGAATCCGGCAATATTCTGCTGATTGGCGCAAGCACGGAAAACCCGTCTTTCGAAGTTAACAATGCACTGTTGTCGCGTTGTCAGGTGTACGTATTAAAGGAACTTGATGTTAAAGACCTGATGGCAATGGCAGAAAATGCGATTTCAAAAGATGATTTTTTGAAAGAAAAAGAAGTAAGTATTTCTGAAAACAAGGCATTGCTGCAGTTCAGTGGCGGTGATGGCAGAAAATTGCTCAATATCATTGATATGATTGCCATGCAGGAAAACAAGCCTGTGCAAATTACAGACGAGCTGGTAATAAAAATACTGCAGAATAAGCAAATTGTATACGACAAGGCAGGAGAGGAGCATTACAATGTAATTTCCGCTTTCATTAAAAGCATGCGCGGAAGCGATCCGAATGCTGCGGTATATTACCTGGCAAGAATGATAGAAGGTGGCGAAAATGCAGAGTTCATTGCCAGAAGAATGCTGATACTTGCTTCGGAAGATATAGGAAATGCAAATCCTACAGCACTGGTCATGGCTACAAATACACTAACGGCCATTCAGACTATAGGAATGCCTGAAGGAAGAATTATCCTGTCGCAATGTGCCATATATCTCGCCTGCAGCCCTAAGAGCAATGCTTCTTATCTTGCAATAGACGAAGCGATTTCATTTGTCAGAAAGACCGGTGCACTGCCGGTTCCGCTACAACTGAGAAATGCTCCGACAGCCCTGATGAAACAACTGGATTACGGTAGCGATTACAAATACGCACATGCTCATCCCGGAAATTTTGCTGAACTTGAATTTCTGCCCGAGACCATCAGTGGTGTTAAATTTTACGATCCGGGTAACAATGCCAGAGAAAAGGAAATGCGTGAATTTCTGAAAAAGCGATGGCAAGGAAAGTACGGATACTGAATCTAATATCCTGATCGGTATCCGGTCAATTTTATCATGATGAGTATGTTTTGCGCGAATGCCAAGTTAAAACAATGAAAAACAGACACATGTACATCGCCATTCCTCAATAAAAATCCGCTTTTTTCTCTTACCTTTGCACCTTTTAGAAAAACAAGCATGTATCGCACGCTGAAACAGATAAAGTGGCCGGAAATTGAGAAAGAAGTACTGAAGTTATGGGAAGAAGAAAATACTTTCAGGAAAAGTATTGAAAGCAGACCTGAAGACAAGCGCTTTGTATTTTACGAAGGACCGCCAAGCGCCAATGGAATGCCGGGCATACACCATGTGATGGCAAGAGCTGTTAAGGATGTTTTTTGCAGATACAAAACCATGCAGGGTTACCGAGTTGACAGGAAGGGCGGATGGGATACGCATGGGCTTCCAATTGAGTTACAGGTTGAGAAAAGGCTTGGTATTACCAAAGAAGATATAGGCAAATCTATTTCTGTAGCCGATTACAACGCGGAATGCAGGAAGGATGTCATGGAGTTCAAAGACAAATGGGACGAGCTGACTGTAAAAATGGGTTATTGGGTAGATTTGGAACACCCCTATATCACTTACGAAACTTCTTACATAGAAACACTGTGGTATCTGCTTAAACAGATGCATCAGAAAGGATATCTTTACAAGGGATATACCATACAACCATACAGCCCTGCGGCAGGCACAGGACTTTCATCTCACGAATTAAATCAACCCGGAACCTATAAACCGGTTAAAGATACAAGCGCTGTTGCTCAGTTCAGGCTAACGGATATTTCTGCTAAAAAAGCAGCACAGCTTTTCGGCATAATAGATTTTGACACAATTTCGATGCTGGCCTGGACCACTACTCCGTGGACGCTTCCCAGCAACACTGCCCTTGCAGTAGGTAAAAATATTAATTATGTCTGCATAGACACTTTCAATGCCTATTCTCATAAACCTGTTAAACTGATACTGGCCGAGGCTTTGATTTCAAAGCATTTCAATGCGCAGGCAGCTGAGCTGAAATTAAGTGATTACAAAGCAGGTGAAAAGCTGATTCCATACAAGGTTTTAGGAACAATTAAAGGATCCGAACTCGCAGGACTTGAATACGAACAATTACTGAGTTTTGAATCAAACAAAAGAGATTTAATTGAAGGCGATGCATTCAAAGTTGTCACCGGAGATTTTGTAACTACCGAAGACGGAACCGGTATAGTCCATCTGGCGCCAAGCTTTGGTGCCGACGATTTCAGGGTGGCTAAACAGAATGGTATAGGTTCTCTGACTCTGGTTGACAAACGCGGCAGATTCCTGAGCGGGGTAAGCGACGGACTTTTCCTCTATGGAGATGAATATGTTAAAGAGGATTATCTTGGTGAAAAAGAAAAAGCCTCTGAACTTGAAAAGCAAAAAGAAAAACTTAAAGGGTTCATAAAAGATACCAGTAAGTTAAATTATCTGAGCGTAGACGAACGCATAGTTCTTAAACTTCAGAACGAAGAAAAACTATTCAAAAAAGAAAAGTATGAACACAGTTATCCGCACTGCTGGCGTACTGATAAACCGATATTGTACTATCCGCTGGAAAGCTGGTTTATCAAAACAACGGCAGTAAAAGACAAACTGATAGCTTTAAATAATACCATTAACTGGAAACCGAGATCAACAGGAGAAGGACGATTCGGCAACTGGCTCGAAAATCTGGTAGACTGGAACTTAAGCAGAAGCCGCTACTGGGGAACTCCTTTGCCAATCTGGAGAAGCGAAGACGGTACCGAAGAAATGTGTATTGGTTCGGTAGAAGAACTCAGAAGTGAAATTCTGAAAGCAAATAAAATTCTTGGATTGAATCAGACGCTTGAGTCAGAGCCGGATTTACATAAGCCGTTTGTCGACGAGATTACTCTTGTCAGCGGGAGCGGCAAAGCAATGAAACGCGAAAGCGACCTGATAGATGTCTGGTTCGACAGCGGTGCTATGCCATTTGCACAATGGGGGTTGGAAAACAAGGAAAAATGGGATGAAAATTTTCCGGCCGATTTTATAGCAGAAGGTGTCGATCAGACCAGAGGCTGGTTTTTCACTCTGCATGCAATTGCTGCCATGTTGTTTGATTCGGTGGCATACAAAAATGTGCTAGCCAATGGTTTGGTTCTTGATAAAAACGGCAATAAAATGAGCAAGCGTCTCGGCAATGCCATAGATCCTTTTAAGACCATTGAAACTTATGGTGCGGATGCGAGCCGCTGGTATATGTTTACCAATTCGGACCCGTGGGACAATCTCAAATTTGATCTTGAAGGAATAGGCGAGACACAGAGAAAGTTTTTCGGAACGCTCTACAACACTTATTCGTTTTTTGCCATATACGCCAATATCGACGAATATGTTTTTGATGCAGACAAGACATTGAACAAGTCGCTGTTGAGCGAACTTGATCACTGGATACTTTCCAGACTGAATACACTTTGTAAGACAGTGAATGAGTGCATGGACGACTACGATCCGACTCCGGCAGCCAGAGCTATAGAAACATTTGTTTGCGACGATCTGAGTAACTGGTACGTTCGACTATCGAGAAGGCGATTCTGGAAAGGAGAGATGAACAAAGACAAACACGCAGCTTATGATACACTTTTCACTGCGCTGAATACTGTTTCGCGTCTTATGAGTCCTTTTGCACCTTTCTTTTCAGAATGGTTATACAGAAGCCTTAATTACAAAGACAAATCGCTTTCGGTACATCTTTGCAACATGCCCTTACCCTCCGGGGAACTTATTGATACGGAACTCGAAAAAACCATGCAACTGGCGCAGGATCTCAGCAGTATGATACTTGGTTTAAGAAAGAAACACAATATCAGGGTCAGACAGCCTCTTCAGAAAATAATGGTTCCGGTTCTGGACGAAAGCTTCAGAAAACGCCTCGAACATGTAAGAGAACTGATACTTTCGGAAGTAAATGTCAAGGAGCTTGAATATCTGGAAGCCGATAATGCAGTACTGGTAAAAGGCATAAAACCAAATTTTAAGGCACTGGGACCAAAGATAGGATCAAACATGAAGGCGCTTACTGCGGCAGTAGCAGGGATGAACCAGAATGATATCAGGACCATTGAAAGAGATGGAAAGATCAATCTGAATCTCGGACAGTCAGAGTTTGAACTGGTTCTAAGCGATGTTGAAATAGTTTCGCAGGATATTCCCGGATGGCTGGTCAGCAGTTCAAATGGATTAACTGTGGCGCTCGACATCGGAATTACCGAAAAACTGAGGCAGGAAGGCATAGCCAGAGAGTTTATCAACAGGCTGCAAAACCTCAGAAAAGACTCTGGTCTTGATGTTACGGACAGGATAAATGTTAAGGTGGAAACTGATGAATCCACTTTGCGTGCTTTACTCGATTTTAAATTGTATATTCGCAGCGAAATTTTAGCAGACAGCCTGACAGAAGCGAAAAACCTGCAGAATGGCACTGAAATTGACATTGAAGGTGTAACTTGTAAAATAGAATTAGAAAAAAATGGCTAAGAAAAAAGTTGAAGAAAAAGAAAAAACCCGCTATAGCGATGCTGATCTTCAGGAGTTTAAGCAGATCATCATGGCAAAATTAGAGGTTGCTAGAGACGAATTCAGCAAAATGCAGAAATCGCTCCAGAATCCGAATGAAAACGGAGATGAAAACACTTCCAATCAATATCTGACCCTTGATGACGGCGCCAGCACATTTGAAAAGGAGAATCTCAATCAGTTAGCTGCCAGACAGAAGAAGTTTATAGACAATCTGGAAGCAGCCCTCATTAGGATTGAAAACAAGACTTACGGCGTTTGCAGGGTAACCGGCAAGCTGATACAGAAAGAAAGGCTTAAAGCTGTTCCGCATGCTACTCTCAGCATGGAGGCCAAACTGAATCAATATAAATAATACCGGATTTTGTCCAGCGAAGACCTCACTGTACCTGAACCATTTGTAGAAGAGAAGAAGCGTTCGATTGTCAAATGGGTATGGCCATTTGCCGTACTGGCATTGGTAATTATATTGGACCAGTATCTTAAATACTGGGTTAAACACAATATGATACTTCATACCGAAAAGAAAATAATCGGCGACTGGTTTTTATTTCATTTTACGGAAAACGAAGGCATGGCTTTCGGAATGAAGTTTTTTGGAGTAAAAGGAAAATACGCTTTGACGATTTTGCGAATCTGTGTTTCGGTATTTGGTTTCTGGTATCTGATTACTCATATCAGGAAACAGGCGAACACCATGTTCCTTGTTTGTATCGCTCTTATACTTGGAGGAGCACTCGGCAACATCATTGACTGTATGTTTTACGGCGTCTGGTACCAGGACATGAATTTCTATAAAGGAGGTTACATGCTTGGATGGGTGGTCGATATGCTGTATTTCCCAATCATTGAAACACAGTATCCTTCCTGGTCACCTGTTAAACCGGGACAGGAGTTTATTTTTTTCAGTCCGGTTTTTAATCTGGCTGATGCAGCCATCAGTTCAGGTGTTATTGCCATAATTATCTTTCAGAAAAGGTTTTTTCACCATGATAAACCTGAAATCTTACCGCCGGCTGAAAATGCCGAACCGGTAACAGAAGTTCAAAGCAGGGAAGAGAAATCCGATGAAAATTAAGCTTATTTTATTATCTGCAGCGATTGTACTCTGCAATTCGCTTCATACTCAGACCGACGCTTTATTATGGAAAATAAGCGGAAACGGTTTGAAGAATCCCAGTTATGTTTTTGGTACAGTGCATGCCTATTGCGACAAAGACAGGTTTTTGAAACCGGTATTGCTCGATGCCCTTAACTCGACCGATATCGTGGCAATGGAGCTTAACCTGAACGATTTTTCAACTTTTGTTGCGCTTATGAAAGCTTCGATGAAAGAATCGGAAAAACCAATTTCGGCGTTACTGGATGCTGCCGGATACAAAACTGTTGACAGCGCGTGTCTGGCTATACTCGGCGATTCGCTCAAAAACCTGGACAATAAAACACCAATGGCCCTCATGGGTAAACTGTATCTTTCGGAGGCAATTACAGGGTGTAAGCCTTTGCCGATAGATTTTATGATCGCAGAACTTGCCAAACGCAATAATAAAGTGTCCTACGGTCTTGAAACTGCAGCCTTTCAGGATAGCGTACTAAACAATATTCCCGACAGCATACAGATTAAATGGCTGCTCGAATTATGCCGGGATCTGGGAAAGGCCAAAACCGATTTTGCCCTTTTACTCGAAACCTATAATGCGCAAAAGTCTCAAATGCTATACGATATTTCTTTCAGAATATCTCCCGAATTGTTGTTGTTGAAAGATGTAATGCTGGATCAGCGCAATATAAACTGGGTGAATTTTCTGAAAAACAATATGTCCGTAAATTCGTATTTTGTTGCCGTTGGGGCCGCACATCTGGCCGGTGACAAAGGCATGATAGAACTTCTGAAACAAGCCGGATATACATTAACACCGATTTATATTGAATTTTAAAACCTGCAGACCATGATGAAATTACTGAAATATTATATTCTTTACCGCCTTTATTTCGCACTTGGAATGCTGGTAGCAGGAATACTGTCACACATTTTTGCCGATGTGATTCTGGCCTGGATACTCTACATTCTTGCATTTTTCTCTGTCATTCTGCATTTTATGATAGGAACCATGAGATTGGTTAAAGATGCCGTAGAAGACGGCAACGTTGATCTGGCACTCAGCTATATCAGAAAAATAAAGTACCCGGGTTTGCTGATCAAACCTGTCAGATCGGCTTATTACATGCTTCAAAGCACAATGTCGATGGCAAGCAACGATCTTACCACCGCAGAAAACAATATCAGAAAAAGCCTTAACACGAAGTCTTCGCTGAGTGGAGATATGCAGGGGACTAACCTGATGCAGCTCGGTTTTATTCAGTTGAGGCAGGGCAAAACCAAAGAAGGCAGATCCAATCTGCTAGCTGCTGTTAAAGCGGGTATTCCCGACAAGGAAAGTCTTGCAGGGGTATATCTGCAATTATGTTCACTCGAAATTCAGCGCCAGCAAAACAAAGCCGGAAAAGCGTATTTCAGAAAAGCAAAAGCCCTCAATCCTAAGTCTGGCGAAATAGTGGAACAGATTAAAATGATGGAAAAATCTATCAGCAGAATTCCCGGATAAATTCATTTATAAAATAAAAAAGCCGCTTTATAGCGGCTTTTTTTGTGAAGATAATTTATTAATCAGATCCCGAAGATACAGATTCCAAATGAGTACAGATGCTGGCCCGGGTTCTGATTGGCAGCGTATGCAGATTCTTTATACATTTCAGTGATGCTGTATTTGCCGAACACGGCAACATTGTCAATTCCTATTCTCAGTACAGCATTAATCTGAGTATCGCTTATTTTCACTTCTTTTTCACTTTTACTCTTGAATTCATTGCCATCCTGATCGCCTTTCAGAAGTTGTTTTGTGCGGCCATTGAATCCGAATTCAACACCGGCTGCAATATTGAATTTATTGTTTTTGGTATGGTATTCGAGCATAACAGGCACTGAGAAATAGCGGACATCCAGTCTGTTTTTATAGAATTTATTGGCTGTATCTTTATACTGATTGAGATGTCCCTGAGCATCGAGGTACTGCAGGTTCTGTTTATTATTGTATTTCAGATAGTAATTATTGAGGTTAAGGGCATAACTCAGCAACAACTGACCATTAATCAGATTCATGTTCTGCCTGACAATTCCCAGACTGATGTTTGCACTTTTGCTCAGTTTTGGCGTAAAGGCATAATTGTTATCAGTTTCATTCATTGTAGATGCAAAACCGATATCGAAAGTCGGGAATACGGAAGTTTCGATAAAGTGCTTGCGCTCTTTGCTGAATTTTTTGTTTTTAATCATGTCGTAAACTTTTCTGGAACCGGTATCCAGCTCATTTTCAACTATCTTCTCAATACTTTCGTTGAGGTCGAGTACTGCTACTTTAACAACAATCTTTTTGTTAAGAACGCTGTCTTTAAACTTGACGGTTGTGTAGCTCTCGTCGCCCTGGGGCTTAACAGTTACTGTTCTGTTCTTGTAAATAATCTTTACACTGTCTGATGGATTCTGGGCACTTGCTGCAAGGCTGCAGTATGATAGTGCCAGTCCGCTTAAAATAATTTGAATTGCTCTCATGATATTATGGTTTAAAAACCTGCTATGATTTCGTATTTATTGTTCTGTAAAATGATTTTCTTGTTGGATATGGTATTGCTGTCGTTTTCAATTCTGATTTTAGAGTTACCAAGTATTCTGGAGAAGAAACTTCTGTTTTTTGTATCGGTATCTTTTGCTGTTTTACTATAAGTTTCTGTTTCTACGGTAACCACGAGATTATGTTCAGCTATCACCGGTTTATCGGGTGTCTGCGCAATATTGAAGGTATCTGCAGGCCTGGTTTCAGTAATCACAGGCTTTATAAAATTATTCAGGGCAATATTGTCTTCATCGATAAGTTCACTTTCAAACTGTTTGATGACCGGCGCCTTGGCAATATGTTTCACCTTTTCTCTGAATGGCACAAAAGTGTCTCTTCCGAATTTATTCTCCAGTAAACTGTCTTTGGCAATAAGAGGCATTTTTGCGGCGGGTGAGGAAATGGCAGGTTTAATTTTATCTGCCGTATAAATCTCTTTTTCCGGCCTCAGTACCATATAGAGGCTGAGCCCAAGACTAAGTATCAAAACTGCAGCTGCAGCATATCGTATATTGAAATGAACAATAAAGCCGCCTCTCTTTTTAAGTTTTGACAAATCCATGGAAGGACTTTCAGCTTCTGGTGAAAGAACTGTGTTCTGCCATGCCGACCACAGTGAAGCATAAGCCGGATCAGCCATGATTGCGTCGAGAAGAATTTCCCTTTCTTTTCCTGTAATCTCGCCTTCAATCAGCTGAAACATTATCTCGTCTATATTTTGATCATTAATTGGTTTCATATTATATTTTCTAAACTAACCAGATAATTTTTTAATGTTTGTCTTGCTCTGAATATGTATACTTTAACCTGCGATTCGTTAAGTCCTGTAATTTTTCCTATTTCAGCGTAATCATAACCTTCATAATCGCGAAGCATGATAACAGTCTTCTGCATTTCGGGTAAGCGGTCCAGTGCAGTATTAACAATATTCCTGAGATCGGGCTGGGCTGCTTCATTTCCACTCTTTTCTCTGTAATTCTCAGGCATCTCCGTCATTTTTTTATCTCTTCGCAAGTTGTCTATCATTTTTCTGTACGCCGTGGTGAAAAGCCAGCTTTTTGATTTTTCAAATTCAACTTTCGATCTGTTGATCCACAAACTCTCAAAAGCATCCTGCACAATATTTTCTGCATCCTCTCTGACATTCAGGCTTTTGTAAATAAACCTGAACAATGCATTGCCATGCGCTTCTACAGAGGTATTGTACTCTTTTTCTGTCATCGGCTACAACATTATAACGGAATCGATAATTCCAAAGTTACAAGGCTAATGAAAAAATTTATGAATGAACGAAAAAAGCTATGCCGGATTAGTATGCCCAAAGAAGAACCGGCGATTTTTTGCTTCGGATAACTGAATCGAGTTTCAGCATACCTGCATTGGAAAGGGCAGGACAACCCCATCCCTCCGGGCAACCATAGGGATATATTTCAGCATCGGGAACCGCTTCCCAGGAATGCAGTACTATGGTTCTTATTGCTGCATTGTTGTTGCTACTGTCAAGTCCGTGTAAAATATATTTGATACCTACTCCCCACTGACTTGTTCCTCTGTTCCCGATTTTGTAGCGACCGAGAGACGATAAATGACTGCCTTCAGAATTGCTGAAACCGGGTTGGGATTTACTGTTATCAGCGCCCCAGGGAT
>CAZRKA010000040.1:0-22033 GCA_964600345.1 uncultured Chitinophaga sp. | reverse complement strand
AAATGAAGAAATTTAAACGAACCCTGGTAACCGCTGCATTGCCGTATGCCAATGGTCCCAAGCATATCGGGCATCTTGCCGGAGCATATCTGCCGGCAGATATTTACACGCGTTATCTGCGCAATTCGGGCGAAGAAGTGCTGTTTGTTTGCGGCAGCGATGAGCACGGAACTGCAATTCCCATTCAGGCAGGCAAGGAAAACACCGGCCCGAAGCAGATTATAGACCGTTACCACAGTCTTTTGAAATCAAATTTCGAGCGTTTCGGCATCGCCTTCGATGTTTATCACCGCACCAGCGACATCACTCACCACGAAACTGCATCTGCTTTCTTTTTGAAAATGTATGAAAAAGGATTGTTCACAGAAGAGGAATCGGAACAGTTTTATGATGAGGAAAAACAAAGTTTTCTGGCCGACCGTTACATTAAAGGTACCTGCCCAAACTGTGGTTTTCCGGGTGCTTTCGGCGATCAGTGCGAGAAATGCGGCAAGGCTCTTAGTCCTAATGAACTGATAAATCCTGTTTCTACCCTGTCAGACAAGCCGCCGGTGCTCAGAACAACCAAACACTGGTATCTGCCTCTTCAGAATTACGAACCCTGGCTAAAACAATGGTTGCTGGAAGAACACAAAAACGACTGGAAGATAAATGTTTACGGACAAAGCAAGAGCTGGATAGACGGTGGTTTATCTCACAGGGCAATGACCAGAGATTTAGATTGGGGAGTTAAAGTTCCACTTGAGAATGCAGAAGGTAAAGTGCTGTATGTCTGGTTCGATGCTCCAATAGGATATATTTCAGCAACACGCAAATTTTTTGAAGAACTCGAAACCGGAAAAACAGAATTTTCGTATCCTGCTAATTCGGTTATCAAAACGGGCAAGAGGGATGACTGGAAACTTTGGTGGCAGGATAAAAGCAGCCGCTTGATACATTTTATCGGCAAAGACAATATTGTATTTCACTGCATCATCTTTCCTGTTATGCTTCATGCAGAAGGAGAGTATATAGTGCCCGACAACGTTCCGGCCAATGAGTTTCTGAATCTGGAAGGAGATAAAATGAGTACCAGTCGCAGGTGGAGTGTCGAGATGGAAGATTATTTTGAAGCGTTTCCGGGTAGGGAAGATGTTTTGAGGTATGTGTTGACAGCTATTGCGCCCGAAACCAAAGACGCCGATTTCAGCTGGAAGGATTTTCAGACACGAAACAACAGCGAACTGGTTGCTATTCTCGGGAATTTTGTCAACAGAGTGATGGTTCTGACTCAGAAATATTATGAAGGAAAAGTACCGGCTAATCCAAAACAAAATCAGAAAGAAAAGGGTCTGGAAGAGGAGATTGACAATTGCATGAAGGCTATTGATTCAGGCATACGCGAATTCAGATTCAGGGAAGCTCTTTTTGAAATGATGAATATGGCAAGGGCCGGCAATAAGTACCTGGCCGACAACGAACCCTGGAAGACTTTTAAAACCGATACTGCGCGCACCGAAACAGTGATGTATCACGCCATTCAGGTTTGTGCCCATCTGTGCCGCTGGATGGAAGCTTTCCTTCCTTTTAGCTCAGCAAAACTTGGCACTATGCTCAATTTCGAACAATCCCTGTACAGGCATAATGAGTTCGAACAATTACCGGAAGGACATCAGCTCGGAGCAGCCGAACATTTGTTCAGCAATATTGAAGACAGTGATATACAGTTGCAAATAGATAAACTTTTGCAGAGTAAGTCAAAAATTGAAACGCCCGTTGTAAAGGAGGAATTAAAACCTGTTTTGCAGAAAGCAAGTATCACTTATGACGATTTCAGTAAAATGGATATTCGCATAGGCACCATCATAGCGGCCGAAAAAGTTAAAAAAGCTGATAAACTCTTAAAACTGGAAGTTGACCTCGGTTACGAGAAACGCACCGTTGTATCGGGTATTGCATTGCATTTCGAACCTGAGGCCCTGATCGGAAAACAGGTAACAGTTCTGGTTAATTTAGAGCCAAGAACTATAAAAGGCATAGAGTCAAAAGGGATGATATTAATGGCTGAAAACAGCGACGGCAGTTTAAAGCTCTTAAGTCCGGGTGAAAATGTCGCAACCGGATCAGGTGTCTCTTAGCAATCCGGAAATGGGTTAAAATGTTGTCGAAAAACCTTATTTTTGCCCTCCGTTTTGGTCTCGTAGTTCAATGGATAGAATAGATGTTTCCTAAACATTTGATGTGAGTTCGATTCTCGCCGAGACTACCATGAAGCAGAGAAAGCTCGGAACGAAATTCCGGGCTTTTTTTGAATTAAAACTTCAATCTTGTAATTTTCTAAATTTTTGTGTAATTTCAGGTATGTTTTACGCATACGTGTTGAAAAGCATTTCTCATAATTATTTATATAAAGGGCATTGTCAGGATATTGAAAAAAGGCTTAAACAGCATAATATGGGTTTAACTGTATCCATCAGACCATTTATCCCATTTGAATTAATTTATTATGAGAAATTCGAGTTTGAGATTGAGGCTATCAAAAGGGAAAAATATTTCAAGACTGCTGCAGGAAGAAGATATTTGAAAAAGAAATTAGGATTGTAGTTCAATGCCCGCCCGGACGCCTCCGGTCGGACGGGGATAGAATAGATGTTTCCTAAACATTTGATGTGAGTTCGATTCTCGCCGAGAATACAAAAATAAAATCCGCATTATGGCGGATTTTTTATTTTTGTTCCTTATACCTTGTATGGTGTATAAGGGGAATGACTAATCGGTGTATTAAGCATATTGTTCAATCATACATTGCTTCCAATTCACTGATAGAGGTTTTCGACTGGTAGAAAACTCCGGGCGGAGTCAGGTAGTACAAGCCTGAATCAAGTACAGGCAGTTTGCAACCGGGACCTAGCCGGCCTAGCCAAAGAAGTTTGCCGGCTTTAAACTTGTAAATGCCCTCTTTTTCCAAATTATGTGAAAGTTTTTTTATGCTATCCTGAACTTGGAACCCATACTCAAAGCCATTCTCCGGACTAAAGCCCTGATTTTGTTTCATCCACACACCCGTGTCATTTGGTTGCCGGTTGGAGTGGCAGGGCAGTACAATGAACTCTCCCCATGCGATGCCATTTTCATAATGTTCCATTTCACGATATTCATCCGTTCCTTTTTTATGAAACAGGCAATGGTTGCTGTAGCCGATACCGCGGTCACGGCAAACTCTAAATATTTCGGAATTCCTGAAATTGAGGGTATCGATAGACTGAACCGAGCTGTCATGCATGAACGCCAAGGCTTCGTCTTTATTCATAACATCTGAACAGCTACTGAGACTTATAAGCACTAATGCGATTAATATTTTGGATTGATGCATATGTCTGTAGGAGGTAAATAAATTAAATATTTTAATATATGAAAGTATTTCTCGCTAGCTTCATAAACTACCTTTCGGCAATCTTCAATGCGAAGATAAAGAATTCCATCCTTCAAGAAAGGTTGACATTTTGCCTATTTGCTCTACTACGTGTTAGAAAAAGCTCGAAATTTTATTATCAGGCTTTTTCAATTTTACGCCGAGCTTGTACAACACGTGCTTGCCACGTAGGGTGTGAATATAAGGAGTTCTGCTATGGTACTAAATCAACGCTCAGGATATATTGTTGGTATGATTGTAGTGAAGAGAAAATCTCTACCAGAGCATTTAATTATCGCCTTCGGAAGTTTTTACTGCTCCGTTTTTTCCGGAGTTCAAAGAGCGAGGGTTTTTTGTTTAACACTGATATTATTTTTATTGCATTACGGCATCATTGCCACAAAGCAAAATCTCCGGTCCGGGGCAACACACTTTAGATCAATAAAAAAATCCGCACTATTTATGCGGATTCTTAAAAGATCTGGCAGGTAATTCAACTGTTTCCGGATACCGACTTTTTATAACGGTCATAAAAGTACATGGGTAAAAAGCCAAGATTGATCAGGATAACACCTGATACCAGAATGATAGCAGCTCCTTTCCAGTGCATGAAGTTGAATAGCATACCGGTAGTGGTTAGGAAGGTGGCTACAAAGCCGATGAAATACATTGTTTTTTTCATTTTTTCTTTGTTTTTCTTTGAAATGGATATGACTTGTTTTTGGATATTTAGCAGTTCATGTTCGCCAAATGATTGTTTCACTTCTGCATATACGCTGTTAAAATCTGAACCGGGATGGGCTTCAATGGCACAACAGATGTGGTCGAGAATACTATCCTCTATGCTGTCCAGCTTTATTCCCATGCTCCTGATATCTGCTCTGATAAATTCTATTTCTTGCTCTGTTACTTGCATTGTATTTAAAAAGAAGGTTTTAATAATAGGTTAATGGTTTCAAGGAATTCGTTCAGTTCTTTGACTTTCTCTTTAAGAACCCGGTTACCGCTCTTTGTCAGCACATAATATTTGCGTATTCTTTTGCCCACATATTCCTCCTCAACCTTAAGCACCCCTTCTGATTCCAGCTTATGAAGGGTTGGATAAAGGGCTCCTTCGGTAATCTCTATCCGGCCTTTGGTCATTTCCTTCACCTTTTGAGTAATCTCGTAACCATACATCCTTTTGTTATCGCTCAGCAGGTTCAATATTATGGGTTGCAAGGTTCCTTTCAAGAGTTCTTTTGAATACATAACGCAAAAATACATCGTTTTCTTATGTATTAAAAATTTATTTTTATTTTAGCCTTAAATTATAATTACCTGAAAGGTTTCTGAAATGCCGGAATATTTCATTATTTAAAGACTATTATCTTCAATAATGTTAGACATTTCATTTGCTTGTCTTACCAGGAAGCAGAGTAAGCCCGAAATGAAATACCGGACTTTTTTCATTATGCCCGTCGGGCTTTCACCCTATTTTAGAATAAATGCACCATAGGACAAAGCACTTTCATTTTTGTTACGATTAGTAAAAGTCGGATTTGATGCGGTACTTAATATCCTTTTGACAAAGTAAATTATATTCCTCTCTTCACTTACACTTTTAACATGAAGATGCCGCAAGTTCAGGTTGAATGGAACGCCACTCATCTTTAAAATTCAAGAACCCTAAACAGCCTTCCCCACACTTTGATCCACGCATTTTCTGATCTCAATTACCACCGATTTTGAAGTTGGTGTATTGCTTTTTCTGGCTGTCGAATTAATGGGTACAAGCACATTGGTTTCGGGAAAGTAAGTAGCTACGCAGCGACGGGGAATATTAAATGCAATTACAATAAAACGATGAGCAACCCTTTCGCCGCCATCGTGATAATTATACAAATCCACCACATCTCCTGCTTTTAGCCCCGCTTCTGAAATATCTTCTTCGTTCATCAATATCACTCTTCTCTCGTTGTATATGCCCCTGTACCGGTCGTCGAGTCCGTAGATGGTGGTGTTAAACTGGTCGTGACTCCTGATGGTCATCATCAGATATTCGCTTTCTCCAAGCACAATCGGCTCGAGTTCAGAAACGGTAAACACAGCCTTACCGCCGGGTGTTTTGTATTCATTATCCCGTGCTCCGTTAGGCAGATAAAAGCCGCCCTTTATTCTCACCCTTTCGTTGTAATGCTGAAAGCCCGGAATACAGGCTTCAATTTTGTCGCGGATATGGTCGTAGTTTTTCATGAACAAATCCCAGTCAACTTTTGACTTTTGTCCCAGTGTCGCTTTTGCCAGCCTGCAGACGATTACAGATTCACTCAGAAGTTTATCTGAAACCGGTTTCACGCTGCCCCGGCTCGAATGAATAACACCCATCGAATTTTCGACCGAAACAAACTGCTCGCTTCCTCCGCTCATATCAATATCGGTGCGGCCCAGACAGGGGAGTATAATTGCTTCTTCACCGTGAATCAAATGGCTGCGGTTGAGTTTGGTTGAGACCTGAACAGTAAGCCGGCAGTTCTCAAGTGCTTTTGCAGTGTATAATGTATCCGGGGTAGCCGATAAAAAATTGCCGCCCATTGCAAAGAAAACATGGGCTTTTTTATTATACATGGCGTGAATGGCTTCAACCGTGTCATAACCGTGTTTCTGAGGTGGTTTAAAACCGAAAATTCTTTCGATGGAATCGAGAAATGCCTGTGAGGGTTTTTCGTATATCCCCATCGTTCGGTCGCCCTGAACATTGCTGTGCCCCCTTACAGGACAAGTGCCTGCCCCGGGTTTACCGATACTACCTTTCAGCAAAAGCAAATTTGTGATATCCTGTATGGTTGCCACTGCATTCTTGTGTTGGGTAAGACCCATAGCCCAGCAGGCAATTATTTTCTTTTTTGAGGCAATTATCCTGACAGTTTCATCTAACTGTGATTCTGAAATACCGCACTGATCAAGCAGAACGTTAACATCCAGTGTTCTCAGTTTTTCTATTAAGGCATTAAAGCCTTCTGTTTTGCGACTGATAAAATCCAGATCTAGAACTGAGCCGGGATCTTTTTCATCCATCTCAAGCAATCTTTTCATGATGGCTTTCAGCAGAGCCATATCGCCGTTGAGTTTAACCTGCAGATAAAGGTCGGTGAGTTTGCTGCCTGAACCCAAAAATCCTTTCGCGTGCTGAGGATTGGCAAAACTGAGCAATCCCGTTTCTACAAGTGGATTAATCGAAATGATGATGGCGCCGTTTTCCTTGGCTTTTTCCAGAGCCGACAGCATGCGGGGATGATTGGTGCCGGGATTCTGTCCGAGAATAAGTATCAGTTCGGTCTTGTAAAAATCTTCCAGCTTAACACTTCCTTTTCCAATGCCCAGTGTTTCGCTCAGTGCTACACCGCTTGATTCGTGACACATATTGGAACAGTCCGGCAGGTTATTGGTGCCGTATTCGCGGATAAACAACTGATAAAGAAAGGCTGCTTCATTACTTGTCCTGCCTGAGGTGTAAAAAACAGCTTCGTCAGGACTATCCAATGCATTCAGATGTTGTGCTATTTTTTCAAAAGCCGCCTCCCAGCTTATTTCGCGGTAATGGGTATCGCCTTTTGCCAGATACATGGGCCGGGCGATTCTTCCTTTTTTACCAATTTCGTAATCATTGAGCAGAGAAAGATCGTAAACAGAATTTCTGAGAAAGAATTCGGGTGTCAGACTTTTCGCTGTTGCTTCTTCTGCAACGGCTTTAGCCCCATTTTCGCAGTATTCGGCGATTATACTTCTGTCGTCATCCGGATCGGGCCAGGCACAGGATGGGCAATCTGTGCCGCCTTTCTGATTCAGTTTTGACAGTACTTTAAGACCTCTCATTGGTCCCATTTCCGAGAAAACATGTTTCATGGCAGAAACTACTGCCGGAAAGCCGGCTGCTTTAAGCTTGGGCAGATCCAACCGGATACCGGTAAAATCAGTGGGATTTTCAGAATGAATATGTGCTTTATCGCTGCTTTGATTGTCCATAATCAGCAAACTGCATTTGGGTTGGGATAATTATCGGATTGATCTTCATCAACCTTGTCCAGACAAACAAAATCTTTTTCTATTAATAAACTCAGTTTGCTGCCATCAGGAAGCAGCATGTTATCATTATAGCCTACTCTCTCCGAATTGAACCAGACTTCCTTTTCGCTGTCCGGGAAAAATAGGGTGATGGCAGAAGATGTAAAATCGGCACTTAAATGATCCTGACCTTTGGCTGCTTTCAAAGCATATATCAGTTTGCCGTTAGGGAAGGCTGTGCTTTCTTCCAGATAGCCCGTGCGGCTGAAGGTTTCTACTTCGCTGCGTGTAAGCCTGTAACGCACAGAATTGCCTTTGATTCTGATTTTCATTTTCAAAACAAATATACAAAATTCCTTTATCAGGCGATAATTCTTTCGGGAGAACTGTAGATGTTGAAACTGTTCTTTTTAAGGAAGCCGATCAGGCTTATATTGAATTCTCTCGCCAGTTCTATAGCCAGTGATGAAGGCGCGCCCAGTGCACAAATTACCGGTATACCGGCCATGGCTGCTTTCTGGATTAATTCGAAGCAAGCCCTGCCGCTTAAAAACAACAATTTACCTTTTAATGGGCATTCAGAATCAAGTAAGGCTGAGCCTATTAGTTTATCCAGGGCATTGTGCCGGCCCACATCTTCATACAGTACCAGAATATTGCCTTCACTATCAAATAGTGCTGAAGCGTGTAATCCGCCTGTACTTTCAAAAACTGCCTGTTTTTCTCTTACCAGTTTGTCCAGTTTAAGGATGATATCTGACCTGAATTTTACCTGATCATCAATGCGGTATTCATGGCTGACTGTTCTCAGCGATTCAATACTCGATTTGCCGCAAACACCGCAACTGCTGGATGTGTAAAAGTGCCTTTCAAGCTTTTGAAGTTCGGGAACATGCGTATGATTGAGATAAATGTCAATACTGTTTTCTCCGGTCTGATGCCAGCGCTCAATTTCATTCATATTTTTGATTATACCTTCAGTAAACAGAAATCCGCTTGCGAGGAGATGGTCGTGGCCCGGACTGCGCATGGTTATAGAAATGTTCTTTTTCACTATTCTATCATCCTGATTATATACAAGACTTATTTCAAGTGGTTCTTCAATGGCAGTCTGATCGCCGGTTTCTGTAAAAATTCCATCCGAAAACTTCAGAATCTGAAAATTGGAAACTGAATCTGTTTTTTTCATTTTAATTTATTTTTAAAGTGATGGTAATCTTCCGGAGTATCAGCGCTTCGGAGCGTATCATAATTGTCGGGTACTAATCCTTTGATATTTAATTTTCGCAGTATACTCTGTAATGAGGTGTTTCCTTTCTCAAATTCGGGTATCAATATACTTCTGAATGCTGATTTATACAGACCAATAAATGGTTCATAAAAACCTTGTCTGTTGAGGTAAACAGAAGCGTATTCAATATCACCGGCATTTTGAAGTAATTTTTTGATATCTTCTTTTGAAAGCAGGGGATAATCTACTGCAGCAATCAGCCAGTCGCTTTCCTGCTTTTCATATGCACTGAGAAGAGCTGCAACCGGGCCTGCTTCGTTATATTCAGGCTTGTCATAAATGACGGGGAAGGGGTAATCACTGCCCTGCTTACAGGAGATGTAAACACTGTCGCAAAATTCATCCAGCAATTCGTAAACTATCCTGTACTGTTCCCGGTCACGGTATACCAGTCCGGACTTATCACTGCCCATTCTGCTTGAATAACCTCCCGCTAATACCAGTCCGTTCATAATCTTAAAATTCTCATGAGTTCATTCATGTCCTTTTCTGATCCGGCATTGTAAACCACTGCAGTTTCCAGTTCGTATTTACGGATGGCATCTCCGAGAAGATAATCTCTGATAATCAGGATTAATTTAGTTTGAAGTGCACGGTGAAAGCGGATTAATTCACTTAGTGCCGGTTCCAGTCCCTGATCCGAAATCTCCAGTTTGCCTATCTCATCAACCAGAATAATTCTGTCTTCATCGCCACATAAATTTTGAAGTATTTCTCTGCCTTTTTTAAAAGTCTCAGCCGAAAATGCATATTTGCCTACTTTGATACTATCAGTTTCATCGCTGCCGGTTTCAAAAGGATAAGAAATATTGTTCTTCAGGTCTTTTAAATAGCGTTTTCCATCAATATCAGGACAAATAATTCCTGCGATCCTGTTAAAGCTCTTCAGACATTTTTGAACAGTGATTGTTTTACCCGAATGTACCGGTCCGCTGACAATACAGATTCTATTGTTCATCCTTATGCAGACTAATCACTATCAAACCGATGACATATTCCTTCCACAGGCTCAGGCCTCTGTATCTGGTTTTTAAATCATTTAAGAGTGGCCTGGAATAAGAGGCTATAAGCGGCATCCTTGCCAGTACTTCAGGTGTTTCTTTTTGCTGCCTTTTGTTTAGCCACTTAATAATCCATTTTCGCCAAAGCGGCATGAGCACAAATATCCATATCAGAACAACTATAACAGTTCTGAGCACAATTAAGAATGTGTATTGAGTTTTATCCGCTTCGGGAAGGAAAAAGCTCAGAATAAACAATAGCACAGCTGCAAAAAGCATAAATTTCTTAGACTTCTTTCTTCCTGTATTGACATTTTCGGTGTTTGTCTGAGCCTGCAGATTCTCATACAGATTTTTTCTTTCTTCCATCTGCAGAGGCAATCTGTGTGCCCATATCCCAAGCAATAATCCCCAGAGAAAATAAACCGAAATATAAAAAATTACGAAGTAGAGACTGAATTCACTTTCTGAATTCACCCCGAAATTTTTGCTGATACTGTGGTAGAAGGCATCCAGCGCATTCATCCAGCTTGTGCCGAAAAACAGGGTGATAATCAAAAGTTTCTGGAATGCCGATTCAAGCATAGCAGTCAAAGCAAACAAGACAGATACGACGAGATTACCTGTTTTAATGCCGTAAAAAAGGGCACCGCATAAACCCTGAAATCCGACAGCTACATACGCCATAGGAGAAGTCATCGGGTTAACCGAAGCTTTCACGGCCATTACTATCAGTGTCGCTTTGATAATACTTTCAAATACTTTTTTTTCAAAATGGGCAATCAAACTGATGATGAGTACCGAAAACCCTCCTAAAAAGATTCCGGTAAAAGGCAGGTGCAAGGCATGCATAATCCCGCCAAGACCCGATTCAACAAAAGCCCAGAGTGCAGTAAGCGCTATAAAAGTATTGCGGTTTTGTATGTCTGAAATGAATTAAAATTCAAATATAAGCATACTTCGCAATTTGCATTTTAAATTCAGGATCTGACGGTTACAGGTACTTTATTGTATCTGGCCCAGGCGACAAATAAACTCAGACCGCCCATTATGATATTAACCGGCAGGGCCGCAAACTCGCCTTTTCCAATATGGTAAATAATGGCAAACAGCATGATAATAGCCAGTCCTGACCCTTCAAGCGGTGTTAGTACCGGTTTAATTCTGAGCAGAGATGGCAGCAGAAGGCCCAGTCCGCCAATGATTTCCATTGCGCCTATAAAGCGCACTGAAGATACTGAGAAATCGTTGACCCAGGGCATATTGGCAGCCAGTACCTCCATCTGGGGTGCCAATCACCGCAGACATATTATCATGTGATTTCAAATATTGGATGATTTATTATTCTTAAGCAAATAAAACAAAAATAAAACGCATGGCATTTTCACTAAAAATCTGATATAGAGTAATAATATACCTCCTCAATCACTATCACCTGAAATCTGAACTTATTCGCTCGTATACACACGCTTTACCCTTTGCGAAATTGAGGTTAGAATTTCGTAAGGTATAGTATTCAGCTTAAGCGCTATTTCCTCAATTTTGTGATCCCGGCCAAACAGAATCGCTTCATCTCCCTCTTCGCAGGCTATGTCGCTTACATCAACCATGCACATATCCATACAAACGTTACCTGCAATTTCGGCGTATTTACCATTAATAAAAAAGCCGCCTTTCCCGTTGCTGAGAGCTCTGTTCAAACCATCGGCATAACCAAGTGCCAGCACGGCAATTTTTCTGCTTTTATCTGAAAAGGATTTACGGGCATAACCGACACTTTCATTTTCGCGAATGGTCTTAATCTGAGAAATATGGGTTTTAAGGGTGAATACAGGCTCAAGCAAATTGCCGAATTTTCCTGTTGGATCTATACCGTAAAGTCCTATACCAAGCCTGACCATTCCGAAACTTTTCTGGCTGAAGCGCAGGGCAGCAGCTGTATTGCTGATGTGTCTGATGACTTTGTATCCGCAGGCTTTTTCAATCGTATCTGCTGCAAGCTGGAATTCAACAATTTGTTTCTCGCTGAACGCATCGTATTGTTCTTCGTCACTGGCCGAAAAATGAGAGAAAACGGAAGCAATTTTGAAACCGGGATTTTGAGAGATAAAGGTCGCAAGTTCATCTAATTCATCCCGGACAAACCCAAGTCTGTGCATACCGGTATCTATTTCTATGTGTATGTTGATCGATTTGCCTTTCAGTTCTGTTTTAAGCGAGTTAAGCTGATTGATGCTGAAAATGGCAGGTTCAAGTTTGTATTCTGTAAGTATATTAAAAGTTTCCTCATCGGCATTCATTACCATGACAGGTGTGCTTATACCGCTTTTTCTCAAAGCGACGGCTTCATCGGCATAAGCTACTGCAAGATAATCCACCTTTTTTTGGAGCAGTTTGGCAATCTCGTAGGTTCCGCTGCCGTATGCAAAAGCTTTTACCATTGCCATCACTTTTACATCAGATCCTATTCTCTGTCTGATGACATTTAGGTTCTTCAATGCAGCACTGAGATTTATTTCAAGCACGGTTCCGTGGCTTTCCTGTTCAAGTTTTCTTACTATTTTTTCGAAACCGAATTTCCTGGCACCTTTAATCAGTATGCTTTCATCCGAAAATCTGAGATGTTCAAAATCCGAAAGCATTTGCCCAGTGTTTTCATAAAACGCTGTTTCTGCAAAATCATCAAACTGATGCTTCATTGAAACATAGTCATGTCCTATTCCTATCAGGCGATTTATTTTTTTTTCGCTCAGGAGATTTCTTACCTGCATGTAAAGGATTTCACGGGGCAATCCGCTTTCTTCTATATCTGATAATATAACGGTATTTTTTTGGTGAATTGCCTGTTGTTTCAGGAAGGATAATGAAGTGCTCAGTGCATTAAGGTCGTTGCTGTAACTGTCGTTGACAATCAGACACCCATGTCTTCCCTTTAGCAATTCCATCCGCATGCTGACCGGTCTGAGTTCGTAAAATGCTGCTGGATTAAACAGGTCGAAATAAAGCGTGATGAGACAACAGAGACAGGCATTTTCTATCGACGCATCGTCGGTGAAAGGAATGCTGAATTCAATTAACTGACCCTGGTATTCGCCTCGTATCAAAGTACTGTTCCTTCCCTTTAGGGTTTCGGTGATATTTAAACTCGCAGATGCCTCATTGAAGCCAAAACTCAATAATTTTTCACCCAGTTTTCCAAAAATTACGGGATTGTATTGACTTAAAACCTTTTTACAATTTTTGAATAACCTGAGTTTTTCATCAAGTTTCTGCATCGGATTGTCAAATCCTTCATTGTGTGCGGTGCCGAGATGCGTCAATACGCCAATTTCAGGTTGGATAATCGATTCAAGCACTTCCATTTCCTCTTTGCCCGAAATACCGGCTTCAAATATTCCAAGTGTATGTTCATTTTTTAGCTGCCAGACACTTAATGGAACACCTATCTGACTGTTATAACTTTTTGGATTGGCACAAATCGAGTAATCATTTCCAAGAAGATGCAGCAGCCATTCTTTGACTATTGTTTTCCCGTTACTGCCTGTAATACCGATTACCGGTAAGTTGTACTGCATTCTGTGGAACCGGCCTATACTCTGCAAAGCTGACAACGTATTGCCAACCCTTAGATAAACTATTCCTTCGTCTGCTTCTGCTTTGAAATCATCTGTAACAATAAAATACCTGACTCCTTTTTCAATGAGTTCGGGGACAAAACGGTGTCCGTCATTAAAAGCGGTTCTGAGCGCAATAAAAATACTCTTGGCAGGATCTGTAAGTGTCCGGCTGTCGCTTAACAGAACAAAATCTTTTAGAGATTCGTCTGAAGAACTGCATTCTGCCCCTATGGCATTTGCTATTTGTTGTATGCTGTACACGATGGTATGCAAACCTATGAAGATTTTTAGAAATATGACCGCATTCTCAATTATTTTATTTAGGTTCGGAACTTCTTATTTCTATGTCGCATCAATTGAAGGAAAAGCTGGGAACCTTTTCTGCAATCATGGTTGTCATCAGCGCCATGATAGGCAGCGGAATTTTTAAGAAAATATCCGTTATGAGCTCCGAACTTCATCATGCAGGCTGGGTATTGCTGGCATGGGCTGCAGCAGGCTTTATTACCCTGATGGGATCTCTCAGCAATGCAGAAGTAGCCGGTATGATTGCAAAACCGGGAGGTCAGTATGTTTATTTTCAAAGTATGTATGGTAAACTGTTTGCATTTTTATTCGGTTGGTCCTCATTTTCAGTGATTCAAACTGCAACAGCCGCATCAGTTGCTTATGTGTTTGCCGAGTCGTTCAACAGTATTTTTCCTTTGCCCGTTCTGCATTCCGAATGGTCGGATTATACCCTGCTTACCATTTCTGATTTTCATCTGCAGCCATTTCATAATTTCGGTGTTAAATCGCTGGCATGTTTTTTAGTGATTTGCCTTTCTATGATCAATTACCGCGGCATAGATTACGGTGAGAGGATCAGCAATATACTTGGGGCAACTGTTGTAGCAGGGATTTTATTAATACTGTTTTTTGCATTTGCCCAAGGCGGCAATTCATTGCCTGAAAGTCTGAAATTGAAAAGTTCGGGTATAAGTGTACCGGTGTTTTTCTCGGCGATGATGGCCGCTTTCTGGGCTTTTGAAGGCTGGAATAATGTCGGTTTTCTGGGTGGTGAAATTAAAGACCCTAAAAAAAATATACCAATAGCCTTATGCGCCGGAACATTAATTGTCATGGTGCTTTATCTGCTTGTAAATACAGCGTTTTTCATGATGGGTGATGTAGCGTTTTTTGAAGCGGTTCACCAAAATGAAAACTCGATTGCAGCAGTCGAAGCAATGAATAATGTGTGGTCTGCCGGAGGTATTTTTATTTCTGTTTTAATACTTATAAGTACTTTTAACAGCACCAACAACAGTTTGATGACTGCGCCCCGCATCTATTATACAATGGCATCCGACGGGTTATTTCTTAAAAGCGCAGGTAAAACACATCCAAGATTTCTGACCCCGCACAGGTCTATTGTTTATCAGATGTTCTGGTGCCTTGTGCTGATCATCAGCGGTAGTTTTGATATGCTGACAGAGATGCTGGTTTTTGTAGCATTTATATTTTACGGATGCGGTGCTTTTGGTGTCATTGTACTGAGGCGTAAAATGCCCGACACGCCCAGACCATTCAGGGTTCCGTTGTATCCGCTTATACCTTTGTTTTTTACCCTGTTCAGCGCTTTTCTTGTATTTTATTCCATCATTGAATCGCCGGGAAATGCCATTATTGGGTTGTTTCTGGTAAGCCTGGGTATACCGGTTTATTATTGGTTCAGAAAGAAAATCAGAATAGACTGAAGTATTTCAGTTTTGTTTTTTTTCAACTCTCTCTTCGTATTCGAGGAAGGCGGCAAGAATGAGTTGAGAATAGTTCTGTGATGAAGACTGAAATCTTCCGGCCGAAGTGTTCCACAATTGACGTATCAACCCTATTCCCTGAGCCGGTTCGCTGATTGTATTCAGGGCACCCTGTACATTGCCCGCACCTGCGTTGTAAATATGCATGGCAAACAGTTTGAACCATAGTTCATTTTCGTTATAAGAGATACTTCTGGCTTCGAGCATTTGTTTGGCATACGGAATGCAAATATTTTTAATCAGCATAGATGCTGCGTAAGCCGAACGGTCAAAGTTTGCCCTTTCGTCGCGCTTGCGGCTTACTTTCAGGCCATAATTTCTGGCCACTCCGGGCATAAGCTGAAATGGTCCGTATGCACCGGCGGTCGACTTTTGTAACTGGTTGGGACTTTCTATCAGCAAAATGGCTTTGGCATACCAGCCGTCTACACCATTGTTTTCAAATGCCTCAATACCCACAGGGATCTTAGGGGCAATTTTTTCAAATGAATAAAAGAAGCTTTTACCCATGGTGCCAACTATTCTCGGACTATCTGTAATTCCATTGAGTTTTTTAAGACTGTCCAGTATGGTTTTTTTAATGGTGTCGTGATATCCGTACCAGGTTCCGGCATGCATGGTTGCGAGAATAGTTCTTTTGCTGTGCACATTGATCAGGCAACTGTCTTTGTGGAGATTCATAATCCTTCTCCAGAACACGACATGGGCAGAACGGTCCAGTTCAAGTTCGTATATATCAGTTGCATTGGCACTGCTGCCGGATTTAACTTCCGGACTGCCGGCCGTGAATGCAGACAGAAAAGCGATTCCTGCCAGGAGAAAAAATATGAGGCGGATATTACGCATAAGTCATTTTACCTTAATAAGACTATTTTACCGGTCGAATGTTTAAAGAGGTTATTATTGGCCTTGTCGGCATTCAGGTCGTTGCTGACATTGTCGCTTTCAATCTGAGTTACTTCCTGACCATTGACCCTTATAGTGACAACATACAAATAAACACCGTTTGAAAGTCTGTCGCCATATTCGTCAGTTCCGTCCCATACTACATCAGTGATATTATTACCTATATGAACATCACCCAAATCGTCCTTGTTTAATTCTTTGACAACCTTGCCCTGAATGGTCATGATTTTAATATTGATATAATCGGGCACCTGATTGCCTGTCAGCGTGAATACAAAGCGGAGAGAAGTCGTAAAAGGGTTGGGATAGGGGTAGAAGTTTGTTGCGGATGCCTGATTGATGACGGTGAAATTTATCATGTATTCGGTGGTACCGGCGTCGGTACCATTGGCATCATTGGATTGCACTTTAAGGGTATATATACCGTCGGGGAGATTCTTGGGATTGAACTCGGCGCGGGCCAGATTATAAGCGCTGCTGGCAGGGTAATATTTAACTCCGAAAGAATCAAAATCTACAGGTTCGAAATTGACAGAATTAGGACGTTTCAGCCAGATCTGAATGCCATTGGTATCTGTCTGCCAGTTCAGTTTATTTTCGTCTTTACTGCTAATGGTAATCAACGGACTGCCGGAAACTATTTCGCCATTGACGATATGCCTTCCGTCAAATGTTACATCCAGCAATGGGTTAATTTTATCTTCCACTACATAGAAATAGCGCAGTGCCGAATTGTTTACCAATGAAAGTTCCGGTTGTTCGGAACGGTTATACCTGTCAAAGTTAACCTTAACGGCATAGGCATAACGACCTCTCATCTGGCGCGTGTTTTTAATTGTATTAATCTTGAAAAATTCAGCCGGCTTCAGACTGTCGGGATGATAAGTGACAGTATTAAAAACCGTATCCTTAGTATCTACGTTGTATATGAGGACCTGATACTTCAGGTTTTTAGCGAAGCTGAGTTTTGAAATGTTCTGAAACGAAATTTCAAATTTAAAATCCTCTCCCTGTTGCAGTGTATCTCTCCATATCATATTTGTCAGATTAGGATTTAAAGAACCCTCTGCCACCGGCGAATTAGTCACTCTCCAATGTTTAACCTGAGGAGGGGTATAGTTGCGCAGATCCTCAAAATTTCCTTCGAGATAAATATTTGGAAAACGATTGGCATCAATTGCCGAGAGGTCAAAATTATCGGTAGTGATATTGCTGAAAATAAGCGAATCCTTACCTGCATTTGTCACGCCGTGGATATTGACATAAAACACATCTCCGCTGTCGGTTTCTTCAGGTTTATAATAATGGTGAAAACTTCCCCAATCAGTGGTTGGTCCAATCATTTCAGTTTTAACAGTTCCCTGACCGCGTTTACCAATCAGTTCTTTTTCTATTTCGACATAACTCTGGTCGTTACCCGAATTATAGTAATAACCGCTGTCTTCGACCGCCCATCCGGGAGCGGCTCCTTTTTTTCCTATCATTGCATAGGAGGTAAGATCGGTACTGATATAATTGATGAGAATGGCTCCGAGTTTCGAGAATGCAGCCAATACCTGAGGAGTAAACTGAGTTCTGCCCATTGGTCCGACATTGCAAATGGCTACATAGGTGCTGTCGGGAATGGAATCTACCCAATCCAGAAACTGGTATTCAGCACCTGAGTGGAGAAAGAAATTATACGCTTTGAGGGCGTCTTCGTAATAGTTCAGACCGTAGTATCTGTTGGGGCAAAAGATACCCGGCAGTTTAAACTGTTCCAGACTGTTTTTATCAAATAAAATAGCCACTATCCCCTGCTGTGATCCCGGGTTTAGTGATGTCGCACCATGTCCGCCTTTTTTGATTCCAAAATTCGGTTTTTTATCCAGCCAGGTATTGACAAATATTTTTTCGGCAGTACTGGAAAAAATGAATTTTTCACTGTTCTTATTCAGTTCTATACTGTTGAGTGTGCTGCTGGGGTAAAATTGCGGAAAGTCTGACTGCGACCATCCCGGTTCGTTGTCGAAGATGTGTATAAAACTGCGCTCCGACCAGAATCCACCCTGAATGGTACCGGTATTTATTTTAGCTCTCCAGTAATATACTGTGCTGTCTTTTGCGCCTATCAGTTTTACCTTCCATGTTTTTAGCTGGCCAACAATTGAACTAGAACTATCGCGTTTGAGCCATGTGCTGTTGAAGCGGTATGAAGTATCAATTTCAAATACAAACTGGTAATTTTTTTCAAATAAGTTGAGTGCCTGCGCCATTAATTCAATGGTATCATTATTAAGTCTCGATACTATATCGAAGCGTTTGGGATAAACCAGATTTATACCGTTACCGGGAATGTAGGGGTTAAATGTAGCTGTATTGTTATAGGTTATCTGTTCGTAAGTGCCACCGTCGTAGTTGACAGTTACCGTGAAACTGTTGATACCTGCAGCTGCGATATCTTTGGATTTGATATAGAGATAAACTGTGTCCCTGTATCCAACAGATCCTATTCTGAAATAGTGATCCGTAACCAGGAAGTTGTTGGGATAGCTGCGTGTTATCTTTACTGAAATGGAATCGCTGACATACCTGCCTCTGTTTTCGATTGGTATACCGATGGCAAACGAATCGCTTACCGCTGTAAGATTGCCGGGATAAAGGAATAATGATTTTTCAGTGATATGATAATCCGGAATCTGTGGCTGAAACCAGCGAATAGCAGGGTCGCCCTGCACAAAGAGTATCCTCGATTGTATTCTGTTTAAGATGCTGTTGTAGTTGCCGGATCTTTCAAGCATATCGCTGACAGCTTCGCCAACCGTGTAAGAACCGGTGTATTTATCGTTAAATACAAGCGCATAAAAATTCTGAATCTGATCGTCTACACGTCCTAATTCCGATAAGCCGGTTTGAGCAATAAAAGCTATAGCACCTGCTTTTCTTACCTTCATAAAATTCTCACCGGATAGTTTGATATTCTTGTCGGGAGGTCCGAGACAAGGATTACCAATACTGCAACCATTAAAATAGAAAATAGGGTATTTTCCCTGGTTGTGATATTCCATGGTATCTCCGATGTCAATATCGGTAACTGCTGCACTTCCATGCCCGAGGAAAGTAATCATCTGCATGCCTTCATTGACATTGTCAATCGCTTTCTGTTTGAGATACGGTTCCGATATCCCTACAGACGATTTGGTATAGGTTACAACTTTACCGCCGAAGGGTGGTTGTTCAACAATACCGCCGGCATTGTCCAGCCTGCTTTTGATATAGGTAGCCTGACTTCCGTTATCTCCTCCGGCCAGGTGCAGTATGCTTTTTTTCCAGAATTCGTTGGAAGTGGCGTCGTATTCCTCGAGTTTGGTGATATAGGCAAGAAACTCAGAATGTCTGTCTACTGTAAGTCTGCCGATAAATACCTGAGGTACCAGGTTGGAGTCCAGCATTTGTGTTGAGAACATATTGTCTGATGCAGGTACACCAATAGAAGGAATGATATTCTGGGTGAATTTACTCTGAGATCTTACAAGATTGGTTTGATATCCTCTTCCAACAAGAAACAGAAACTTTAAAGTGGTATCACCACTCTCTCTCAGGAATTCAAGATAGCGGCTGATGGCTATAGGATGTGGCAAACCGTAACTAAAGTGATCATATATCTGTTGTATTCCCACCAGTTCGATAGGGCTTGAATAAGTGGCTGAACCTCTCAGATTCATATAGCGGGTGGTTGCTTCACCTATCAGTTTAGGATGGGTTAATAAAATTAGCTTATTCCTGTTAATTGAATTGTGGGGATTGTAAGTCTGCAATTCAAAGTCGGGAATAGATTCCCAGGTCATAGACGATTTGATGTCATTTTCAACCAGTACCCTTACATCCGAGCTGTCGCAGATAAAATATTCATTGTTGGTTTTAGAGGAAGCTGGAACAATACAGCGCGCAAATGTGGAATTATATTTTTCAGCCCTGATGCGGTAACCATTGCTCAGGTCATATACAAAAGGATAAGTCCGGGTTATAGTATAATTGCTCCATTCGATGTGCTTGGGTGTATTGGTACCCGGCAGTCTGAAGAAGAAGGAAGAGTTGCTGTTCAGGTCAAAATCTCTTGGGTATTTAACCGTCACATTGTTCAATGCATGAGCCTGATAGGCGATACCGGAAATAAACTGTGCATCGAATTTAAAGAAGGTGCTGTTGCCTCCAATCAGCGCCCTGTCAATGTCCATAGTTTTGCGGATGATTGAGAATCCCTCGAATGACGTATCGAGGACTTCCTGAAATGCAAAGTTATCCGTGCTAATTCCCAGTTTGAAGCGATGATCTATGGTTGCTGCTTTTGGGTATTTATCACTTGCGCCCACACTCGTAAATGACAGCTGCGGCAATGGCCCCTGACTGCTCATGAACCTGGTTTCTACGCTGGCTGTAAAACTTGAATACGGTGTTCCGCTTCCGAAGAATATGGAACAATAGCCTTCTGCCTGCGTGTATTCAGGATTTTCGGATTCCGAATCACCAACCGGTTCTTTCAGTCCGCGGTTGTATTGTTCCATGAAATTGACTGCCGATTCGTGAATAAAAAAAGGTTCGGCCGTGTATGAGGAGTAGGCTGTGTTTTTGTACGTCTGCATATGCCAGCCATTCTGAGATGAAGAAGCCGGCAGGTAAGTGAGGTAATAGTAAGAACTGTCCGTCATCATGCTCACCCTGTCATTGGGCAAAAAGTCAGGATGATTGTACATGGCTTTGTCAAGTTCTCCGTCGTTCAGTGTTGCGTAGAATTCAATGAAGTCATAATTGTTGAAGATATTGTCGTTCTCGCCTGAAACATAGATGGGGATTTCTTTCCCCTTGTAAAACATCTGTAATTTTTTGGGATTGACTGTAGATAAGTCTAGCCTCATTTCTGTAGCTGCAGGATACAGGGTAGTGGCGAATATGCGGTAAACGCCGGCTTTGCCGATTGGAATTCTAAAGTATTTTTGATTACTTTTTATCCATTCGTTGCCATAAGGCTGAGCATAAATGTTAAAAGAAATTAAACTTAGAAAAAAACAAAATAGCGATTTTTTCATGTATATTGTGTGTGTTCTACAAAAATAGTGAATATTGCGTACATTTTATAACAAAAATTATGCCTCCCGGCAAGCAATCACAGCTATTTCTGATACCAATTCCACTGTCCGATTCGGATATCGACTGGAGTATTCCTTTACTTGTAAAGGATCAAATACTTAAAATACAAAGTTTTATTGTTGAAAACTCCAAGACTTCAAGGCATTTTTTAAAGCAATTGAATCCGGGCATCGATTGGAGTAAAATTCAGATTTTTGAACTCGATAAGCACAGGCTGAATGATCAGAATAAGGAAATTCTCTCAATTTTAGGAAATAGTGAATCGGTTGGCCTGATGTCTGAAGCCGGATTGCCATGTATTGCCGATCCGGGTAATCATGTCGTCAGAATTGCCCACGAAAATGGAATAAGGGTTAGGCCATTAACAGGCCCGTCTTCTGTTTTGCTGGCTTTAATTTCCAGCGGTATGGACGGGCAGAATTTCAGATTCAATGGATATCTGGCCAGTAAACCCGAGGAACGGCGTATTAATATTATCAGACTTGAGCAGGCTGTCAGGGAAGGAACTCAGTTGTTTATTGAAGCCCCTTACCGGAACGACGCCATGTTTAAAGACCTTCTTGCTACTCTGAAACCGGAAACAAGATTGCTTCTGGCGATTGACATCAGTGGGGCAGGCGAAAATATTATCTGTAGAAAAGTAAGCTGGTGGAAGTCCAACCCTATAAGCATTGGCAAGATTCCATGCCTGTTTGCCATAGGCCGTTAACAAAACTGCTTTTGAGCTATTTGTAAGTTTTTCTTTTGTAAAGGACTGCAAACAATGAGCTGATTAATACGGCGATGGCACTTATTAGCAGGCCTTTCCTGAATTCCGGGTTTATATATTGCAATTCCAGTTCTCCTTTTGCCCCGGTGAT
>CAZRKA010000039.1:0-22065 GCA_964600345.1 uncultured Chitinophaga sp. | reverse complement strand
ATGCTGCCTTTTTGTTTGGTAATGGTGTTTTTTGTGTACAGACAGGAAAGACAAATCAAAGGGATTCAGTCAAGCAACTTAAAAAATGATTTAAAGCTTTTATTCAATTGGAACTTATTGTTCACAGCCGTTTTATTCCTTTTACCACTCGCTTATCTGCTCGATTTGCACCTTCGCTTCGAATACAGCGACTCTCTATATATTAAATTGAATAATGCGCAGTTCATGGGATTCAGTATGTATAAATTATTTATAGCAGTGAATGTGTTTGCCGCGTCAGCATTTATATCGATAGGTGTATTCAATCTGATCAGACATTTCGAGACTGCCTCCGGTTTGCTCAGGACATTATTGCGATTGTTTTCAGGTTTTGCAGTCTGCAATCCCTATGTTTTTTTCACACCTTTTAATTTAGGTCTTTATTTAAGCACACCGGTTACCCACGGCGGAGATTCTGCAGATATCGGAATCACTGACTGGTTGCGGCATATATATGAAACATTGCTTTTCTCAAACCCGCTCTTAAGTGGACTGATTGTTTTTGTAATTTTAAGTCTGAAAATTGCAGGATTGCAGAAGAATGGAAAATCGCTTAAAAATTTATTAAGCAATTCAGGTTTACCTCTTTTTATAGCTTTCCTGCTGGCAACCTTACCGGTTGTATTACTGACCAAACGGATATGGGGATTCTATCTGCTTCTTCCATCCGTATTGTTTGATGTAATTTTATTCAGAAATGCCGCCCTTGTATTTACAGGTAAAAAGCAGATACTGCTACTAAGTGTTTTCGCGCTGTTTGTAATTTATATATATCAGGCTCAGGCGGTATTCAGACAAGTATTTAATGATAAATTGACAGAGCAGAAATCTGATGCTTTCAAAAACAAAATAATCGAATACGATAATCTGTGTCATAAGATAAACGAGATGACAGAAGGGAAGGACAGCGTTAAAATATTCTGGGATCCCAATCTTTTTTTTCCAGATAAAATTGAGAATGCAGAAGTGAAAATATTCTGGGGGCCATTCAGCCGCTGGAATGAGGAAAAGGAGATAGTCCTGTTGAGCGGCAATCCAATCGATCTTTACAAATCTGTATCAGGTGTCAGGAATCAGAGACAGCTTGAACTGGCTGTTTCAACTTTTAATGAAGCAACTCATGAGCAAAAAGGCAAATACATGGAAATATACCGGGATACTTTTTCTTCATTCAGGATTTATGTTTTGAAAAGCAGTTCAATCAATCAATGACACACAAGGGCTAATTGAGAATAAATGAAATAAGTTATATTTGAGCCTGTATTCTATTCAATGGGCAACACAGCCATAGTCATTTTTGCCTTTAACAGGCCGGATCATCTCGAAAAAACTCTGCAGCATCTTGCTGCTTGTAGTACGCACAGGCAATTTCCGCTCTATTTTTTTATTGACGGTCCGCGAAATCAGCTTGAAAGCGAGAAGGTAAACGAGGTTAAAAAACTGGCAGTAGAATTTGATCACAGTGATAAGAGGATTCACAGCAATGATATAAATGCCGGATTGAGGCCTTCGGTGCTGAATGGCATGAACAGGGTTTTTCAGGAAAACGAAAGGGCAATTGTACTGGAGGACGATATATGTGTACATCCCGATTTTCTGGATTTTCATCTAAAGTGTCTTAACCTATATGAAAATAATTACCAGATATGGTCGGTTTCCGGATTTATAATACCTCAGCTCGGAAAAAGACTAAATGCTTTAACTTCAAAAGAGATGTTTATGGCACCAAGGGCTTCTTCATGGGGTTGGAGTACCTGGCGAAGCCGATGGGAAATGGCTGTATGGGATAAGCAGATTCTATTCGATCATTTCAGAAGACATTTTGCCGCCTACCACCGCAGCGGTGGAGATAAACTGAGAATGCTGGTAAGAGAAATGGAAGGGAAGAGCAGTTCATGGGCTATACTTTGGGATTACAACCATTTCATGAACAAAGCAGCATGCATTTACCCGTATTCTTCATATATCACCAATATCGGACTTGATCATTCGGGGACACACTCAAAACCTTTTGCAGCATACGAGATGGATTTACAGGCGCACAAATCAGTTTCAGATTTCGAAGCTAACCCAGTCTCGGATGCCACTGTTTACAAAGCTTTTTCGAAGATAAACCGCAAATTCTACCGACTTCCTTTTGACCTATTCAGACTCTTTGTTCTGATATTAAAAGGCAGGATATCAAAATAAATTTTAAAATTTTAAAGGCAGTTCTTATTTTTGTTCAATGAGATTTCTATTTTGCGTACTCACAATTCTTACGTCCTGTCAGCAGAATTCAGCTAATAACTCAACTCAGGAAGCAAAAGAATTCAAAACGGAACCGGGAATATTTTACAGCAATGTATTTATTAATACAGACAGCAGTTTCGGATACAATATTTATCAGGACTCATTATTGCTGATTCAACAAAAAACCATTCCGGCTATTTCCGGAAATACAGGATTCGGAGACAGTGCCTCCGCTGCCAGGATAGCAGCATTTGCCATCCATAAGTTGCAGTCCGGAACTTTTCCTCCTACAATTCAGATTCACGAAATCGATTCACTATTAAACAATCAATAAACAAATGAAAAAACTGATTTTTACTTCAGCTCTCTCCCTGATTTTCATTAATCTTTCTGCCTCTATCGGGGTATGGACCTCAAAGGCATCTATTTCTATTGCCCGCTCAACCCATGTCGGTTTCAGTTTAAACGGAAAAGGCTATATCTGCGGTGGCATGGATGATGCATCCAATGATTTAAAAGACCTATGGCAGTATGATCCCGGTACCAATACATGGTCGCAGAAAGCAGACATGCCCGGTGTAGGCCGAAGAGAACTATCTGCCTTTACAATTGGCGACTATGCTTATGTCGGTCATGGCAGAAATTTAAACACCACCGAAATATTCTATTCTTTCAACAAATACGATCCGTCAACAAATACCTGGTCGGCTATAGCGGCTTGTCCTGTTCAACGTTATACCAGCACAGGGTTTTCGATTGACACAGTCGGCTATGTGACATGCGGAATTTTACCGGGAGTAGCTCGTTATAAAGACCTTTATGCCTACAATCCTCGAACAAACTCCTGGTCTCAGAAAGCGAGTCTGCCCCAATCTGCACTGAACCGTTCTTATGCCTGTGTGGTTAGTCTTAATCATAAAGCATATCTGATGGGTGGATTTGAAGGTGAGCATATGGAAGACATGTACGAATACAATCCTGATAACAACACCTGGACTCAGAAAGCGAATTTCCCCGGTGGAAAAAGAAACAATCTGGCAGGTTTTGCACTCGGTAACTATGTGCTGATGGGTATGGGACGAGATGGCGGGACTGCAACTTTTAAAGACTGGTATTACTACAACCCATCCGATAATACCTGGACTCAAATGAACAACTATCCCGAAGACAATTCTGCCGGTCATGCCACTTTTGTATTAAACGGCAAAGCCTATGTATGTGCCGGAAACTCAAAAGCAGGTACAGTAAGGAATTTTCTTTATGAACTAAGTGCGCCTCAGCTTGGCATTTACAACCATGCATTTGCATCTGCACAGAATTTATATCCGTTTAATCCGGAAGGAACAGATTTTCTGAAGTGCAATGTGTTGGCAGGCGACCTGCATATTTGTATTTATGATATGAGTGGTAAAATGATACTTGAGAAAAAGACGAAAATTGAACAGGAAGAAATGTTCAGTATACAAATGTCAGAATTACCGGCAGGTCAATACACAGCTATACTCAGAAATGCCGGATCTACTGCTTCTTTGAAATTTATCCTGGATTAATACTGATTCAGGAATTCTTTGACAGTATCTGTAAAGGCAATGGGGTTGTCTGCATGAACCCAGTGACCTGCATTGCTTATAACGCTAAACTCAGCTTTTGGAAAGTGCTCCAGAATCAGAGGCTTGTCGTCTGAGAGGAGATAATAGGATTTTTCTCCGCAAATAAAAAGTGCAGGCTTGCTGTATAGTCCATTCATAGGGAATTGACCTACAATTTCATTATAAGCTTCTTTTAATGCGGGTATATTGCTTTTTACTGAAAATCCTCCTGCTTCGTTTCTTTCAATATTTTTAGCAAGGAATAACCTGACACCGGGATTGGATTCATAATGACTGAGCGCTTCGTCTATTTCTTTCCTGCTGTTCATGTGTTGCCAGTCAATTTCGCTGAAGGCATTGAAATAGCCAAGATGTCCCGGTTTATAAGCTTTTGGGGCAATATCAACAATTATAAGTTTTAATATGCGGTCGGGATATTTCAAGGCACAACTCATGGCAGTCTTGCCGCCCATACTATGGCCCATCAGGATAAATTTGTTAATGCCTAAATCATTTGCCAGTTCTGCCACATCATCAGACATCAGGTCGTAACTCATTTCACTGCTATGCGGTGAGTTGCCGTGATTGCGCGCATCAATGGTAAATACTCTGTATTTTTCGCCTAGTACCCGGGCAATATTATGCCAGTTGTCCAGCATTCCGAATATTCCGTGAAGTATAAAGATTGCTTCTCCGGTTTCGCCGTATGATTTATAAAAAAGCTTCAAGCCTGAAATTATTCTGCAAAAGCGGCATCCAGTATAGCCTGCTGTTCTTTATCGTGTGTCTTTTTAAAACCGCTTGCAGGACTCGCACTGCTGCGTCTTCCAATATATTTTAAAGCAAAAGGCAAATCGTATCTGCCCAGATGCATCCATGTACCCATGTTACGAGGTTCTTCCTGCACCCAACAAAACTCTGCTTTTGAGTATTGCGCATACAAATCATTTAATTGTTTTTCGGGTAAAGGATAGAGTTGTTCGAGCCTGACTATGGCAATGTCCTTGCGCTTACCTGCTTCCTGTTTTTCCAGAAGCTCGTAATATATTTTACCGGTGCACAGTAATACCCTTTTAACTTTTTTGGCATCAGCATAAGTATCCGGAATGAGTTCCATGAAGTGACCATTTGTAAAATCTTCTGCTTTGCTGACACATTTAGGATGTCTTAAAAGACTTTTTGGAGTCATTGCAATCAGGGGAATTCTGAAATCGCGTTTGAGCTGACGGCGCAATGCATGGAAATAATTAGCCGGTGTTGAACAGTAAACTACCTGCATATTCAGGTTGGCGCTTAATTGAAGAAAACGCTCCAGTCTTGCAGAAGAATGTTCAGGTCCCTGACCTTCATATCCGTGAGGCAGCATCATTACCAGTCCGCTGTACTGTCCCCATTTGGTACCTGCACTGGCAATGAACTGGTCTATCATGATCTGAGCACCATTGGCAAAGTCGCCAAACTGCGCTTCCCAGATGGTGAGGTGATTTGGCGTAGAGGTACTGTACCCGTATTCAAATCCAAGTTCAGCATACTCGCTTAAAAGTGAATTGTAGATATTGAATTGACCTTGTCCCTGCCTTATATTCTGCAGAGGAATGTACTCGGCTTCCGAATCTTCTTTTTTGAGGAGTGCATGCCGGTGACTGAAGGTTCCCCTTTCAACGTCCTGGCCTGCTAAACGCACCGAATGACCTTCGTCAAGCAAAGTGGCATAAGCCATCAGTTCGCCCATTGCCCAGTCGTATGAGTCTTCGGCAATCATCTTAAGTCTGCCTTCATACAATTGCTGAACCTTTTTTATAGGAAGATTGCTTTCGGGTATCTGATTGATAGCTTTGGCAAGTTCTACCCACTTTTTCTTATCTACCCCTGTTTTCGCTTTTGATTCAAAATCCTGCGGAAGAGGGAAGTGAAAATCTTTCCAGATATCATCTATTCTGAGTTTGGATTCGGGTGCCTTGTTCTGTTTCACATCGTCGAGCGTAACCTGAAGCAATTGCTTGAATTGCTCTTCCATTTCGCGTGCAATCTCGGCGTCAATTTCGCCTCTTGAGATGAGTTTTTCTTTGTACAGTTCCCTTGGATTAGGGTGGGTTGAGATAATCTTGTATAAAAGCGGCTGAGTAAAACGCGGTTCATCACCTTCGTTATGGCCATATTTGCGGTAACCCAGCAAATCAATGAAAATGTCACTGTTAAATTTGTTTCGGTAGGCCATTGCCATTTTTATAGTGTGAACCACCGCTTCAACATCGTCACCATTGACATGGAATACAGGACAGTTGGTTGTTTTAGCAACATCTGTACAATAGATACTGGTTCTGCTGTCGGTATAGTTGGTGGTAAATCCTATCTGGTTATTAGTGACTATATGAATGGTGCCGCCAATGCGGTTGGCCTCAAGTCCACTCATCTGAACTACTTCGTATACAATTCCCTGTCCGGCAATTGCCGCATCACCATGTATGAGTATCGCGCAAATTTTATTGATGTCGTTGCCGTATATATGGTCGAGCTTAGCCCTTGCCATCCCTTTAACAACCGGGTTGACTGCTTCGAGATGGGATGGATTTGGCGATAGTTTAAGTTTAACTTCTTTGCCACTTGGGGTTTTTGCAATTGTCGAATATCCCAGGTGGTACTTTACATCACCTTCAAATTGTTCGTTCTGAAATACCTTGCCTTCAAATTCACTGAAAATATCAGAATAGGATTTGTTAAAGATATTGGCCAGCACATTGAGACGTCCTCTGTGAGCCATACCCATTACAAATTCTCCTACACCCAGCTCAGCGCCGTAGTGAATGACACTGTCCAGTGCCGGAATCAGACATTCGAGACCTTCTAGAGAAAAACGCTTCTGACCTATGAACTTTGTGTGCAGAAAGTTTTCAAAAGCAGTTGCCTGATTCAGTTTATTAAGGCATTGCTTTTTCTCTTCAATACTTAACATAGGCTGATTTCTGGTTGTTTCCATCAGGTTTCTAAGCCATTCGGTCCTTACGGGATCGCCTATATGCATATATTCTGCACCGATGCTTTCGCAATAGGTGGATTTAAGATGTGCTACAATATCTTTCAGTTTAGCCGAACCGAGTCCAAGTTCATGTCCTGCATTGAATGTGGTTTCCAGATCAGAATCGCTTAATCCGTAATTGCCGAGATCGAGTGTCGGACTGTATTTGCGTCTTTCGCGAACAGGATTGGTTTTTGTAAAGAGATGTCCTCTGGTTCTGTATGCATTAATCAGATTCAGTACATTGATTTCTTTCAGAGCATCTTCGCTGATAGCCTGAGTCCCCGGCATGCTTTTGCCGGCTCCTAAATCAAATCCTTCAAAGAATTTCTGCCAACCGAAGTCAACCGAGCTTTTATCGCTCTGATATTGTTTGTAAAGATCGTCAATATAGTTAACATCGGCATTGCTTAGATACGAGTTTGATAGCATACGTCAATTTTTCTGCAAAGTTACTGATTTTACCCGAATGTCTAAAGGGCAAAAAAACAAAAAAATGAGAGCTGCTCAGCGAAGCAAGGTTGTTGTACCGGCTTTAAATCTCGTAATTCCGGTATAAGGGTCTTTCCAGACCAGTTTATACATGTAGACATCCATCTGAGCGTCTTCGCTACGGTACAAACCATTCCAGGTTTTATTTGATTCATCCGAGATGAAAAGCAATTCTCCCCAGCGGTTGTATATCATCAGGGTATAGTCCAGGTTATTGCAGTTGCTAACCGGTCCGAATACATCATTACTGCCGTCGTCGTTCGGCGAAAAGGCATCAGGCAGATAAATAAAGCACTCGCATGGCAAATCTGTGAAGCTGACATTAAAACTGTCTGTTGCATAACAAAAACCTTTGCTTCTGATTACTTTGTAAAATCCGGGGGATTCAATTGTGTAATACGGCATGGTGCTTCCGTCCTGCCAGAGGTATTTTACCCCGGGTGCCCATAAATTAATCCGCATGGTTTTGTTAAGACAAAGCAGGGTGTCACCGCTTATTTTCAACGGATCAAATACTGTTACTTCCAGGATGAGATCATCTGAATCAGAACCACAGCGATTGCTGATGCTTACTGTGTATTTGCCTGTTTTATCCGCCACAAAGAAAGTATCATTCGAATTGTCGGGCCATTTTATTGTTCCTTTGCTGCCGCTGACAATCAGAATTACTTTATTTCCTGAGCAAATGGCGGTATCGTTGCCAAGGCGTACCTTAGGAGGAAATTCAAGATCTATGTTGATACTGTCATAAACTGTATCACATTCGTGTCTTAATTCAGCAAAGTACAATCCGGCCTTATTGACCGTGTAAACAGTGTCGAAGAATTGATTCTGCCAGATTACTTTTATTGTGGGTTTGTTTTTAAGTAACAGTGGCATGGTGCTGCAAATGACAGTATCATTACCCAGTCTGAGCTGCGGTTTTGAATGGAAAAATATAAATATACTGTCGGTACGGGTACACGATCCGTTGCTTGCCCTTACGAAATACAGGCCCGGTTTATCGGCAATAAAAACAGATGATGTACTTCCGTCCTGCCATCTGTATTTGATGTTTGATGTATCTGTTTTACCGAGTATAACTGCGCTGCCGCTGCAGATTGTGTCGTTTGGTCCGAGTTCAAGCAGAGGAGGTTTTTTAATTGAAACTTTAATGGTGTCATTTGCCGTTCCACAGGTGGTTACCATGTCTGCAAAGTAAACGCCGCTGTCCTTAACTGTAAATGTATTTTGCCTGAGTGTTCCGTTCCATCGCAGGGAATTGTTGCTGTTGCTTACTTTCAGAACCAGACTATCCCCTTTGCAAATACTGGTGTCATTGCCTATATTAATTTTGCCGTTGCCCGGCGATTGGATTTTTCCGCATCCGGGAGGATAAAGGTAACAAGTGGAATTTTTGCCCGGGAAAAAGAATTCAACCAGTTTTTGATTCACCGGTGGCTGACTGGGTTCCCTGCCATCATACCAGAGATTGACATCACCCATTCCAACAATAGCGCCGAGGTAGGAATTATCTGTAAATTCATATCCTCTGAACTGAAATCCGAAATTGGTACAGGCGCTGACAGGAGGAGTTGCCGGAGAAATTTCCCTGCTGGCGTTGAATTGATTTTGAGGGGGGACACCATCAAGGCCCTTATAGGCATGGCCATAAATGGTATCAAAACAACAACTGAAATTTGCCACAAACCAACCGGGACTTCTTCCCAGCGCAATGTAAGGATTTGAATTGGTTGAAATGCTAAGCCCAACAACTGCACTGACAAGGTCGGCCGCTGCCTGCGAGGAAGCATTACAGCATGTTACTTCGTACTGTATGTACACCTTACCTCCGTTTTTAATGAATGTTTTAATGGTATTGTGAAGCGTTGTGATACTTTTATTTGTAAAAATTAGAAGCCAGTCGTAGCCATTGACAGAGTCTTCACATCTGGTTTTGAATCCGGACGGCAAGGCAGGAACGTTGGTGCTGTCATTGTATACTGTATGGCCAATGAGGCGAATTGCTGTAATAAGGGAAGCCTGAGCCCTGTTGTATCCGTCGCCGTTGAGTATGTATATTCTGTCTGCTTTAAGTGCCGGGCACATAAAGAGAAATACGGCAAAAAAAGCGAAGGCTTTTAACATTAAACACGAAGTTAATTAAACTTTTTCGATTTAGGTTTCTTTCCGGATTATTTTTTCCGTTCTATGACAAAGTCAAGCATTTCTGACAAACTTTTGCGCGAAGGGTTGTCGGGCATTGTTAAGAGTATTTCCATAGCCTTGTCTCTGTATTCTTTCATTCTTTCCCTGGCATATTCAAACCCGCCTTTTGAGAGCACAAAATCTATGACTTCCTTAACGGCTTTCTTTTTGCCCCGGCCGGTTTTAATGAGTCTGATGATAGTTTGACGTTCGTTTTTTGAAGAATTATTGAGTGCAAATATCAGTGGAAGGGTCATTTTTTTCTCTTTGATATCAAGACCGGTAGGTTTCCCTACATTGTTATCACCGTAGTCAAAAAGGTCGTCTTTGATCTGAAAAGCAATGCCGGTATATTCGCCAAACTGTCTCATTTTTTCAATGGTTTCCTTATCAGCGTGGGCCGAAGCGGCACCAATGGCACAACAACTGGCAATCAGACTGGCAGTTTTTTTTGTGATAATATCGTAATAGATGTCTTCGGTGATATCCAGTCTTCTCGCTTTTTCGAGCTGCAGCAATTCGCCCTCACTCATTTTTTTTACACTGTCGCTGACGATTTTGAGCATATCAAAATCATCGTTGTCAATTGAGAGCAATAAACCTTTCGCCAGAAGAAAATCGCCTACAAGGACAGCTATTTTGTTTTTCCATAAGGCGTTAATGCTGAAGAAACCTCTGCGCATATCACTGCCGTCAACCACATCGTCGTGTACAAGCGTAGCAGTATGCAGAAGCTCAATCAGACTGGCGCCTCTGTAGGTTCTCTCGTTTATTTCGCCGTGCAGACGCGAACAAAACAATACAAACATTGGTCTGATCTGCTTTCCCTTGCGTTTGACAATATAGGTCATAATGGTATTCAGCAATGGCACATTTGTCTTCATGCTTTTACTGAAAGTAGATTCGAAAGCAGCAAGTTCACTGTCTATCGGTTGCTTAATATTGTCAATGGAAAGACCCAAGCCGGGGAGATTTATTTTTTTTGCAAATTAAAGAATAATATTTTGACTTATTTTTGCGCACCAAAAAATTAATTCAGAATATGTTAACTGTAGACCAATTCAATTTCAAAGGAGAAAAAGTACTGATTCGCGTAGATTTCAATGTGCCGCTTGACGCCGATTTCAATATTACCGACGATTCGCGGATAGCCGCGGCCATCCCGAGTATTAAAAAAGTGCTGTCAGACGGAGGTTCATGTATTCTGATGAGTCATCTTGGTCGTCCCAAAGAAGGCCCGGTAGAAAAGTACTCCCTTAAACATATTGTGGATAGGATTGGAATATTAAGCGGAGCTCCGGTGTATTTTGCCGAGGATTGTATTGGTGAAAGCGCTGTTGAAAAGGCGGCTGCACTTAAGCCGGGTGAAATTCTGTTACTGGAGAATCTCAGATTTTATAAGGAAGAAGAAAAAGGGGACAGGGCTTTCGCTGAAAAGCTCTCAAAACTCGGAAGCTTTTATGTGAATGATGCATTTGGGACAGCTCACCGCGCACACGCTTCGACAGCTGTAATTGCAGATTTTTTCAAAGGCAGGAAATGTTTTGGTTATGTCATGTTCAACGAAATAGCCAACGCTCAGAAAATTCTCAATAATCCCGAAAGACCATTTACCGCCATTGTAGGAGGAGCCAAAGTTTCGGATAAACTGCTGATTATAGAAAACCTGATGGGAATAGCAGATAATATCATCATTGGTGGTGGTATGGCTTATACATTTTCGAAAGCCGCAGGCGGTAAAATCGGCAAATCGCTCTGCGAAGAAGACCGCATGCCGCTTACCATAGAACTTTTAAAGAAAGCCGAAGAAAAAGGCGTCAAAATATATTTACCAGAAGACAGCGTAGTGGCAGACAATTTTTCTAATGATGCAAATACAGCCATTGCGCTAAACAACGAAATTGCCGACAATTACATGGGTCTGGATATAGGACCGAAAGCGATAGCCCAATTTTGTGATGTGATAGAAAATTCAAAAACTGTGCTCTGGAACGGACCTATGGGGGTTTTCGAAATGAGCAGTTTTGAGGCCGGAACTAAGGCTGTCGCAAAGGCAGTAGCAGATGTAGCCGGAAAAAGTGGTTTCAGCCTGATTGGTGGAGGAGACAGCGCTGCCGCTATTCATAAATTCGGACTCGCCGACAAGGTTAGTTATGTTTCGACCGGTGGGGGAGCTTTACTGGAATATTTTGAAGGAAAAGAACTTCCCGGAATCAAAGCAATAACAGATTAGGAATTTGGGGTAAATTTATTTAGGTTTGAATGCTTAAATGATCACCGAAAGCGATACTATACTCAATCATACCCAGATAAGTCACAAGCTTACAAGGCTGGCCTGGCAGGTTTATGAGAACAATATGGATGAAGATGTGATCTGGATAGCCGGAATACAGCAGCGCGGATCCTATATTGCCCGAAGGCTTGCTCAGGAGTTGTCCAAAATCAGCACTCAGAAAATAAATATGATGCAGGTGGATTTTAGCGATGACACATCGGAACCTGTTTATAAGTCTGAGCAAAACCCTGATAATATTTCAAATGAAGTAGTCGTATTGGTAGATGATGTTTTAAATACCGGTAAAACGCTGCTCAAAGCACTGGTGCCTCTTGTAGAGGGAAACGCCAGAAAAATTCAGGTAGCGGTGCTGGCATCCAGAAGTCACAGACTTTTTCCGGTTAAGGCCGATTTTGTAGGTATAAGTATGGCTACTACTCTGCACGAACATTTGAATTTCGATAACAGAAATGAAAATGATCTGAAGCTGACGCTTTCCTGATTCAGAAATGTTTTTGAATAATTTCCATCAGTAAACCGTGCACCGGTGTATTACCTCCTGCAATAGACTTGCCGAACAAAAAATCATTTCCCTGCTTAAAGTCGGAAATACTTCCACCCGCCTCTTTTATCAAGAGACATCCTGCTGCTACATCCCATGGGTTTAGCCCGTATTCGAAGAAACCTTCAAATCTTCCGCAGGCCACATAAGCCAGGTCGACCGCAGCCGAGCCCATGCGTCTCAAGCCCTGAGTAGATTGCATCAATTCTCTTAAAACACTCAGGTATGCTTCCATCTGTTCGAAATCGCAATAAGGAAATCCTGTAGCCATAAGAGACGACTTTAGTTTGGTTTCGTCAGACACTCTTATTGGCTGTCCGTTGCACCAGGCACCGCCGTCTTTCCATGCTGAAAACAATTCTGATCGCCCGATTTCGTATACCGCACCCGACAGAATTTCATCTTCAAGTGCCAGAGCAACGCTAACAGAATAAACGGGAACATTGTGAATGAAATTAGTGGTCCCGTCAAGTGGATCTATAATCCAGTTGAGTGTCTTTCTGCCAATTTCAGAGGTGTTTTCTTCGGTAATGAAACCTGCTTCAGGCAATAATTCTCCCAGACCTTTCACAAGCATTTTTTCGGCCTCCACATCCACAAAGCTTACCAGTTGGTTGAGACCTTTGTCAGATACTTTGGATTTGCTGAATGTTTTTCTTTCTTTTGAGATAAAGGCGCCCGTTTCAACGACAATCGAATTGACCGAGGCAGTAATTTTTTGCAGGTTCACAAGGCAAAGTTAAACTTTTCCTAAGTTAAACTCCGGAAAAGTTTAACTTTGCACCATGCAAAACAGGCAACGCGTTTTCCTTATGATACTAGACGGATGGGGCATAGGGAAACACGATTTTACTGACGGTATATACAATGCCGAAACACCATTTATAGATTCACTTTACAATTCGGTACCAAACACAACTCTCACAACCTTTGGCAATGCGGTCGGATTGCCTGAAGGACAAATGGGCAACAGTGAAGTAGGGCACATGAATATAGGAGCCGGACGCATTGTATGGCAACAGCTCGCTCTTATAAATAAGAAATTTGAGGATGGCAGCGCCGCTGATTTAAAGGCAATTCAGGATATAGCAGATTACTGCAACTCAAATTCGAAACCGCTTCATCTGACAGGGCTTGTTAGCGATGGTGGTGTCCACAGCAGCCTTGAACACCTGATTGCACTTTGCAGAATATTTACAGAAAAAAAAGTAGAGAAAATTTATATACACGCCTTTACAGACGGGAGGGATACAGATCCGAAAAGCGGATTAAATTATCTCAGCCGTTTAAATAAAGAAATAAAAGGAAGTAATGCTGTCATAGCCTCTGTTATCGGAAGGTATTATGCCATGGACAGGGATAAGCGGTGGGAGAGAATCAGGCTGGCTTACGATTTGATGGTTAATGGCGTTGGCAGCCCTTTTCGGGATGTAACAGATGCTATTAAATCTTCATACCAAAACGAAGTTACCGACGAATTTATCCAACCGGTATTTATCTGCGATGCAGACAATAAACCAATAGCAACTATTAAAGAGGGTGACGCTGTGCTTTGTTTCAATTTCAGAACCGACCGCGGAAGACAAATTACACAGGCTCTTACTCAAGTTGATTTTCCCGAATACGGAATGAAAAAACTGAAACTTGAGTACGCTACCATGACCGAGTACGATACCACTTACAAGGGGGTAAGAGTACTTTTTCAAAACAGCAATGTCGTCAACACGCTTGGAGAAGTATTGAGTAATGCCGGTAAAACCCAGTTGAGAAGCGCTGAAACAGAAAAATACCCTCATGTTACCTTTTTCTTTTCGGGAGGAAGGGAAGAACCTTTTACAGGTGAAGAACGTATAATGGAACCATCTCCCAAGGTGGCTACCTATGATCTGCAGCCTGAAATGAGTGCACTTCCTTTGACTGAGAAAATTCTAAATGCGTTGGCGTCTGATAAATTCGATTTTATTTGTCTGAATTTTGCAAATACAGATATGGTTGGACATACCGGCGTTTGGGAAGCAATTATAAAGGCAGCAGAAACAGTAGATGCCTGTGTTAAGAAATTATATGAGTCAGCAATTGCCAACGGATATCAGATTATTATAATTGCTGATCACGGCAATTCAGATGAAGCCAGAAATCCAGACGGTAGTCCTAATACTGCTCACAGTATGAATCCTGTTCCCTGCTTTATCACCAGCGAAAAATGCAAAGCTATACCTTCAAAAGGAAAACTGGCCGATGTGGCACCAACTATCTTAAAAATGATGGAAATCAAAATTCCGGCAGAGATGGACGGTCAGCCTCTGTTCTGATCTTCAACCAGGTGGTCACCTGCTTCCGATTCTGCAACATCTTCACTGTATCTGAAATAAAGGGCACTGCTTCCTGCATATAAAAATGCCCCTGTTATTGCACCGAAAATTTTCGAGAATATCTGATTGATCATAAGGTAAGTCATTGGATCTGCATTGTTGCGGTTAATGACAGCATTTACTATCACAGAACTGATGGAACTGCAGATACCCAGAATAACAATTATCACGATAAACATCAGGGTGAGAAGAGCAGCTCTTTTCATGGTTATTTTGCTGTAGCTGTACGAAAAAGCCTGTCCCATTCCCATATTGCCATGCGACATAGCTGCCGGAGCAATCGCAAATCTGACGAGAAAGAAAATCAGAAAGAAAAATCCGACAAAACCAACAATAATTCCCAGTGCTTTACTGACAGCCATCAGCAGACTTATCAAAAAGAAGAAGATGATTAAAGAAGCGAGCATCAGCAGATAATATACGATTATCAATGCGAGCATTCTGAAAACATTTATAGAAAACGACTTGCGGATAGCTTTAAGAATCCCGTTTTCGGAATTTCTGATTTCATTGTCATTTAAGGAGTAATAGAGGTTAATGCTCCAGGGGACATAGAGTAAACCTATTATTAAAACCGGTATCAGATACTCAAAATGCATTTCGGTAACGAGATCGCCAAATAATGTGCCTGGGTCAGCTCCTTCAATTATTTGTTGATTCATTTCTTTCATAGTATCCTGAAGATTTAAAAGAAAACTGATGTCCCAGCCGAGAAATTTAAGCATCAGTGGAATCAGAACAGCAGCAGCAAGTACACCTATCACTATATTTAACAAGATGTATGATAGGAATATCCTTTTATACAAGGACATAGCTCCTCCAAAAACCTGATCCCTGAATTCTATTAAGTAGTTTTTCATGATTCAATTTTAATGGATGTTTCGGGTATAGACAAATATTTAAATATTAATTTTCTATTATAAACAGGTATTTTTGCGGTCTTTATGATCAGAGGTAAAAAGATTGCTGTTGTACTGCCTGCTTATAATGCAGCGGCTACGCTCGAGAAAACCTACAGAGAAATACCTTTCGAAATAGTCGACGAAGTGGTTTTGGTAGACGACAAGAGCAGCGATGAAACCATTCAAAAGGCCAAAGAGCTGGGAATTAAGCATATTGTTCAGCATGAAATTAACCGAGGCTATGGCGGAAACCAGAAATCGTGTTATTCAAAGGCGCTGACAATTGGTGCCGATATCATAGTAATGTTACATCCCGATTATCAGTATACGCCGAAGCTGATTGAAAGTATGTCGTATATGATTGCCAACGAAGTATATCCGGTGGCTTTTGGCAGCAGGATATTGGGTAAGGGCGCCCTTAAAGGGGGCATGCCATTGTATAAATACATTGCCAACAGGATGCTGACGCTTTTTCAGAACATCATGATGGGGCAGAAATTATCCGAATACCACACAGGTTACCGCGCATTTGATAAAAAAGTATTTGATAAAATTGATATAGAGCTTAACTCAGACGATTTTATTTTCGACAATCAAATGATAGCCCAGATATTTTACGCAGGCTTTGAAATAGGCGAACTGACTTGCCCTACCAAGTATTTTGACGAAGCCAGCAGTATAAATTTCAAGCGAAGCAGTATATACGGGCTTGGGGTATTAAGTGTTTCCATGCAATACCGTCTTCAGAAATGGGGTCTGGCCGGTTTCAGAATATTTAAAGGAATCAATTCCTGATTACTTACAATAGTTTTTGAGATAAGCCGTAGCATCTTTATATCCTGTATTAATTGCTTTTTGCCAGTCAGAACAGGCTTCCTGCTGCATTTTCATATTGTTATAAGCAACTCCTCTAAGGGTTAACAGCAATCCAATGTTCGGGTAATCAGTATCCAGTGCCTTGCCAAAATAAATTACCGCATCCTGATTCCTGTTTAACTGAAGATAGCAGAATCCGAGATTGAAATAATTTTCAGCATTGTATTTATCATTCAGGCTGAGTTTAGTGTAATCGCGAACTGCTTCTTCGTATCTTCCGGCAGAGTTATATGCGTCGGCTCTGTTGAGCAAAGCCGCTCTGAATTCAGGATAAGTAAAAAGTACAACATTGTAAGCGTCGATAGCTTCATCAAACATAAGTGCATCAAAATAGACATTGCCTTTACACATGAGTATAGAGGTATCACTGATATTTGGTTTCAAACAGATATCCAGATCGGCAATGGCATCTTTAACCCTGTTCAGCGAAGCATAAGTAAGCGCCCTCGATTTTCTGACCTGAACATCTTCCGGATACAAACTGAGATAATCGCTGTAGTATTTTACGGCAGCATTATAGTCCAGCATATCTTCCATCAGTATGGCAAGATTCTTTATCGCTTTGTGGTCGCCGGGTACACGTGAACGGTAAATAAGAAAATCGGCTTCCGCAAATGTGTAATTGCTGAGCGCCTGTTGAGCAAGGCCTCTGTTGTAAAAAGTCTCATATAGCGTGGAATCCAGCAATAGTGCCTGATTAAAGTCTACCAGTGCAATTCCCGGTTTTTTAAGCAGCAGGTAGCAGGTGCCTTTCTGAAAATAAAGTCGGGCATTTGCGGGGTCTGCACTCAGGCAATTTTCGAAAGTCTTGATGGCGGCGGAGTAGTTGCCGGCAGACATCTGTTTTATGCCGTTTGCTGCACAGGTATCCGGTCCGTTCCCATTGGCATGATTTACCTGAAACGCCATACACATATATATAAGTATCAATTGACTGACTCGCATCTATGTTCAAAATTAGAATTAAAAAATTTGAATTTTGATAAATAGATATCTACTATTGTGGAATGATCAGCATTGAAGTGGTATTAAGTCCGGCACTTTTGCATTTATCAGATATAAAAGGTGCCAATGTGGTGGTCATCGATATTCTCAGAGCTACGTCTACAATCTGCACTGCCATTCACGAAGGTGCAGAATCTGTTAAGGCCATACACTCAACCGAACTGGCACTTGAATACGGAAAGAGAGGATACCTTACCGCAGCGGAAAGAGACGGCAGAAAACTGGATGGTTTTGATTTGGGTAATTCGCCGTTCGAATGCATGAACGGGGCAGTTAAGGGCAGGAAAATTGCCCTTACAACTACCAATGGTACCAAATGTATCGAGGCTGTAGCCAACGATGGTGCCCGAAATGTTCTCAGCGGCAGTTTTCTTAATCTTGAAGCGGTATCCGAATGGCTAGCCGCCGACGGACATAATGTGGTATTGTTGTGTGCCGGATGGAAAGACAGTTTCAATCTTGAAGATACACTATATGCCGGCGCACTTGCCTTATCAATAAAAAGTAAAACTGAGTGCAGTATTGATTGCGATGCAGCGCTTATGTCCATGGATATATACAATCTGGCAAGGCCGGATCTGGTTACCTATCTTAAAAAATCATCACATTACAGACGGCTTTCGCATTTGCATCATGAAGAGGATATGGTGTACTGTTTGCAACATTCTGTATTTCAAACAATTGCAGGACTTGTGGATACTGAGATGAAAAAAATTTAATTTTTTGTTTCAACATCGGATTATTTTTTCTAAGTTTGAATCATTAATCAAGTTATTATGAGAAGAATTACTTACATTTTGTCGGCCGTGAGCATTATCGCGGTATTGTTTTCCGGATGTAAAAAAGAAGAAACAGGCACCGGAAATGACAACAACAACACAAACTCCGAATTTCTGGCGTCTACCACTCCACAGAACAGAGTGAGTGTACTAGAAGATTTTACCGGTGTTAGATGCGGATATTGCCCTGATGGACATGTGAGAGCAAAAGCTGTTGCAGATGCCAATCCGGGTAAGTTCATCATCCTTGCCGTTCACGCCGGTTCTTATGCCACTCCTGCTACAGGTTGGGCTAATTTCACTACTGCATTCGGTACTGCTCTGGTTACTCAGGCTAAAGTTTCAGGATTTCCTGCCGGAACAATCAACAGAATGCTTTGCTCTACTCTTGGAGTAACTCCCCAGATTGCCAATGGTTACGCAATGAGCAGAGGATCATGGGCTACAGCTGCCAACAAAGTGTTTGCTATGCCTGCTCCGGTTAACATCGGTGCAAAAGCGACCTTTGATGCTTCAAGCAGACTTCTGACTGTTAAAGTTGATATGTATTATACAGCAGAGGAAGCCGGTCCTAATAACCTGAATGTACTTCTGGTACAGGATCACCTGTTCTCCAAACAATCAGGTGGAATGCCTGATCCTAACAACTACGAGCAAAACCACGTAGTGCGCGATTTCCTTACCGGACAGTGGGGTGAAGTGATTACTGAGTCTAAAACAGTAGGCAGCAAAATCACTAAAACTTACACTTATACAGTACCTAACGATTATCATGGAACAGCAGTTGAAGGTGGCGGAGCTGTTGTAGTTGATAATCTGAAAGTTGTAGCCTTCGTAGCTCAGGGTCAGACCAATATCCTGAACGCTGTTGAAGTTGATGTTAAATAAGTCAATTGTAATCTTATAGTCAAAAGTCCCGGAAAATGATCCGGGACTTTTTTGTTTTAACGAATTTTAATTATATTTGGACATTATTTTTAAATTCAATCAAATGAAAAAACTATCCTTGTTATTTACGGCAGTTGCCATTACTGCCATTGTGTTTACAGGCTGTAAAAAGAAAGAAAGCGGTCCTTCAGGCGGAAACAGCAATGAAACTGCCTGGTTTGAGCCTGAACAAAAGCAGCGTTCACTGATGTTCAATTTCACTGCTACCTGGTGTACCTACTGCGGACTTTGGGGTCATCCGACTTTCCATTCTGCCGAAACATCACTTGGCGACAATGCGTTGCCATTTGCCATTCAGGGCGGTCAGAGCGAATTGTCTGCTGTTCAGTACAAGCCATCAAACGATACCCCTTATTACGCAAGACATCTGTCTGAATTCACTTCTTCTCTTCAGGGAATTACTGTTGGCGGATACCCAACACTTTGCGTGAACAACAAAAGCGGTTATGCCGGTGGTTCACAAGCTACTATGGTAAACGATGCCAATGCCTTTAACAGCATCAGTCCGGTTGCCAATATCGAATTTGGTATCACTAAAAATGCCAACGGTTTTGTAGCCAAAACTACCACCAAGTTCTTCAAAGAAACCAATGGTGAATACTTTATCACTATGTTCATCACTCAAAACGGCATCAACCACCGTCAGAATGTTGGAGGTACTTACCAGAACTCTTACACACACGACAACATCATCAGAGCATATCCGATTACCAATGCAAAAGAAACTGCAGGTTCACTTGCAGGTCTGAACAAAACTTTCGGTAACGCCATTATTAGCGGTTCAATAGCTGCCGGTAAATTTGTCAATACCGAGCTTACTTATGTTGCAGATAATAAAACTACAATGATGCCTGCAGGCTGGGATGTATTCATGTGGGATCAGAACAACACCTCAAATCTTTTTGTTACTGCAATCGTTTGGAAAAAAGAAGACAGTGGCAAATACTCATTTGTAAACGGTGTCAGAAAACCAATATAATTTCAACTGATAAATCATTACAAAAAGTCCCGTTTAATTTACGGGACTTTTTTTTACGCCTTTTTTGACATATAATTGTTAATCTGATATGAGGTTATTTCTGTTCGTACTAATAATGCTTGCGGGGTTGAAAACAACCATTGCACAGAAATATTATGCCATCAGAAATGATGGAGCATTGCCTTCGGGTTATTTTCTTGATAAAGTATATGATCCCGAGAAGACAATTTTGCTCAATCAGCCTTCAAGCCAGGTGCTTTCAAAAGTCGCACAAATCCCATTCAGTTTTTATTTTAATGGTGAGGCATTCACTGCTTATAAAGTATGCGAGAATGGATATCTCACTTTCGATACTCTAAACACTAACGCAGAGATTCCGGATACCGGTCTGCCTGAGAAGAGCATAGTTGTTTTTGGCAGGGATTTTAAACTGCAGAAACTGCCTCAGCCAAATGACGGCATAGGAACTCAGGTTTTTTCATATACAGTAGGTCAGGCACCAAACAGACGACATATCATACAGTATTACGGACTTAGCCTGGCCAATGATTTGTTTGACAAACCCGTTAATAACGCTTCTATATATGCATTTGCCATCATACTTCATGAAGGGAATGAAGGAAGATTCGATTTGGTTTACAGTCCTTATGGAAATAAAGATATTAAAGGTGCTATAGGATGTAATTCGGCTTTGGATACTCAGAAATTTCTATTGTACGATTCGCTGAGTTTGCTTCCTTTCCAGTTTTCGTTTGACCTTACAAAGTTTATTGTTTACCAGATCAGGTACGGTGTTCAACCGGAGTATGATGTAGTTATAAAAGACATGAAGCTGGCTAAAATTTATCCTGTCAATGCAATTGTCAATTTTACGGGAACCATGTCAAACTGGGGAAGCAGGGAAATTCATTCCTATATGCTTAATTATTCTGCAAATGGCGGCGACACAGTTTCTTTCCTTATTGATCAGCTAAATCTTTTGCCGGATGGAAGGGGATCAATGACCTTTAATCATCCATTCTCCTGGCAGGGGGGAGCAGCCGGAAGCCTGAATGACCTGAATTTCTGGCTTTCGCTTCCCGATAATTTTCCTGATGGCAACGATGCCAATAGTCATTTTACCTTTACTATACTTCGCAATAATAATGTCACTACAGATAGAAATATACTCCTGGAAGAGGGCACCGGAGCCTGGTGCGGTTATTGCCCTGATGCCCATTTACTGGTAAGCAAGGCTGTTGAATTGCACGGCAAAAGAGTTATTCCCGTTTCTTACCATTTCGATGACAGCATGTCTAATCAGGACGCATATAATTTCCTGATTCCTTATATCAAAAGTTATCCTGATGCCATGCTCGACCGCAAAGTTCAGCTCGGCAGTAACAGCACCTGGTTAAACGAAATTAATTCAAGGTTAAATGTCAGAGCGCCGGCAGAGATTTCTGTTGGTTTAAAGCTTTACAATCCGCAGACAAGAACAATTACTTACCGTATCAGCGTCAGGTTTCTGGACTATTGGTATGGCAATTTGAGAATTGGCAGCATAGTAACAGAAAACACAATAAGAGGTTCAGCTAACCCGAATATCTGGAGTCAGAATAATTTCTATAGTAAATTCCACAACGGGGGAGGTGTCGGTGGCAGCAGTCACCCTTTATACAATGAACTTGAGTATATGGACGGATACCTGCACAGTTTTGTCCATAAGGCCAGTCCCGGCGGTGTCTGGGGAGTTCCGGGTATAATACCTGAACTGGTTAGTCCCAATTCTGTGTACACATACGACTTTTCTTACGTGCTTCCTCCGGCGGC
>CAZRKA010000038.1:0-22130 GCA_964600345.1 uncultured Chitinophaga sp. | reverse complement strand
TACAAACGAATTGGATACTATTACCGTTCATCAATCCAAATTGGATACCATAGTTTCAAAAGGTTCTGAGGGATATTCATATCAAAGAATTTATACCTGTGAACATGCTTTGGTTAGAACTCGTAGTAAAAAATATCCTTATAATTACGATTGGTATGCCAGAGTTGAAAACCCTGATGCAGGTGGTTCCCCACCTTCACCGTTAATTGAGAATGCCGTTTGGGAAAAAATAAGAAGTGAAGGTTATTTTACACAATGTTTTGTAACACCGTCAAAATTACATTCAAGAACAGATATAGATTTAGTGATAAAAGACACATCACTAACTGTTACCGGTAAATATTATACAAATGTCCAGGTATTTAAAATAGAAAGTTCCAATGCATATTTTGATGTATTAGATACACGGCCATATTATGCTGAATATTATTCATTATTGTATTATGCAAAGCATTACGGGCTGATTAAACAGGTAAAATATGAAAGTAAACTAAGCATTGAACTTGTCAACAGTCATATCATACAATAGTTAAAATTATCATCCAATCTTATTACCCCTTCAACTCCATCGCCTTCTTGATGAATTTGACAAAGATAGGGTGGGGGTTCTCGACTGTGCTCTTGAGCTCGGGGTGGAATTGCACGCCGATGTAAAACGGATGTTTGGGGATTTCGACTATTTCGGCAAGTCCTGTTTCGGGGTTGGTACCGGTTATCATCATGCCGTGCTTTTCGAAAGCGGCCGTATATTTATTGTTGAATTCGTAGCGGTGTCTATGGCGCTCGCTTATCTTGCTCTTGCCGTATATCCTCGCTGCGAGCGATCCTTTTACCAGATTGCAATCGTATGAGCCTAGTCGCATGGTACCGCCTTTCTGGGTTACTTTTTTCTGTTCGCTCATCATGTCGATCACAGGGTATTTGCTGCCATCGTTCATCTCGGTACTGTGTGCCTCTTTATGACCCAGTACATTCCTTGCAAATTCGATGACACTGCACTGCATGCCCAGACAAATGCCAAAGAAAGGGACATTGTTTTCACGAGCGTATTTAATGGCCGTGAGTTTACCGTCTATACCGCGTCCGCCGAAACCGGGAGCAACCAGTATGCCCTGGAAGTTCTTGAGTTTTTCAGCCACATTTTCATCGGTCAGCAGTTCACTGTGTACATATTTTACTTTCACCGAACACTCGTTGGCTGCACCGGCATGTATAAAGGCTTCGTTAATCGATTTATAGGCATCCGGCAATTCAACGTATTTACCTACCAGTGCTATCTGTACTTCGTTTTTAGGATGTTTGACATGAGAAAGGAATTCTTTCCATTGTTCCAGCAAAGGATCCTGCTTGGAGGCCAGTTTGAGTTTTGAAAGTACTACCTTGTCCAGCTTTTCCTTCAGCATCAGCAAAGGCACTTCGTAAATGGTGCTGACATCTATGCTTTCTATAACGGCATTCACATTGACATTGCAAAATAATGCCACCTTGCGGCGTATGTCGGCATTGAGCGGATGCTCTGTGCGGCATACGAGTATATCGGGCTGCACACCGCTCTCCAGAAGGAAACGGACTGAGTGCTGGGTGGGTTTGGTTTTGAGTTCTCCTGCTGCAGAAAGGTAGGGAATCAAAGTCAGGTGAATTACAATGGCATTGTCTTCGCCGAGCTCCCACTGCAACTGTCTGACAGACTCGATGAAGGGAAGGGATTCGATGTCGCCGACAGTTCCGCCTATTTCGGTGATGACGATATCGAAATTGCCCGATTCTCCGAGCAGCTTCATGCGTCTTTTTATTTCATCGGTAATATGCGGTACTACCTGAACTGTCTTTCCGAGGTAATCACCTCTTCTTTCGTTTTCTATAACAGTCTGGTATATTCTTCCTGTGGTTACGTTGTTGGCCTGTGAGGTTGGAACATTCAGAAAACGCTCGTAATGTCCCAGATCGAGATCGGTTTCGGCACCGTCTTCGGTGACATAACATTCGCCGTGTTCGTATGGGTTCAGTGTTCCCGGATCAACGTTGATATAAGGGTCGAATTTTTGAATGGTGACACGGTAACCTCTGGCCTGAAGCAGTTTTGCCAGTGATGCCGAGATGATGCCTTTGCCCAATGAAGAAGTAACGCCACCGGTTACGAAAACGTATTTACATTTCTGTTCCATATAATAAAAAAGTGGTTAAATGAAATCCTGCAATTGCTTAAAAACAATCTTGTAAAAACCGAGAATTAACAAGTACAGATGGAGCAGATAACCGGATGACAAAGGTAGGTCTTTTTTTTAAACCATTTGCGGATTAAGTTTCAAGAAATTGTCAACAGTAAGCAGGTCTTCGGGACTGTCAATGGCAGGACTAATAAAATCCGTTTCGGCAGTATGTATTCTGAATCCGTTTTCCAGCCAGCGCAACTGCTCCAGACTCTCTGCCAGTTCGAGTCTGCTTTCCGGCAGTGCTTTCAGCGCATCGATGGCACTGTATCTGAAAGCGTAAATGCCGACATGTCTGAAATACTGAAATTGTGTTGCCCAGTCGTTGCTCTCTGTTCCCCGCAAATAAGGAATGGCTTGTCTTGAGAAATAAATGGCTGTTTCGTCGGTTCTGCTCAGCACTTTGACAATATTGGGGTTAAACAGATCTTCTTTACTGCTGATGGGTTTTTTTAGGGTTGCAATGTCAACTGCCTTATCATGGAATGCGGAAGCAAGCAATTCGATTTGCTCAGGCAATATAAAAGGCTCGTCGCCCTGCAGATTGATAAGCACATCGAATGAGTCATTGATTTTTTCGGCAACTTCAAAACAGCGGTCTGTTCCGCTCTTATGTGTTTCAGAAGTCATCACACAATCGCCGAAAGCGCTCACGTGATTGTATATCCTTTCATCGTCGGTTGCTACTACGACTCTGGCGTCGAGCCCGGTTTTCAAAGCCTGCAGATAAGTCCTCTGCACCAGCGATTTTCCGGCAATGTCCACCAGGGGTTTGCCTTCAAAACGGCTGGAGCCGAAACGTGATGGAATGACGATGAGGACTTTCATTGGGCAAATATACCTAAACCGGAAAGTTTTTCGCTATCACACAAATCTCAGAGTATGGTATAACTCAACCTAAGCAATGTTTTCTTCCGAAAACCTAATAAGGATGAGTATTTAATGTTGTAAGTGGTTTATTCTCTAAAGCCCGTTAACAGATTAAATTTTAAAAAAGCGAAGGAACAATGTTTAATCTAGAAGGATACACTCAGTCCCACCTTCAGACCGAATTTTCTGACTCCTGTGGCGTTGAGGTGGGTAATGCGGTGAACAGCCACCACCTGCAGCACCTTGAAGATGTTTTCAATGCCGTAGGCTACTTCAACATAAGGCTCGCGGTTAATTTTATTGTCGATTGAACTAACAACTCTCTCGAAATTGTCGTAGTGTGGAATCAGTCCTATATTATTCCGGCTGATGCTGCCAAGCACGGCACGGCCTTCTATTAACTCGCGCCATTTCAGTTTTTTCATCAGCGGTATGCGGTTGAAGATGGCGCCGTTGAAATGGTGTTCCATTTTAAAGAAAAGGCTTTTGTCGGTGATGAATTCGAAGAAGTTCATCAGGTTGTAAGCAGAGGTGCTGTAAACGAATGACTGGTTGCCTCGGTGCACTTCCAGCAGCGGGTAGGGAAGGGTTTCAAATATTTTGGTGGCCGAGAGGGTAAAGTCTGTCCGTCCCCAGTAACCAAAACTCAAACCTTTTTCAACACTGGCAGTAACGCGGTTGTAATCGAACCTGCTGCCCAGTATGCCTTTAAATCCTCGCGTATAATTAATGGAGAGGGCAAGTCCGCCGGGTTTGGATTGTCTTACTCTTTCGTTGTCGTTTTGGAGGTAGTATTCTTTAGGTGCCCAGCGCAAACCAACGGTTGCTGTAGCGTTGGTGAAATTACTGGATATGGCATTGCTGTCGTTCAGATTCTCGAGGTAAGCGAAGTTGAATTGTTTGACGGGTTCGAACAGATATTCCTTATGCAGTAATACCAGCTTCACATTCCAGCCTTTGATGAATTCGGAATTGAACCAGAACTTGGATTCCTTGCTGCGGTTGAGCTGACTGGCGGCAAATACGGAAACAGCAGTAAAGAGATTGCTGCTGCCGTAGTAATCGTCTGTCACGCCGATCTGTTCAACATCCTTTTTATAAGATATGCCGGTCATGGTCCAGTGTTTGCGGCTCAGCACTTTTTCTGCCTGCAGTTTGTATTTCCATTGCTGATCCAGTAAACCATAAGCTGCATAACCGCCGAATATATATTGCTTTGAAAAGGAATAATTGGTTTTGGCGCCAACTCTTATGCGGTGACCTTCCAGCACATTATAACCGTAAAGCAGGGCATAGGGTCCGAAGTCGAACTTGCCGATAGACTTGTATCCGTTGAAGATGATATTGATAAACTCGACGTAGTTCTTAATGACTTTGACGTTGGTAAGGGTATCGATTTTGGCCAGGGCTCGTTTTTCGTCTAAGGTCAGTTCTTCGTGGCGCATACTGTCCCAGAACTCTTCCGTTTTCTGGCCGGCGTCTTCCTGCAGCGTGATGGGATAGTCGAAGAATTTGGGCGAACGTTCCTTATTAACTTCCACCTTGCGGTAGGAGTTGTTGAACAGCGCTATCATGCCGGCAGACTTCTTCGAAATTTCTGCGATGTCTATCAGGATACGCGTCTTAACAGGAATATAGGCGCCGGCAGTACTCGGTTCCAGCTCCTGAGTGATCTTGAGCTTTTCGACAAAGTTTAAATTGGCTTTGTTGGTAATACTGAGTGTCAGTTTGCGCAATGCGAAAGTCGAATCTTCTATCCATATATAGCCGGTAAATACCAGATCCAGCGGATTCTTGGGTGTTACCTCAATCTGATACAATTTGCGTGAGCTGCCGCCGGGATAGCTGGAACCTATCAGTTTGAAATTGTAATAGGTAAGCGACGACTTGCTGATAGGGGAGATGAAATTCTTTTCCAGTATGGGCAATATATTGTCGTTGAAATTATACTGCTGAAAGGTAGAACCAAGCAACTGAGAGAGAAAGGTTCCGTCTTCAACACCTACACCTTTAACACGCGAGGCCAGTATCACTTCCTTGTTCTGATGTGGATTTTTATTGTAGTAGAAATTACTGAGATTCTCTGAAAGGAAAATGGGCAGTACCTGTTTGCCTTTGTCTTCGCTGAGGTAAGACATGGTATCGAAAATACCTTCCACACTCTTGAGCAGTTTCTTGTTCTTTAATTCTTCAGATACATTGTTAACAGCAATCTGAATCTTAGTAAAACTCTCGCACTCGTATGAATTAAGCTGTTCGATATTGTAAAGATGTTTGTTCTTTTGCGCGTTCTCGATAATCCTGATAGCCCTGTTGACTTTGTTGACAGTTTTAACGCCTGCAAACACCACCTCTTTAACCACCATTCTCACCTGAATGGTTTGTGTAGTACCTCTTATAACAGGTATTCGTTGAGTTTCATAACCTACATAAGAGATGATCAATGTATCGGAGGCCTGAGTAGTACGGGCAGTAAATACACCGTCGAAATTAGAGCTGAACTGATCTTCGGTTCCTGCAAAAATGATATTGGCACCTGTAATTGCCTCATTGGTTTTAAGATCGGTGATCTTTCCCTTCACCACAGTCTCACTTTGCGCCGATAGCTTCAGTCCCGTTAAAAGGCATGCAGTAAACAGTAAAATTCGCATCCTTGCAAAAATATAGTAATTATCATGAAGTTTAAAAGGGTGTGTATATTGGATTATACATTCATGGGTGAATTGAAGAACTGGTAAATTGATAAATTGATAAACTGGTAAATTGATAAACTGGTAAATTGATAAACTGGTGAATTGATGAACTGATGAATTGATAAACTGATGAATTGATAAACTGATGAATTGATAAATGGAATTATAACATATACCATCTATACGGATCTTGTGTCGCCCCTGCAGGGCGATGGTGTCGGGTTGGATTAATACCCGGGGCTGCACCCCCGGGCTATGATATGCAGCCCTTACAGGGCCGGTATCCGTCTCTGCGAAATCGTCCATCGAAGCTTCAGTGTAGGTTGATTCATGTTTATAAGGATTATTTGTAGTTCGATGTCCCCCGACTGAAGTCGGTGCTTAGTCGTGTCTAAAGATCATCATTGGTGCGACAATTGCGTTTCCAAATGAATCACCTTACCTATAGAAAAGTACTACTAACAGACATTGGGCAAGCTATCATCTTTTTTCTTTCTAGCATCGCAACATTAGCTACAGGGCTAAAGCCCATTTCGTCAATAACGTTAACCCCCGACTGAAGTCGGGGGCAATACCATCTATCATCTCTGTAACAGAGTCTCTTTCGTCGCACGCCATAGGGCAAGCTTTCATCTATCCTCTACTCTTCTCCTCTCCTCCTCTTTCTATCTTCTCCTCCTCTCCTCTCCCTCCTGTTCAAGAAAAGATAAACAAAATTATGTTAAAATTGTTTTTAAATATATATTTGCACCCGGTAACGGTTCCTGAGTTAGATGTTTTTTGGACCGCAGTATCAGTATTTACTGCATAGTTCACAAGGTTTAATAAAGGATGAAAAGGGAACCAGGGTGTAAATCCCGGACATTTCCCGATGCTGTGATCTCCTGTACCATATGGTACATTTTTCTGCCTGTAACCACTGTCCGCCTCAGGCGGACGGGAAGGTGCGGAAAAATTTAGGAGTAAGTCAGAAGACCTGCCTTTGCCAATCATGTTTCAAGACTTTCGGAGAAAAGGTCTGGGATGTATCAATTTTGATATTGAGCATTTCTTTTCCCCGTTTTTATTGAGCAATAATTATGCGAGCAGTTTGCGCCATATTACTCTTTGCCCTTTATCCTGCCACTCAGCAGGCCAAAGGAGACGATACGGCGGTATGGAAGAATTTCGAACTCATTGCCAGCAGAAATATAATCAGTCCGGGAGCCTTGCGCATCAATCTGCCTCCTGCGCAGGACGGCAGTCTGGCAGATATTCTGAACCGCAACAGCGCATTGTTTGTCAAATATTACAGTCCGGGTAGTCTGGCCAGTACTTCTATGCGCGGAATGGGAGCGCAGCATACGGCGGTGATGTGGAACGGCATTAATCTGCAGAGCTCCATGAACAGCAATATGGACCTCAATTTATTGCCGGCTTTTTTCATCGATCAGGCAGCCATAGAAACCGGGGCCAATGCCAATACAAGTGGCAACGGAGCTATTGCGGGAGCTATTTTGTTGAACAATGAGATTGGCAAGCTCAATCGCGTATTTACTGAATTCGGATACGGCTCTTACAATCAACAGAATTATGGAGCAGGATTTTCGACCGGCTATAAAAAATTCAGCAGTACCACGCGCTTTCTGCTGCGAACTGCCGATAACAATTTTCTTTACCGCAATATTTTCCTTGCAGATAAACCCTTCGAAAAAATGCTTAACAACCGTTTTCATCAAACCGGTTTCATGCAGGAATTCGGATACAGGTTCAAACAAGGTCATACCCTTTATGCCAATATCATGCATCTGGAAACCGGGAGGCAATTACCTCCTGTAATGGGCGCCTCTGCAAATGCCGAAGAAAGGCAGGATGATTTCAATACCATGGCGGTCATCAGACACGAATTTAAGTCTGGTACAAAATCTTCGCTCAACAGCAGGCTGGCATTTATCAGTGAAGAAATCAACTACTACAATAAACTGCTTCAGCCGGCATTTAACGACGCCTTATCTTATATCGCGGAGTCGGAGTATAAACTGCAGTTGAAAAAAGGAATTGAATATCTGGCCTCGGTCAATTACACCCGTCAGCATGCCGAAACAGACGGATACCGCAGCGGCATCAACAGACATTTGTTTTCGCTGATCAACAGATTGAGTTTTCAACTCTTGAATCCGAATTTGCGACTTAGTTTGGCAGCGCGACAGCTAATAGCCAACGGCAACACCGCACCCCTCAGTCCCGATTTTGGTTTTGAATGGCAGTTGAATAAAAAGTACAAACTGAAAGGCAATGCCGCTGTTACTTACCGCATCCCTTCATTCAACGATTTATACTGGTTGCCCGGAGGCAATCCGAAACTGGAACCGGAGAAAGGAAAAAAAGCAGAGCTTAGCATTGAGTATAAAACCAAATACATTAAAACCGGGGCTACCGTGTTTATGCACCGCATTGATAACTGGATCATGTGGATACCTGATGCCGCATCGTCAAACTGGAAAGCTATCAATGCCAAACAGGTGCAAAGTCACGGCGCCGAACTGGCCCTCGATGCCAGATACACTTTCAATCCAAAACTGGCTCTGAGATTTTTCGGCCGTTACCAGTACGTCAGAAGTGTTAACTCGGATGTTTACGGAGAAGACAAATCAAACACCGGAAAGATTCTCATGTACACGCCCCTGCACACAGGTTCGGCTACAGTTCAGCTATCTGCTGGCAAGTACAGACTGAATACGGTTGCCACTTATACGGGAGGCAGATATACCGGACCCGACAACCATCCCGATAATTATTTGAATTCGTTCTTCCTTCTCAACACAGGTGTTTCAAGAAATTTGAATTTTAAAAAATTCAGTTCAGTGCTCGAATTCAGTGTCAATAATCTGCTAAATAAATCCTACACGGTTTTTGAATACAGACCAATGCCCTTGCGCAATTATCTCATCACTTATAAAATAAATATCAATTATGAATAAATATACCATTTTCCGCAGTCTGTTGATAGCAGCAGTATTACTTACTTTCTCATCCTGTAAAAAAGACAGCAATGTAGAGGTAGAGACAGAAAATTACAAAGGTGTTGTTGTAGTCAACGAGGGCGCTTTCGGCAAGTCAAACGGCAGCGTTGGTATCTATAAGCCCGGCGACAAGACTTATTTCGATGCTTTCAAAAAAGCCAACGACAGACCAATAGGTGATGTGGTTCAATCGCTGAGTATGATAGGCGATCATGTTTTTATCGCCGTCAACAATTCGAACAAAATTGAAGTGCTTAAAAAGAGCGATTTTAAATCGGTTGCCACTATCAGCACCGTTTCACCGAGATATATTCTGGAGCTTGGAGGCGGGAGAGCTTATGTAAGTAATCTGTACAGCAATTCAATCAAGATATTAAATACCGGTGGTATGAGTTTATCAGGCAATATAGACATCAATCACAACAGCGATCAGATGGCAGTGTCGGGTAAGAAAGTATTTATCTCCACTTTCGACAACAAAATAATGGTTGTCAATACGGATAAAGATTCTCTCAGCGATTCTATCAGCACTGCCAGTGGATTGAGCAAGGTAGTAAACGCAGGTAGCGGAAAACTGGCAGTATTATGCACCGGCGTCATAGACTGGAATACCGGTGCTGTGATAGAAAAAGGAAAGATCCACATCATAGAAACGGATTCAAATAAGGTAGAAAAAACCTTTGATTTAGACAACGGCAGCTATGGCGGGTCTATGGTTTACAGCTCTCTGACAGGACTCCTGTATTTCTCTCTGGGAAATAATATCATATACAAAATGGGCATGGACGGAGTTATATCTGAGTTTGTAACACTTGAAGCCGGGCGTTCTGTTTACGGTCTGACTTTTAACAGCAGTACTTCAGAATTATATGTCATGGATGCCGGTGATTTTAGTTCGGCCGGAAAAGTGATGGTGTACAGTACTACTGCTTCCAAATTATTTGAGTTCAGTGCGGGCATAGCTCCTAACGGTGTATACTTCAACAACTGATTGCGCTGTTTTTTCTACATATTCATTCTGCTTCTGATTTTTTCCTGTTCGGGAAATCAAAATCAGGCGCATAAGACAGGTGCTGTCGCCTATAGCAAGATGCACTACACCCGCATGTTCGGCATAGCCGACTTTGGCAGGTACAGACAGTTGTTTTATCTGAACGGAAAAGATACACAATGGTCTCTCCGCTCAGACCAATTGAAGGATAAATCACCCGGTATTGCAGTCATGGCTTCTGTTTTTGCAGGGTTTATAGAAGCTCTGGATAAAAGAGAAGCAATTGTTGCGGTAGACAACAGACTTTTTTACAGTGACACAATATTGCTTTCAATGATGGCTTCCGGAATCGTACAGGAAGTAGGAGAGGAAGCCCAGTTAAATACTGAAAAACTAATAAGGATGAAACCCGACCTGATTATTGGAAGTTCTGTGCTAAGCGGCAATAAAACGATAGCTGAGCGCTTCCGGAAATTAGGGTTAATCTTGCTTACCTGCGAGAATTATAAGGAACAGCATCCGCTGGCGAGAGCGGAGTGGATACGTTTCTTTGGCTTCATACTTGAATGCGAGTCCAAAGCCGACAGCATTTTTACTGAAGTGGAAAAAGCTTATAAGTCACAACTCAGTTTGATTAACAAACAAGCAATCAAACCAAAGGTTTTGACCGATGCCATGTATCTGGACGCATGGAATATACCCGGAGGCAGAAGTTATACAGCCAGACTGATTGAAGATGCAGGAGGCGAATATGTATTTACAGATAAACAGGATTTGTACACCTATCCGATGAATCTCGAATCGGTTATTAAGGCTGCAGGCAATGCCGATGTGTGGATACATGTCAACCGGTACAGGACTAAAACAGAGATGCTCAGAGCCGATCCGAGGTATACTTTTTTCAAGGCCTTTAATCAGGGCAGAGTATACAATAACAACAAACGCGAGAACATAAACGGAGGAAATGATTTCTGGGAAATGGGGCCTGTGCGTCCTGATTTAATCTTGTCTGACCTGATTGCTATATTTTCTCAGGATAAAATTTCGGACGATAAATTGTATTTTTATTCAAGGGTGGATTAGATTTGCCTTTTAATAAGGTGCTGTTCAATTCCTGGATATTTTTTCTTTTTCTGCCATTGGTGTTTACCGCGGTATTTGCAATACCGCACAAGTACAGATGGCTGGTTTTACTGATAGCCTCTTATATTTTTTACGGTTGGTGGCGGGCTGATTTCCTGCTGATGATTGCTTTCTCGACTGTACTTGACTATTACTGTTCGCAGAGAATCGATGCTACAGAAAACAGAAAGCTTCGAAAAAGATGGATGATGCTGAGTGTGACACTCAATCTCGGCATTTTATTCATGTTCAAGTATTTTTACTTTTTTGTCGGGAGTACGGGCTGGATGCAGGATCTTGTATCACCACATCAGAAGATCAGAGACCTTGTAGATTTTTTCGGCAAGGCTTTGCCTGTGGGAATTTCCTTTTACACCTTCCAGTCTATGAGCTATACACTGGACGTTTATCACAAACGAACAAAACCTGAGAAACATCTCGGACAATATGCCTTGTTTGTATCGTATTTTCCTCAGCTTGTAGCAGGGCCAATAGAGCGATTCTCTCATCTCAACGAGCAACTTAAGAGAAAACAAAGCATTTTATACGCAAACCTGCAGAGTGGCTTCAGGCTGATGTTATACGGCTTTTTTGTAAAAATGGTGATTGCCGATAATTTATCCTACACTGTCAGTTCTGTGTTTAACGAACCCGGCAAATGGGTGTATTACTGGGATATTATCGGTGTATTCTGCTTCGGGTTTCAGATTTATGCCGATTTTTTCGGTTATTCTCTGATTGCACAGGGTGTTGCAAGACTGTTTGGCATTGACCTGATGGATAATTTCAGACGCCCATATTTGTCCAGAAATATCAGTGCATTCTGGAAGCGCTGGCACATATCGCTCAGCACCTGGTTCAGAGATTATGTCTATATACCGCTGGGGGGTAATAAAGTGAGCAATCTGAAATGGGTTATGAACATCATGATTGTGTTTCTGCTCAGCGGATTGTGGCATGGGGCCAATTATACCTTTATCATCTGGGGCGGATTGCATGGTTTCTACTATCTGTTCGAGCGTTTCTCTCCGGTAAAAATAAGCAGCAGATATTTAAGCGGATTTATAACTTTTCTCTCAGTAAGCTTTGCCTGGATTTTTTTCAGGGCCAAAGACATGACTCAGGCAGGAGATGTGATCAAGGGCATGTTTGGCATGCTTGGAGGCGAACGCCAGCTGGATACCCAGCCCTTTATATTTTTGCTTCTGCTGATATTCGGCATCATAGAATTAGCCCGATCCGAATCTCGTTTCGATGAATTCTGCATGCGATTTAACGGGGTTAAACGCTGGGCATTGTATTGTTTCATGATATTTTGTTTACTGGTTCTGAGTGGTTCGGAGTACCAGGCCTTTATATATTTCAGATTCTGATGAAACCAAGCCTGAAACATATCGCTTTAAAATTAATTGCAGTACTGATGACCGTATTCATCAGCGCTTTTGTCTACAAGAAAATCTACTGGGTTCCCGAACTCAAAGACCAGGGTCATATGCTGTTTAACCTGCTCGAATTTGAATGGCACAACGACGCCTTATACATCGGCGAATCTTCTAATTACTGGATTGCGCCCGAAGACGGCGACAAACGTACCATCAGCGATATGATTAACGACAGTCTGGATGGTTTCAGGCTGAGTGGCATGCAGGTACCTGCCTATCACGCCGGCATGTTTCTGCCTATAGTAGAAATGATAGATACCAATAGCAGGGTAAAGCATCTGGTAGTGACCATGAATCTGCGCTCCTTCGGTCAGCCATGGATATATTCGACTCAGGAAGGGGCATTAATGCGTTCGAAGTGCTTCTATTACAATTGTCCTCCGCTATACAACCGGATGTGCGCCACTCTGGGTTATTATTACAACCCGACCGAAAAGGAACAGGAAAATAAAATGTTGTATGCCTTCGAATACGACACCTTAAAAACGGATTTTCCGCTGAAATTCAATACCATTAAAAGGTGGTGCGAACAGGAGAAGTTTCCTTTACCCGAAGGAGGTGAAGATTTTCCGAAACGCGTGCTGGCTGATCATTACATCAAAGCCTACGCATTTCAGATTAATACCGCGACCAATCCCAGAATCAAGGATTTTGACCGCATTGTTGAAATCTGTAAAAAGAAAAACATACAGGTTTACTTTAACATACTGGCCGAGAATGTAGAATGGGCAGATAGTCTGGTTGGCGCAGAACTGGTCTATTTTATGAAATCTAACCGTGATCTTCTGGTGAAGCGGTACACTGCCATGGGCGCTGTGGTTATAGACAATCTGGAAATGGTACCCGGTGCTCATTTTGGAGAAAAGACCTGGACTACCGAACACTACGACCAGTACGGAAGACTTATAGTGGCAAACAGAGTGGCAGAGGTGTTAATGCAGCACATGCCCGGCACAAAGAAAGTAATGAAGATGCAATAATTCTGTACATAAAAAAAAGCCATCAGAGCAATAAATCCGATGGCTATTATACTGTATACCAGTATTAGTTAGGTTTTTCGGATGACCTCAAACCAAACAAAACGGTATAACTCATACTAAAATAGGTTTTTAAAGAAAACCTATTAAGAATGAGTATAATTGAGAAGTGTTTAGTCTTCGTCGGGTCCGTGATCAGGTTTTGTACCCGGCTTGTGGTTTTCCCGGGCTTTGGCCAGCAATACTTTTCTGAATTCGCGTTCTACCATTGGCAGCATGGCAACCTTCTTAACCGGAATTACCTTTTTAAATCTGGCAATGTAATCTTTGAACAGGTTGTTCTGGTCTTCGTTCAGTTTGATGGTAGCATTCAGGAATTCTTCAGCCTGTTTGTCGTCCATAAAGATGACGTCATTGGGTTTGTACTTGCTTTTAAAGCTGTCTCTGAGTGCCTTTTCTTTTTGTTTGTATTCGGTGTAAAGCGGCCAGAAACCTTTTTGTTCCGTTTCGGACAGCGCCAGTTTTTCGTTGAAGAACTTTTTCCTGAGCTGTTCGATTTTTTCTTTTTTAGATGTTTTGGTTTTTTTCTGGTCCTGTGCGTACATATTGCTGCTTCCAAAAAGCATCAGTACGGAAAGTGCGAAGGCTGCAACTCTTTTGTTAAAGATGGAATTGATTGTTTTGATCATTGTGATGTTCATAATGCGAATTTTAAATTGTGTTATATGTCTGTATCTAAATCGAGTGCCGAGTATTCTTCTTCAAGGTATTCGAGGTCGGCTTCCTGTATGATATTAGCTGGACTTCCGCTGATTTCAGTTTCGTAAAGCGAGTCTACAAGTGTTTCCGGTATGAGATAAATAAATTCTTCATCTTCAAGTTCAGCAGTGTAAACGTATTGGTTGAGTTCTGAACTGTCCAATGATTGGATGGCCTGATAAAAGCTTTCGCTGTTTCCTTTTCCGGGTTTGAATGTAAGCCAGGCAAAACCACCCAGTATGATACTTGCAGCAATTGGCCAGTAATAAAAAGAAAGTTTTCGTCTGTCTGATTGTTCAGAAATCTTTTCTTTGAGGTCCAAACGTCGGATCACATTTTCTTCCATCTCCCCGAAATAATTGTCGGGGATTTTGAAACCTTGCTCTCCGGAATATTTGTATCCTTCTTCCATAATTCTATGACTATTGTATCAGTTAAAAGTTTAAACCTGTTCCAAAATATTTTTAATCTTATCTGCCGCAAAATGATAACTGGCTTTTAATGCCCCCTCCGAAGTGCCGGTTATTTCGCTGATTTCCCGGTAAGAGAGTTCGTCAAAATAGCGGTACTGGAATACGACACGCTGTTTTTCAGGAAGTTTGAGCAAGGCAAGCTGAAGCCTGGCGGCGATATCGTTTCCGTTCATCTCGCCACCGTATTCAATGCTTCTGGCAAAATGTCCGTCCTTATCCAGCATCTGGTCGAATGAGGTGAACTTTTGCTTTTGTTTGAGCAGACTCACACTTTCGTTAAATGCAATCCTGTAAATAAAACTGCTTAAAGCACTGTCAAACCGGAAGTTTTCGGCATTTTTCCATAATTTGATAAAGACAATCTGAGTCACTTCATTTGCATCGTCGTGTAAAATCACAAGTCGTCTGCACTGCCAGTATACCTTCTGTTTGAAACGGCCCATTATCTCTCTGAAAAGCTTTTCCGGCTTGCCATTGTCTATAAACAGGACAAACAAATCTTTATCACTTAGCTTTTCAATATTATCCAATTTGTATCTTTGACGTTCTGTAAATGAATAAGTTTAAAACCGCTCTGCATTTTTTATCCGGTCTGGCATTATTGCTATGCACATCATGCAACAAGCCAGTCACGCTGAAGACTATGAGCGGAGACGAATTTACAGAAAATAATCTGCCTCATGTCTATATTTTTCTCAATACGGAATGTCCCATTTGCCAGAAGTATCAGGGCAGTTTGAAACAGTACCGCTCAGACAGTGTCAGGTATTATTTCGTTTTTCCGGGTAAACAGGATTTACAATCTGTGCGCGAATTTATTGACTACGATTCACTTGAACCGGAAACAGTGATAAGGGATACAGCTCTTAAACTGACACAAGCACTTGGTGCTACCCTTACACCTCAGTCTGTCGTAAGATTAAATGGAAATAAAAGGTACAGCGGCCTGATAGACGACAGGTTTGTAACCCTCGCATCATCCAAACCAAAACCCACTGTAAATTATATCAGGAAAGCATTAAATTCGCTCAGAGAAAATGAGCGTGCCGAAATTAAGGATACAAAGGCTGTTGGTTGTTTTATCGAGTCTTATTAGTATGGCTTCCTGTGTGCAGCGAAGTGAACCTGATTTTGCCACACAGATTGCTCCGCTCATTCACCGCAATTGTACGCCATGCCACCGGCCGGATGGCGGAGCTCCTTTTTCTCTTATCACCTACAAAGATGTCGCTTCAAGAGCAAAAATGATTGCCTATGTAACAAGAACGGGATATATGCCTCCCTGGCCTGCCGACAGACATTACAGCTCATTCTTAAACGAAAGGTTTTTAAGCGATGAAGAAAAACAACTCATAGCCGACTGGTATAAATCGGGCAAAAAACCCGGTGATACCGCATCCCTGAAATATCCGTATCTGACTATATATAACTCTGTGCTGGGTAAACCCGATATGGTCATACCTGTTGAGCACATCAATATCATGAACGATAACCGCGACAGATTTTATGTCGTCAAAATACCATACGAAATGAAAGAGCCAAGGTTTGTCCGCGCTGTTGAATTTGTTCCGGGACAATACCGCTATGCGCATCATGTCAATGGACATTATCTGAGTTTCCGGGATGAGAGTGATCCGTTTGCAGGTAAACGGATTGCAGATATAGAGTCGCCTGATTTTACAGCTCAGTTCGAAGCACTTCAACTGGTAAATAAGGATGGCAGCAAACCATTCAGGGTGCATTCGGCAGTGAATTATCTGCCCGGCGCTTTTGGCGTCAGGTATCCTGATGGAATCGGAGGTTTCGTCATGAGTAAGAAAGGCGCCTTTGTGGCAAATGATATTCATTACGGGCCCTCACGGAAAAATCTGACCGATAGCTCGAAACTCTATCTTTATTTCAGTGATAAGCCACCTAAGAGACCAACTTTCGAAATCATGATGGGCACCAATGGTGTATCAGAAATTATTCCGCCTTTGAGTATTGCGCCGGGAACAATTAGTAAGCATGTTAGTAAGCTTACCATTTACAACGATATTTCGGTCTTAACCATAAATCCCCACATGCATCTTATCGGCAAACAAATAAAGGCTTATGCCGTCAAACCCAACGGCGATACAGTCAGATTAATACATATTCCGCGCTGGCAGTTCAGATGGCAATATTTTTACACCTTCAGGAATCCGGTCAGGATTCCGAAAGGAAGTACAATAGTGCTTGAAGCAGAATTTGACAATACGGGTAAAAATCCATACAACCCTTTTGATCCGCCAAGGCGCATAGGCGAACGGCTGGACAGGGGAGGAGCCAGTATGCGAACCACCGACGAAATGCTGCAGTTTATCATTACTTATATACCTTATCAAAAAGGCGATGAAGAAATCGACCTTTCAAAACCATGAAGCAATTACAGGCATTATTTATTTTTTTTATTCTATTGCTGGGAGCGGCGATGACTCTCGTATTTCTTTTCCCGGAATTGAATAAGGGACCTGTGGTATCGCCTGAAGACAGAAAGGGCGGCAAGGACATGGTGATAAAAAATTACGGTGATGCCATAGACAGCGCCGCGGTTGTTTTCAAGGTTTCACCGGCCTATCTTAAGGCTTTGTGTATGCTGGAGTGCAGTGGCATGAAAGTATTTAACAGCCGATTTGAACCACATGTATATAAAAGACTGAAAAAAGTGAAGTCGGGCGAATTGCCGAATTACGAACATGTCACAGGAGAAATGCTGTTTGATGCAAATGATGAGGCCCTGAAAAATCTGGCGAGCAGTTGGGGACCTTTTCAATTGATGGGTTACAAATGCCTATTACTCGGCATCAAGGTAAGAGACATTCGCGGCGAAATGTCGGTTATTCACGGTGTGAAATGGATAGATAAAACCTATGGAGATCTGCTGAGAGAAAATAAATACCGCGATGCATTCCATATTCACAATACGGGAATACCATATCCCAGAGACGGCAAACCGCGTACACACGACCCGAAATACTGCGACAAAGGCCTGGCGTATATGAAGTATTTTGAAGGCAAATAATTGCAGTTACAGAATAGTATTCAGGCGCAATTCAATTTTGTCACTACGTGTTTCTGGGTTATCATTTTCCTAATTATCCCCATTTGACCTGTCTTTTGTAATAAATTGACTAAATTTGCTCAACCTTGGTATGAGTGTTATTGTCATTATTGTTTTCTGTATTCTGATCTTATTGGCTTACCTGTTTGATATCAGTTCAAAATTTACCGGTATTCCATCCGTCATATTGTTACTTGCTCTGGGCTTTTTTCTGAAGATCATTCTGCATTGGTTTAATGTGAACGTTCCCGACCTGAATGTTTTGTTGCCGATTTTGGGGAGTGTCGGTTTGATACTGATAGTGCTTGAAGGTTCTCTGGAACTGGAATTGACAAATGATAAAAAGAAACTGGTGCTGAATTCATTTCTCGTAGCATTGTTGCCAATCGTTCTGCTGGCTCTGTTGATTTCCTATCTGTTTTACAAGGCAGGCACATACACATACGCAGAATGTCTGCTTAACGCCGTTCCATTAACAATCATCAGCAGTGCAATAGCGATTCCAAGTGTGCGGAATCTGAATAAACACAATAAGGAATTCATTGTTTATGAAAGCAGTTTTTCGGATGTTCTGGGTGTTCTGCTTTTCAACTTTTTGTTGGTTAACAAGGCTTTCGGAATGCAATCTCTGCTAAGCTTCGGATTAGAAATGATCATTAACGTCGTTATTTCATTTATAGCCACCATTTTACTGACCTTGTTGTTAAACAGGATCAATCACCATATAAAGTTTATGCCCATCATTATTTTGGTCATACTGATTTATGAATTAAGTAAACTCTTACATCTGCCCGGATTGATATTCATACTCATATTCGGAATTTTTCTGGGCAACATCAATCTTCTCAAAAGATTTGACTGGCTGAAAAAGCTGAAACCGGAAAAGCTCGAAAAAGAAGTGCACAAATTCAAGGACCTGACAGCCGAAATTGCCTTTATGGTACGCGCATCTTTCTTTATTTTATTCGGCTATCTTATCAATTCCGAAGAAATTCTAAATACAGAGACCATGCTGCTATCCGGTATCATTTTCCTGTCAATTATCTTTCTTCGCTTTATTTTGCTTTTGTTGTTCAAATTGCCATTACTTCCTCTGCTTTTCATTGCGCCCAGGGGATTGATCAGTATACTCCTTTTTATCAGCATTCCTGCAAATAAATATATTCCTTTGATCAATAACTCCCTTTTGATACAGATAATCTTATTGACTGCATTGTTTATGATGTTGGGTATACTGATAAAAAAGAGGAATGGGAAAACTATTAATACAATCACCGAATCCTGAAAGTATTGTCAGTTTTTGGCAATAATATCAGCAAAGAATACTTATTGTACGTCTTATAGGTATATAAGTATTCAATGTAAGTTTTATGTACTCCCCGGTTTTAGCATCACAAAGAAACAATATCTTTCTGATCATTCATTTTGTATTCGCGGCACTATCGAGCGCCTATCTGTTTTATCTGGACGAAGCATCTTTTAGCTTCGACTGGGTGAGACACGCGGGAAACTGGATAGCATTTGCCATCTATACTTCTTTCTTCTTTTTTATTCAATGGGCCGTTAAATGGACCATACTGAAATCTTTAAAAGGTTACCTCCAGACGTTTCTCAGTGCTATTATTGTGAGCATTTGTTTGACCCTGGCAATGGTAATCATATTTGGTCATTGAGCGTAAACCAGCCGTCCCATCCGGTAACAGGCAAGGACTTTGGTTTGCAAAACAGATTTTTCTTCCGCTTTTAAAAGGTTTTTATCCAATACAACAAAATCGGCATCCTTACCCGGCGTCAGCGAGCCCTTACGGTGTTCGAGCATACAGGCTTTTGCTGCCCAGATGGTCATGCCTTTTAAAGCTTCTTCAAAGCTCAGACTCTCATTCGTCAAAAAAGCAGGCTGATCTGTTTTATTGGCGTTTTTTCTGAATACCGCGCTGTAAAAAGTATATAGCGGGTTGATGTATTCTACCGGAAAATCTGTTCCCAGAGGCAGATATCCATTTTGCTGCAACAGTGTACGATAGGCATAAGCGCCACTCATCCTGTCGCTGCAAATACGGTCTTCAACCCAGGGTGCATCACTGCCGGCATGAGTAGGTTGTACACTCGGAATAATTTTATAGCGTCCAAACAAATGAATGTCGGCGCGGTCTACAATCTGAGCGTGTTCTATTCTCCAGCGCCTGTCTTCATTCTGTTTCAGATATTTGCCATAAGTTTCCAGTATAAGTCTGTTGGCCGAATCACCAATACAATGCGTATTTACCTGATACTTGGTATAATGATAGACCTGCCTGCAAAAACTGTCGTAATAGGTTGTATTGTGAAGCAGCATGCCGCTGTGCCCTTTGCGATCGCAGTAATCTCTTTTGAGTTTGGCGCCTCTGCTTCCGAGTGCTCCATCGGCGTATAATTTAAAACTTCCGATTCTGCATTTGTCGGTTTCGCTGATTCCTTTTTTCATAGCGTGGGCCAGTCCTGCTTCAGTAGGGTTCAGCATCAGGTAAAGATAAACCGATAATTCGTTCACCTTTCCCAGCGAATCGAGAAACAAACACTCTTTGAGGTCGAGTCCGGCATCTGCAAGTGTGGTCAGACCGTAGGAATAGCACTCTTTCTCTGCTTTTTTAAGTGCCGAAATCATGTCTTTGCCCTGAGGTTGAGTTATAACTTTTTCGACCAGATCAACGGCATTGTCTACAAGAACACCGCTGATGCGATTACCGATTCGCAGAATTTCGCCGCCTTCAATTTTTGTTCTGCTGTTAATACCGGCCATATCAAGTGCTTTCTGATTGCAGATAGCCGCATGTCCGTCTATGCGCTTAAGAATGACAGGAGTATTCGGATAGAACATATTCAGAAGAGTATTGTCCGGATATGATTTTTTCTCCCAGTCGTTCTGATCCCAGCCTCTGCCGCTTATCCACTCAAGACCCTGATTGCTTCTGGCAAATGTATCCAGCTTTTTTAACACGTGATTCCACGATTTTGTGCCTACAAGGTTACAGCTCATCAGAGTTTTGGCGTAACCATAGAAATGACAGTGTGCGTCGATAAATCCGGGATAGACAAACTGTGATTTCAGATCGTGTTTGTTTTCTTTCTCACAGTCATATTCATCCAGTAGTTTTTCGCCTCCGATTTCAAGTATAACACCGTCTTTAACGACCATTACAGATGCATTTTTAACCGAATCATCCATACTGATGATGTTGCCGTTGAAATAAATGCTGTCTGCTGTTTTTTTATCGGGTGCACAGGCATACAATGAAAGTAATGCCAGATAAGCGTATGTTTTTATTCTCATGGACTGACTAAATTAATACTGATATTTATATATGGGGCAGGGGCCACTTCGTTCAGCATCAGATATTTTTGATTGCCGAAGAATCCCCTGAAGAAATCCGGGTTGTTCTCAACGAGTTTATCTGCATTGAAACTTATATTGTATCTCAATCCGGCTTGTAAGCCAATCCAGACAAAGCCATACAGCTGTCGCTGATAATCGAAGCGAAGACGAAGTTCGCTCCGGCGCAGTTCAAAATTGTCTACATTGTTTTTTTTACTTAAAATTCGGTACGAATTCCCTTCAAGTTCGTAACCAGCAAGCAGGATATTTCTCGAAGTAAATTTTCTTCTGTAGGCCGCTCTGGCGGGAAATAGAATCTCACAACCCCATTTCCGGTTCAGTGCAGTGTAGTTATAAAGGATTACAGGTGCGTAATTTAATTCTCCCGCCCTGTAAGTACGAGATACACCAAAAGCCCATTGCAATCTGTCGTGTGGTCGTTTTCCGTATAATATGCTTCCGGAGCTTCTGATGATATTGGAGCCAGGCATTCGCACTTCTTTTTGATTTAAACTGAAATTTCCGTTTATCTCACTCATCAACTGAACAATAAAAAATGTTTTTTCTCCGAGGGGTTTAAAAATGGTTGTGTTGAGGTTGAAAGCATGCAAGCCCTGCTCTTTGAGAATTTTATAAAAGGCATCACGACTGCTGCTGTCGTATACCCTTTCACCTTCGTTTACAAAATAATTGCTTCTGAAATACCCGCCGCCTATTTGCCACAATAATTTAGATTTCGAGATAACAGGAATATTGGCATTAATCCTCAAACCATGTGTCAGGAGCTCATACGATTTTAAGTCGGTTTGATTCCTGTCATTTTCCGCATAAGATCCGGAATTCGACAAGCGCATCTTGCTGGTATGGATATAATCATATCCTACAGAAATAAAGCGGTTGGGGCTGAGATCGAAAATTTTTGGGTTGCACCAGGTTTTTATTTCGCCTTCCGGCTGAACGTTTTCGTACTGACTGTAATCTTCCTCCTCTTCAGGCACAGGTGTTTTGGCGGTATCGGTTTGCGAAACGAGATGATTAGCTGCTATAACAAAAAGAGGGAAGATTAAAAACTTTTTCAAAAAGACTGACATCTGACGATTATTTCACTGCCATTCGTTTCCATGTATCCGTTCTGCCCAATGCCTTGATGCCAATAT
>CAZRKA010000037.1:0-22194 GCA_964600345.1 uncultured Chitinophaga sp. | reverse complement strand
GGTTAGGCCCGCAGTTTTTTCCGCGAGGCGCAAATCCGAGAAAAGAGTGTTCTGGTATTGTCTTTTTTATACTCAAGCTGTTCAAGATACTCGCCAAAAGCACCCTGACTCGGGTCAATTCCGATGTGATTGTCGTTGATAATAACAGTGAGGTTGCAATCTGTTATACCCGCATTGTTGAGTGCTTCAAATGCCTGTCCTGCACTTAAAGCACCATCACCGATAACAGTAATATGCTGTCTTGTAATGCCATTAAGTCTGGCAGAAACTGCATAACCAAGTGCGGCAGAAATGGATGTGGAAGAATGTCCTGTTCCAAAGGCATCGAAATTACTTTCTTTCATCTTCGGAAATCCGCTGATACCACCGGTCTGCCTGAGTGTATGAAACAAGGATTTCCTGCCGCTTAAAATTTTATGGGCATAGGCCTGATGTCCTACATCCCATATTAAAATATCCTCAGGGGTATTAAAGCAATAATGCAGGGCGACTGTCAGCTCCACAACACCCAGATTGGCAGCAAAGTGACCACCATATTCGGCAATCTCGCCAATAAGGTAATTTCTGAGCCAATGTGAATAATCTTCCAGTTTATCTTTCGGAAGCTGCCTCAGCAGTTTTGGATTGTCTATGTCTTCATAGGCAGGTATCACGCGGCAAAAATAGGTAAAATATCGGGTTCAGAACCCCGATCAGCGACAGGATTTTCGCATAATTACAGACCCCTGACAAATTAAATTCATTTTTGTCATATATCTTATAAATTGTACTTTTGCACTATGTCCCAAACTATGGCAAAAGACAAAAAGAACATGGATTTTGAAGCCTTCAGGACTGAAGTGCTTAACGATTATAAACTGGCCTTTGAAAGCAGACAAGCCAGTTTACTCGGTAGAAAGGAAGTGCTTACCGGTAAGGCCAAGTTCGGAATTTTCGGAGACGGCAAGGAACTTGCCCAGATTGCCATGGCCAAAGCTTTCAAAAAGGGAGATACCCGAAGCGGATATTACAGGGATCAGACATTCATGTTTGCCACAGGCATGAATACTATTCAACAGTTCTTCGCTCAGTTGTATGCGCATACCGATATAGAAGCAGAGCCTAACAGTGCAGGGCGTAGCATGAACGGACATTTCGGATCGAGACAACTCGATGAAAACGGCGAATGGCTGCCACAAACAGACAGATATAATTCTTCTTCAGATATTTCTCCGACAGCAGGGCAGATGCCCAGGTTGCTCGGTCTTGCACTTGCATCCAAATTATACAGGCAGAATCACCAGCTACATGCCTATACAGATTTTTCGGACAAAGGCAATGAGGTGGCATTCGGCACAATCGGAAATGCCAGTACCAGTGAAGGCGGTTTCTGGGAAGTAATCAATGCTGCCGGTGTGTTGCAGGTGCCAATGGCCATGAGCGTATGGGACGATGGCTATGGTATTTCTGTACCGGCAAAGTACCAGACAACCAAAGAAAATATAAGTACCATACTAAGGGGTTTTAATAGCGACGAAAATGGGGCAGGTGTAGATATTTTCAATGCCCGCGGATGGGATTACCCCGAACTATGTAAAGTTTATAAGGAAGCCATAGACCACTGCCGCGAGCTGCACAGACCGGTTCTTATCCATATCAATGAAGTAACCCAGCCTCAGGGTCACAGTACTTCCGGCTCTCACGAAAGATATAAAAGCAAGGAAAGATTGCAGTGGGAAACAGATTTTGACTGTATCCGAAAAATGCGCGAATGGATAGAATCAAACAGTCTGGCATTGGCATCAGAACTGGACAATATCGAGAATGAAGCAATTGCTTACGTTAACGAATGCAGAAAAAAAGCCTGGGAAGCTTATCTGGCTCCTATTAAAAATGATGTTAAAGAATGTCTGGAAATTCTTGACAGTATTGATCATGCTTCTGCTTCTGAAGAAGCTGCAAAACTGAGAAATACAAAAGATGCAATCAGAAAAGATATCGGGATGGCCATCGACAATGTTCTGATTGCTACCCTGGGCTTGCAGACTGAAGGCAGGGAGTTGCTTAAGAATTACAAACAGCGATTCCTTGAAAAAAACTTTGAAAGATATTCTTCTAAACTGCACAGTGAATCAGCCGGAAATGCACTATCAATTCCTCACATTCCTGCCGAATATTCCGACGACAGAACCGTAGACGGACGCGAAGTTGTACTTGCTTGTTTTGATGCAGCGCTGGGGCGCGACCCACGCATTTTTGCATTTGGTGAAGATGTTGGTACCATAGGCGACGTAAATCAGGGATTCGCAGGTATGCAGGAAAAGTACGGCGAAATCAGGGTCAGTGATACCGGTATCAGAGAACTCAGCATCATTGGTCAAGGAATAGGAGCAGCCATGAGAGGCCTTAGGCCGATTGCCGAAATCCAGTATCTGGATTATCTCCTGTATGCCCTTCAGATTATGAGCGACGATATCGCAACACTGCAATACCGGACCAAAGGCGGGCAAAAAGCACCTGTCATAATCAGAACCCGGGGACACAGACTGGAAGGCATCTGGCACAGCGGATCACCAATGGGAATGATTATACATGCAGTCAGAGGGATGCATGTTTGTGTTCCAAGAAACATGACTCAGGCCGCCGGTATGTATAACCTTCTTCTAATGGCCGATGAACCGGCTTTGGTTGTTGAATGCCTCAACGGCTACAGATTAAAAGAGCGCATGCCGTCCAATATAGGTGAGTTTACTGTTCCTCTGGGAGTACCCGAGGTTTTGAATGAAGGAAGCGATGTAACTATTGTGAGTTACGGCAGTACCCTAAGGGTAATTCAGGATGCAATGAAAAAACTGTCACAGATTGGTATTAGTTGCGAACTGATAGATGTTCAAACTCTGCTGCCATTCGATGTCAATCATATTATTGTTGATTCAGTTAAGAAAACCAATAAGGTTGTTTTCATTGATGAAGACGTACCGGGAGGAGCTACTTCTTATATGATGCAAAAAGTACTCGAAGAACAAAATGCATACAGATTCCTGGATTCAAAACCGCTTAGTATAACTTCCAAAGCTCACAGACCGGCTTACGGAACAGACGGAGATTATTTTTCCAAGCCTAATGCCGAAGAAATATTCAGTGCCGTTTATGCTATGATGCATGAGTATAATCCGGAACGGTTTCCGGAATTCTGACAGACTTTTTTCAGGATTGCTTATTTATCTGAGTCTTAAACTCAGTTTTCATTTTCGTCAATATCCCTGAGTCTGATAACCCTTTTCTTGGTGTATTTGTTTCTGATGAAAATATAAAGAAAGCAGAGTGTAATAGTAAAGATAAACAGTATGCTTAATTGTGCTGAAAGCCTTCCCTGCAGAGGCAGTGCAATTACTATTATCGAAACTAAAGATTGTAAGCCGGCATACACTATAGAAATATTGACGTGTTTGTATTTACCTACATGTACCAGTTTCTTGAATAAGAAGTCTCTGTGAGGTACGAAGATATTTTCTCTGAGCAATAATTTAAATATCACAGTAAGGCCGGCATCTATACCAAATACGGAAAAAAGGAGTAAATAAGCATAATTACCGGTCTTGAAAATAAGATTCAGCATCAGGTAGAAAATTATAAATGCCAGGGCAATACTACCTGTATCCCCTGCAAATACAATGGCCTTTCGCCGGAGATTAAGTCCGAGAAATATAGAAACTCCAATGATATAAGTATAGAGGAACTCATTTCGGATAAATGTAATTTCCTGGCCGTTCTGGTCAACAGAATGTGAATTAAGCCAGAGAAAACTCAGAAGAATAACAAGGCTGTTCAGTCCAAGCATACCATTGATGCCATCCATAAAGTTGAATGCGTTGAGGACACCTATTCCGAGTATCACGATCGCTATAATTAAAGGCCATTTTTCGATTGCCATATAGCTGAAAGGCAATTCGATTGCCATTAGAGTTAAGGCGAAAATCTGAAAAATCAGACGGATAAAGTGTTTGACAAAGACCAGATCGTCTATAAAACTGATAGTGCCGATCATAAGCAATCCTATAATAAAGAAAGATTTAAGTGTAAAAGGAAAGGCTATGCTGTAAATCAGCAAACCGAATAGTACAAAGATTCCGAATCCGGTTATAGTGCGGTTGAGGTGGGAACTCCTGCCTACCGGATGGTCGTAAATTTTAAAATAATGGGCTGTGCGCAGATACATCATTGTGAAAATGATGAAACTCACCGGGGCAATCAGGTAATAATAGAATTCGAGTGTCGACCTATTCATATAGTTTTTCTATCCATACCTTATATCTGTCTTCTATTACTTTTCTCTTCTGCTTTAATGTGACCGTCAATTCGCCGGTGTCTATACTGAATGGCTTTCGTTTAACAACAAAATCCCTGATCCGTGCATAGTTGGACAGCGACTGAGACAGTTTCTTTATATCTTCCTGAATCCAGTTTTTAATTTTTTCGTCTTCAATCACATCCTCCTGACTTTCGAAAAATGATTTGTTGAGTCCGAAAAAATCCTTGAGATGGTCTTCTTTAGGAATGATAATCGCTGTAACGTATTCTTTTTTATCACCGATAATAAATATCTGTTCTATTTTTTCGCTTTGGAGATAAGTGTTTTCAATTGGTGTTGGATAAATATTCTTGCCCAGACTTGTCTTCAGCATATTCTTATACCTGTCTGTAATTTTCAGGTATCCTTTTTCAAATTTTCCAATATCACCTGTGTGAAACCAGCCTTCATTATCCATAACCAATGCTGTTTCTTCAGGATTGTTATAATAACCCTTCATGATATTCGGACCTTTACAGAGTATCTCTCCTTCCTGACTTTCAAAATCCGGTTTAAAGCTATCGTAGGTCTGAACAGTAAGCAGTTTTTTAGTTTCAATATCCTGAATCGCAACCTGCTGTCGTGGTGCAACCCTGCCACTGGTACCGTGAACCTGGCGTTCAAATTCATTAACGGTTACGAAAGGTGAAGTCTCTGTGAGACCGTATCCCTGCTGGCATCTGATTCCTATATTGCCAAAAAACTCACCTATATGCTGAGGTAAAGCTCCACCTCCCGAAACCAGCAATTTTAGCCTGCCGCCAAGTTTAGCTTTGATTTTTGAAAATACCAGTTTCTCTGCAATCAAATGTTGTAATGCCAGCCATGGACCGATAGACTTTTTGTCGTCTTTTCTCAATCTTACGTTTTCGCCGGTTTTCAGACTCCATAAGAAAATAGATGCCGAAATTCCACCTTTAGCCAGTGCATTGTTTCTGATTTTTCCTTCCAGCCTTTCAAGCAGTCGTGGAACACAAGTCATTATGGTTGGTTTTGCCTCAGTGAAGTTCTGTGCAATTTTCTCTATACTTTCTGCAAAAGCGATTTGCGCACCAATAAATGTAGGCAGATAATATCCCGCCATTCGCTCGTAAACGTGACTTAGTGGGAGAAACGAAAGAAACCTGTCTTCACTGTTAATCGATGAACATAAATCTTTTGCATCATAACAGTTGCTCATAAAATTATAGTGCGAAAGCATGGTGCCCTTTGGCACGCCGGTGGTACCGCTGGTGTATATGAGTGCGGCCAAGTCGTCGTGTTTGATGGTAGGCAATATCGCTTCAATTTCGCTTTTAAGGGACGGCCATAATTCACGGCCTTTTTCTTTCAGATCCTTAAGACTTATAAATTTTTCATTGTCAGAAATGGAAGTCTCAAATGCAATAAATACTTTAGCAATTTTGGGGCAAACCGATTCAATTTTCTGAAACTTTTTCAGTAGAAACTGATTGCCAACCAGCACTGCTTTACTGTCGCTGTCGTTCAAAATAAATGCTGTCTCTTCTCCTGTAAGTGTTGGATAAATAGAGACATTCACCGCTCCGATTTTTTGTAGGGCCTGATCGAAATAAATAAATTCAGGACAATTCTCCAGTACTATTGATAGTTTATCGCCCTTTCTGATTCCAATATGGTAAAGATAAGCCGCCCAATAATTGATATTTTCCAGTGTTTCAGCATAAGTGATATCCTTGTATGCATCCCCTTCTTTTTCCATCAGGAAAACACTTTCAGGCTTATGGATCTTTGTAGCCGAGTTGATCAGAAATTCATGCAGGGAACCAAAATCAGGGTCTTTAATCATCATTCTTTTGCTGAATTGAAGATGCGAAGTTATTCGAAAAAAATGCTTTTACAAGATAATTGAAATCATTCTGCCATTGATAGTTAGAGGCATACATAAAATTCAGATTTTGAATTAGTTGAGTGTCTCTAATGCTTGATTTTAAATCCTGTGCAATATGGAATACGCCATTTTTTAATGGAGGAAGTTTGTTTAAATCAGCCGGAGGATGGTAAGCTACCCAGGTCATTTTACCTGATAAACAAAGGTACCAGTGACGGGTAACCTGAATTAAAAACTTCGGTCTGAATACAAGTAATGGCAAAAGCATGGGCAATAGTAAGCAAAACAATATGTCAAAAAGTCTTTTGTTTTCCCTGACTTCTTTATTGCTCAATGCCGGTGTGATATCAACACTGTAAAATTCGCCGCTTGTGTTTTTTGAATTGCTGCCGATGATATGAGCTCCCTGCTCTGGCATTATCTTGTACTTCACTGCCATTTTACCCGCCTGTCCCATGATATTCATAATTTCTGACCCTGAAATATCTCTGGCGCAGAAAATGATTTCATTGGCTTTGTATATTTCAATCAGCAGCGGAAGATTTTCGCTGCTGCCTAACCACTCACCTTTGCTCTGATCGTGCGGAGTTTTAATGAAACCGAGGAGGCGAAAGCGAAGCGGGTAGTTAAGTAATATCTGTTTAACGCGAAGACATTCATCCTTTCCTCCAACAACCAATACCTGTGAGAGTTGACTGGCGGATGTGTCGAGATGACGGAATTTGAGAAAGTGAAAAGTAAGCCGGTTGAATACCGTAATGAGCAGTGCAAGCACCGAACCAAGCAAAATAAGTGCTCTTGAAAAGCGCATATTTTCAGGAAGCAAGGCGTAAATTGTGAGCAGAGCCAGACTGCCCATTACAACACCTCTTACGGTTTTATTCAGTTTGAATTTTTCTTTGTATCCCCCGCTAATCCAGATTCCTCCAAGCCACAGCAAAATGTAGGCAGGAACATGGTAGCGAATATATTCATCGGGATAAAAACCACCTACCACAAACTTGTTGTAAATTTCCCAATACCTCATTAGGCCATAGAATCCGATAAAAATTAGCGTGAAATCGGCGATAAAGAGTCTTGATGAAAGATAAATCCGGCTGATTAAGGCAAGCAGGGCTCTTGCAAATATGGCCAGGTTAATGCATAGACCAAACCACCAGCCCTGTTGTCTGGAGAAATGCTTGGCAGCAAATTTAGCCATTGCCTGATAAAATATTTTTACATAATTGATACTGTGTTTTTTTGTGCTTTCACCTTTATAGTGAATGATGGTAGTTTCAGCAAAGTAATAATTATCGAATCCGGCTTTGATAATCCTGTAACTAAGGTCAATATCTTCTCCATACATAAAAAATGATTCGTCGAGTACCCCTACTTTATCAAGGACTTCTTTCTTAATCATCATAAAAGCTCCGCTCAGTATTTCAACTTTATTGGTTTGTTTTTCGTCGAGGTAACTGAGATGGTACGCGCCAAAAGTACGCGAATGAGGGAAGAGTCGGGCAAGGCCACTCATCTTGTAAAAAGCAACAGCCGGTGTTGGTAAACCTCTTTTGGATTCGGGAAGAAATTCGCCCCTGCCATCTATCATTCTGACACCAAGTGCACCAGCCTTTGGTGTCCGGTCTAAAAAGGACACGGTCTTAATAAGGGTATCTTCTGCAACCACAGTATCCGGATTCAGCAGCAGTATATTTCTGCCCCCGGCTACTTTTATTCCCTGGTTATTGGCTTTACTGAAGCCCAGGTTTTCTTTATTCTCTATAAGGACAACCTCTTTAAATTTTTCCCTGACAAGTTCGCAAGAGTCGTCTGCAGAGTGATTGTCGACAACAATAATCTCAACACTCAGATTTCCAATTGCTTTATATACCGATTGCAGAGTCTGTTCAAGCAGCGCTTTAACATTGTAGTTAACGATGATGACAGACAAATCCATTCAGGTTGCAAAACTGCAATAAAATGGCGAAGCTACAAATTTTTTCACAACAGTGAATAAAAGCCCTGTATGTTTACCTGATCAGACTTACTGTTCCATTGGTCGTATATACCTTTTCGGGATCTATTTTAAAGGCATATCTGAAGATGTAATAATAAGTTCCCGACGGGCATTCATTGCCATTATTGAACACCCTGCCGTTCCAGTTAAGTCCTTCACCGGGTTCTGAATCGGTTTCGCTTTCATAAACTTTTACTCCCCAGCGGTCGTATATTATCAGATGGTATTCGCTTTCGCCCCGTATACTTACTTCGTAATCGTCGTTCAGACTATCGCTGAATCCTGGCGTAAATACATTGTAAAGTTTGACACTTTGTACATAGTCATTGATAATAGGTTTGCAAACCGAATCCCAGCATCGGTTCTCAACTGTAGCAATCAAGCATACATTAAATTGACCGGTTTCTTTTTTATAGTTGTGTGAAGGATTCTGCAATGTTGAGGTATTGTCGGCACCCGATGATGCTTGTCCGAAATTCCAGAGCAATGCGGCATCTGACGGACCCGACAGGTTTTTGAAATAAAAAATCGGAGCATCGCTTTTCGATTCAATTTCGAAATCTGCTACAACTCCCAGAACTACTATAGTTTGTTCGGCCGAATCTACACAACGCGGCTGACCTGGTAACAAGCTGTAATATGGTTTGATCTGAGCTTTATATTTGCCCGGCAGAGGATACTGATATTTAACCTCGTTTGGAGGCAAATTCTTGAGTATTCTGCTGCCATTGCCGAAATCAAGCCAAACAGAGGGTGTGTTTGATTCGCATTTAAAGACAGAAATTTCACCAAGACAGATTGTGTCGGCAGTTTCAAATTTGCCGGAATATGTTTTATGCACTGTGATAGCGATTCCGGGATCGAAAGCTGCATTGCAATAGTAAACACTTCCGGTGTAGGGGTTGTAAAAAGTATCTATTCCAATTAATTTAGGATAGTATTTTCCTTCCTTGAGATAATCAAAACTCACTGTACTCAGATCTTTGTTTTCGAAAGTGGTATTAAGCGGATCGTTGAATTCCCATATATATGCCGCGCATTTTCTTGATTTGTTGCTGAAAATCGCCCTGAAAGGCGCACATCCTATAGTATCTGTAATGGTGAATGATGGCTGAGAACCAACTATTTCCAGCTGGTAGCTGAAGGTATCGCGGCATCCGTTGTTGTCTGAAACAATATGCGTAACCGGTATCAGACTGTCTTTTATTTCAAACGAACGGAAAGGGTCTTTTTCGAGGGTTGTAAACATACCCGATCCAAAGTCCCAGTAATATTCTGTTATTTTATCATTAATGTCTTTGTAGACGTGATAAGATGAATCAAAAAGTTGTTTCATTTCATTGCAGTAAAAAACACGTGAATCCTGTAGAATACCTGCTTTAAGTTCTCTGATAATTACCGGAAGTTTAAGGGTGTCCCTGCAATCCAAAGAGTCGGTACCATAAAAGACCAGTTGTTTTTCACCAGATGAATTCCAGGATTCACAAAAACTCTTTCCGGTTTTTCTCTCAGATGAATCTTTTATTTCCCATTCCGCTTCCTTAAATGCATTGTAACGGCTATCGTTATTGTGATTTATGATTTCGGCATTGAAACAGATTTTTTCATTACGACATGGTTTTCCGGTTTCCAGAAGTTTGATACTTCTTCCGAATTTCAAAGGAAGGATTTTAGTCCTGGTGCAGGCATCCCGGCTGATCAGTGTAATTTTAACCTGGTCGTCGAGTCCGCTGAGCCTGTATAAATGTTCAAAGCTTAAAACAACGGTATCTTTATCGAATTTAATGTAATCGCTTGAACCGTCTTTCCAGTCAATCTGAACAATATCTCCGTTGAAAAACATACTGTCTTTCATTTTAATTTCAGCTTTAAATGGTTTACAGCTCCCGAGCTTCACCGAAATTTCCATATCAGAATTTCTTGCCTCTCTGACAAAGAGAAAGTCGGGTGCGAAGATTGTATCCATCCAGAACGTATCACTCCTGAAAACTTTGATTGAATCGTTTCCGAAGTCTTCGGCCCTGTCTGGTTCTGTGTTCTTAAATATGAAACTGACACCATACCAGCCTTTATAAGGCTTTGGAATCTCTGAAGGAAATTTCAGCCAGGTTTTACCTGTATCCAGTGAGAAAAACAATGGACCTATTTCTTTTTCTCTTAGTTGAAGGAAAGTATCATACTGACACAAACTGACTCCTCCGGGTCGGCAATCGCATATTTTGCAATGAAAATGTTCCACAAATCCTGTTGTAGAATCGCTGCATTTTGCAAGGGTATCGGTAATTTCAAGTGTAATGCGGTTTGAGACCCGGGGAATAGTGTAATCGTGTTTGCCGAACCAGTCGCGCGAAATATTGCAATTCCTGAATTTGTTCTGATTAATGGCCCGGTGTATCACGCAGTTTTCGCCTTCCGGATCCACCACCTGCCAGTTGTACCGGGCGTGTTTTCTGTCAAGATTCAAAGAGGTATCTATAAAGAATACCCTTTTGTCAATTTCGCATTGAGTTTGGTTGAATATCTTCATACGGGCAACCGGTCCCTTTATTCTGAATGTCGCGTTGTATTCCTCGAAACACGGACCTTTGGAAACACGGCAGCGTATCTGATGCATGCCCGGATTCAGATTCAGAAATTTGGCAGAGGCAATGAAATTTTGTGTATTATTGGGCGTTTTATTATTGTCTAACCACCAGTCGTAACTGTATTTCTGTGAAGTATTATACACCTGCAATCCATTCTTTGCACCGTAACAAAAAACAGAATCCTGTATGCTGAATTCGTTTTTAAGACTATCGGCATCCAGATAAATATTGACATAATCTTCACTTTTGCAGGTCTGGTCAGCGTTGCTGAGTAATAAGTAAGCCCTTACGAATTTACTTTTTTTGGCGCTGAAACAGGTTTGTTGAGAATACGCCAGCGACTGAAAACCGCTGCTGTCAAAATTCCAGATATATACCTGACTGCTGCCGTTCGAACTCAAAGACGCATTGGTAAAACACACCGATGCTTCGCCGCAGGAGGGATAGGTAATATCTGCTTTTATACGGGCCAGCGTACCGTCTATGACATTAAAATATTTCACATCACTCGATTTACAGCCTCTGATGTCGGTAATCTCCATTTTAACCTTGTAGCGGTCTTTCATTTCGTAATGGTGTTTCAAAGTGTCGCCATAAGCCGGATTAGAATGGTTTTCAAAATCACCGTCACCCCATAGAATAAGTCGCTTTTCTATTTTATTTGAAGGTTTCGAAGGCAAAGATTTATCAATCAGTTTGAACAGGTTGGTATAAAGACAAGAGTCGTTACCAAAATTCACAAGCAGTTCAGCTTTAGGTAAAGCATCCACTTCAATCATCATAGAATCGCTTGCTTTGCTGCCGTCGTTCAATTCAATTTCGAGATTTAACTGATATGCCCCGGGCTTTTTATACAAATGGAAAGGTGATTTTCCAACTGATGTATAACCATCTCCGAATTTCCAATTGCAGCTTTTTACATTTCCGGGATCAGATAAAGAAAAATAAGCAAGATTACCGATACAAACATGAGACGGCCCCTTGATTAATCCTGCGGCATTGAGTGAGAAAACACCGGAAAATATATGAATCCCAAGGATGATAAATAATTTAAATGAATTTCGGATTAATCGTGCGGTGTTTGGCATAGACAAGTTTGTTTTAATTATTTGACAAGTGTTTACATAATAATGCTGCAATCAGATTTAACTATCACTTTTCAAAATAGACGCCGATTTCACCAATAAAGTGACATAATCGTTTGCGATGTGTGAAAAAGATGGAAGTTTGGGGATGTTACCAAACCGGGCAGGAAATGCTAAAAGCTTCAGCAATCAGATTCCTGCAGGATGGTTTATTCCGATTTGCTCAGTTCAAATGCGAGGTTTGCACTCGACCAGTGCTTGTATTTGCCGTTTTCCTCATAAATGAAAAATCCTTTCAGATAAGGATTTGAGGCAATCATTTTTTTGGCCTCTTCGAGTCCGATTACCATGCATACTGTGGAATAGGCATCAGCTTCGGCCGCACTTGGTGCCAGTTTGGTAGAACTTAGCTTTTCTTTTCTGTATGTATATCCGCTGCGCGGATCGTTGCTGTGACCATAGCGTTTCCCTTTGCTGAAAAAGAATTGTCTGTAATTGCCACTGGTAGCCAGACTGTAATTTTTAAGTGGTATTCTGCAGTATTCAATTTGTTTAAGGCTATTCAGCATTGGCTTCTCTATCTTGATTGGCCAGTATGAGTCTGTTCCGTTATTGCCTTTAACCCTTATCTCACCGCTGATATTGATATAATAGTTTTTAAATTTATATACCGAATCAAACAATTCTGATATTATATCTGCCGCGTAGCCCGGAGCAATGGCGTTAAAGTTTAGCCTCTGTCTCAAATCCTTTTTATCCGGAATTCTGCCTTTAAAGTTGACGAAATAACCGAAATCAAGCATCTTCAAACTATCAATAACAGCGTTATCGGCGGATTCCGGATTCTTTTTATTTTCTCCAAATCCCCAGTAATTTATCAACCCGGCAAGTCCGGGATTAAACGCGCCTTTACTTTCCTTGTATATGAGCCTGCTTAGTGAATCAAGCCTTGAAAAATACGCAATGGATTTTAAATATGATACAGAGTCTTTATCACTGAGCTCAATATTGTGATTGAATTTTGAGATCAGTGAATTACTGTCATAGGTGCTTAACAAATAGTTAAAGTAGCCAAGTGTGTACTCTATTTCCTTTTTCAGGTCAATACTGCTGTCGTAGGCTATTTCGTAGGCGGCTCCCATGGTTTTACCTTTTAAAATGGTAAATGCCCCGGTGCCATTCTGCTTTGTTCCGCAAGCGCCAATTAAGAATATGAGTCCAAAAACGCCTAAAGTTCTTATCATTATTTTATCAGGAATTCTGTGTGCGATTTCATCACTTTTCCAAAAACATAATCCTGAATCTGTACTATCTCGCGATTATTGCCATTTATAAATGCATAAAATGATTCGATGTCGTATGGTAAAGGGTTTCCTGCTTCATCAAACTGTATATTGGAATCGCGTTTAATGCCTTTTTTATGAATTGTCAATGTGCTTGCTTTACCAGACTTATCAGTGACTTTAATTATCAGTAGAGGTAAGGTCTTTGAAATGGAATCGATTTTATGGGCATCCAGATCAATCGGAAATCCTTCAAATGATAGATTTTCCCAGAAGCTGAGATAGGTTCTGAGGCTGTTCAGATTTACCATGCTGTTGTTTTTGAGGTATTGTCCCGAAACACTCAGCAAGGGTTCTTTACCGCTGTTATCTATCGCAAATTTTTCATTTTTTTCGGGCCACTCCAGTTCAATGGTTTTTATGTTTTCTGAGCTAAGGCTGAAAATGGTCTTGCTTCTCCATGCTTCAGTTAATACATGGAATCGGGCACTCAGATAACCGTTAAATCCGGGGATGTGGCAAACATAAGGTTCTTTGGCATCTTCCATTAAAAAATAGGTTCCCATTTCATCCTGTGTATTTCCGCCGACATAAAATACTTTACTGAGCTGGCCGTTTTCGTAAATTTCCACTTTGGTACCGTTAAGCGCAATATCTTTCTTAACATGTTCGATTTCATTTTTGGAAACAGGCCTTTTAACCCTCATTTTTCTGAGTCCTTCGAACAGGATTTCAATTTGAGAATTGTTGGCTTCTAGGCTGTCATTCAACTTCCAGATACTGTCTTCAGATTTTTTAAGCAGGATGTATTTCCGGGTGAATTTATTGCTCATATAAATCTTGTCAATCCTGGAGGTGGATTTGAATTCAAATTCGCGGTCGTTACCGGTAAGGGTGTTCCCGGTATTTCTTCTAAGCAGGAAAAAGGCAAGAACAATCAGAAGTATAGCTCCGGTAAGTAAAAGAGATTTTCTATTCATAAAGCTGGAATAATCGCGATTATAGACAAAATAAATGCGTTGTTTGCTGCATTAGCGGCTGTAATTCGGAGCTTCCTTGGTAATCTTTATATCGTGGGGATGACTTTCCTTGATACCGGCATTGCTTATTCTAACGAATTGAGCTGTCTGAAGCGCTTCAATACTGGCGGCACCGCAATAGCCCATGCCTGCTCTTAAGCCACCAACATACTGATACAGTACTTCACCAACCTTGCCTTTAAACGGTACTGTTCCTACTATGCCTTCCGGAACCAGTTTTGATATCTCTTCTTCGGCATCCTGGAAATAGCGGTCCTTACTGCCTTCTTTCATGGCTTCTATACTACCCATTCCGCGGTACGATTTCACCATACGACCTTCGTAAATACTGGTTTCTCCCGGGCTTTCCTCTGTTCCGGCAAATAAACTACCTGCCATAATCGAACTGGCACCAGCTACCAGGGCCTTTACAAGATCACCGCTGTAGCGTATACCGCCATCGGCAATGATGGGAACTCCGCTGCCCTGTATTGCTGCAGCACTGTCCATGATGGCTGAAAGCTGAGGTACGCCTATTCCGGCTATAATTCTGGTAGTACATATACTGCCAGGTCCGACACCCACCTTAACGGCATCTGCACCGGCATCTACCAGTGCTTTGGCAGCTTCTCCGGTAGCTACATTCCCAACTATCACTTCCAGTTTCGGAAATGCTTTCTTAATTTTTTTAAGCTCGATTATAACACCCTGAGAATGACCGTGTGCAGTATCGAGGGTTATAACGTCAACTTCTGCGTCAACAAGGGCCTTAACTCTTTCAAGCGTATCCGACGTGATGCCAACTGCTGCACCGGCTATCAGTCTGCCGAAATTATCCTTGCAGGCTTTTGGATGACTTTTAACTTTTTGAATATCCTTATAGGTTATAAGGCCCATCAGTTTGCCTTTTTTGTCTACTATAGGCAATTTCTCGATTTTGTGTTTCTGAAGTATGGCCTCAGCTTTGATTAAATCTGTACCGATCTCACTGGTAATGAGATTCTTTTTTGTCATAACATCCTTGATCTTTTTCGCTGTATTTCTCTCAAAACGAAGGTCTCTGTTTGTTATTATACCCGACAGATTGTGTTTGGCGTCTATGATTGGAATACCGCCAATATGATGTTCTTTCATCAGTTTCAGCGCATCTTTCAGTGTGGCTTCTCCTGTCAGGGTAATGGGGTTTTGAATCATTCCGCTTTCACTGCGTTTGACTTTGGTAACCTCTTTGGCCTGTGCGGTGATGCTCATATTCTTGTGAATAATGCCTATTCCGCCTTCACGCGCCATTGCTATAGCCATGGTGCTGCCTGTTACCGTATCCATTGCCGCCGAAATTATCGGGATATTGATGCTGATATTACGGGTCAGTTTGGTTTTTGTCTGTACATCCCTTGGAAGGATTTCGCTGTAACGCGGCAACACCAGAACATCGTCAAAGGTCAGACTGTCGCCTTTAATTTTGTCTGAAAAGTTAATCGGGGATTTTTTTGGCTTGGCCATGCAAATAATAATTTTTGTTATTTGCGGTGCAAAATTACTGATTTTAGTTCAAAAAAACAATCTGATTATCTTTAAGGAATTATTGCATTTCTGTTGGCGCTTGTAAGCTTGTTCTGATTTTTAAATCCAATTCAATAATTTTAAGGTATTTTCGTTGTCAGAATTATGCGATTTACTCTCTGCTGTTTTATTCTTTTTCAGATGCTGTCTGCTACAGCACAGCCTGTTTACTATGGTTATTATCGGGATAGCGATACCATACCACAAATCAGGAATATCAATATTCTTGATACGGTACTCGCTAAAAACCGGGTTTTCGTATCAGGCGAAAATCACGAAGAAACCAATGTCAATATTGAGATAGAGCTCAATCTTATAAAATATCTCAATGAAAAGGGAAATGTCAAAAACCTGATACTTGAGCTGGGATATTCGAGGGGTTATATGCTTGATAAATATATCAATGAAGACAGCAGCTATTTTAATTTATTGATAGCTACCACTTCATACCGCTATCTCCGCTTTTACCGGAATTTGAGAAAATACAACCAATCACTGCCGTCTGAACGCCGAATAAGGGTGCATGGCATTGATGTCGAGCGCTTTCCCGATGACGCCCCTGTCTTACTGGATAAACTACTGCCTGCTGATAAACCGATTCCCGATGCAATAGCATTTACAGTAGAAAGTATCAGGGCCTATGCCAGATATTACTTACTTGGCATCAATCACAGGGGTGGATATGAAAATATAGACGATAACGAAGAAGACGAGGATGTATACAACGACAAGTATTACTGGCATTTTTACGAGCAATTCAAGGACGAAAAAGTGATAGACACCATGCTGCAGGAGTATAAAAGAAACCGATCCGGCTTTATGACATTCCTGAGCAGCGATTCGCTAGTTTTTGACAATATTATTCAGTCTATGAAGGATTACAGATTATACCAGTCATATAAACGCATGCCTCAGGAGTATATTTTCAGAGAGCGGCTGATGTTCGCCAATCTGAAGGAATTACTTGATCAGAATCCTGAAGAGAAGTACTTTGGTCAATTCGGGCGCTGCCATATCAGTTTAAAGGAAATCGATTATGAATGCGAATGGTGGGCTTTCAGTTCACTTGTCAAACGCCTGAACGAAAGTGAATATAAAAATCAGGTTTTGAATATCGCATTGTTTTACAAAGAAAATTTTGAAGATTTACGTGGCTGGAACATGGAAGTCAGGTCATATAGTGAATTGTACAAATATCTTTATGACAATAATTCCGGCAATTACAATTTGTATAAGGTGAATGATGATGACAGCTTGTTATTTGCCAGATACAGATATCTGATAACCTGTAATTCCGGCTTTAATCAAAAACGCAAAAAGAATTATTTCAGCAACAGTACAGCATTTAATCTTAGTTCCACTTTTCAGTTTCACAATCTCAAAAATCTCAATAAAGCATTGTTCAGAGATTATGAAGGCTTTTCATCCACCATTCAGTCTTATTCAATGAGTTTTTCGAATAGTGCTGAAGATTTATTTTTCACGGATTTCGGGTATACATTTATACCTTCTCAGCATAACAGAGACAGCAGTTTCAGTTATGCATTGAATGGGTATTCAATTTACACAAGGTATGGCGCCACGCTTATTGTGGGTAAACGCTGGGCATTTATTCCGGCAGCTTATATTGCTTTCAGCAGCATGAAATTAAGGATTAGAAATGATTCTTCCTTATCTGTTTTTAGTCCCGGTTTTTCGGAGTTTAAAAAAGTCAGCTATAAAAACCCCGGCTTTCTGGCAGGTCCGACTTTGGAAATCAGATATGCCATCTCGCCATATTTTGCCTTGAGTCTGCAGGGTTCATATATATTCGATATTTCTGAACCATACTGGAGAAGAAGCAATGGATTTGTAGGAGTAAAAGACAAAAAATCACCGGAGACGGGTATTGGTTATTACGGACTAAGTGCAGGACTTTGTTTTTTGATTCCCGAATATTAAGTATAGTTTTGCCAAACGAATGAATATACTCAAGCATATTCCGAATCTGTTTACGCTGGGGAATCTGAGTTGCGGAATCCTGGCCATACAAAAAATATTTCAGGAAGATCTTAAGACAGCGGTATATCTGGTAGTATTAGCAGCCATTCTGGATTTTTTTGACGGCTTTCTCGCCAGATTATTCAAAGTTAGCGGTGAATTGGGGAAACAACTAGATTCTCTGGCCGATCTGGTCACCTTCGGGGTCGCGCCCGCATTCATGGTATTCAGTCTGGCTAATAATATCAATGAAGGTTTCAGGTACGCGTTTCTCTTACCTGCCATTTTTTCGGCTTACCGACTGGCTAAATTCAATATTGATAAACGCCAGAGCCATTCATTCATAGGTGTGCCTACGCCGATTACCGGCATTATGATGATGTCGTGGGCAATGATAGATATTGACTCAATCAATGAATTGATATTCGATTATAATTACGGGTTCCTGATATTTTGTATTTTGATCTCGTATTTGCTGATTAGCGAAATAAAACTTCCGTCGCTTAAATTCAGCAAAGGGCCATTGAAAAATTTTTACCAGCACATTCTTTTATTTCTAATAGGTCTTATCTCGCTGATATTATGGGGATGGCTATGTGTACCTATATTCTATGTATCTTATGTTTTGTCATCAATTCTGTTTAATTTTGCCACAAAAAAATCAAAATGAAATTTTCTGTTGAAATAGAGGTTATGCCGCGCAAAGAATTACTCGACCCTCAGGGGAAAACAGTAACTAACGGCTTGCACAATGCGGGTTTCGGTAATATTGACAATGTGCGTGTTGGCAAATGCATCACCTATCAGACCAGCGCTTCAAGCGAAGAGGATGCGCTTAAGGAAGCCGATGAGGCGAGCAGAAAATTACTTGCCAATCTTGTAATGGAAAGCTATTCCATTAAGGTAACACCTTTGTAGTTTCTTTTATGTTAGACCTTGCCGTTATCGGAGGGGGAGCAGCAGGATTCTTTGCGGCAATCAATGTCAAATTAAAGAATCCGGCCTTAAACGTAGCGATATACGAAAAAAGCAAAACCGTTCTCGGTAAGGTTAAAATAAGCGGTGGCGGTCGCTGCAATCTGAGTCACGCCTGCTTTGACCCTGCATTGCTCTGTTCAAATTACCCTAGGGGCAGCCGTGAACTTCTTTCAGTGTTCAGGCGCTTTGGTCCTGCAGATACTGTTCGATGGTTCGAAAATCACGGAGTCCCGGTTAAAAGGGAAGCAGACGGCAGGATGTTTCCGGTGAGCGACGATTCTCAGTCTGTTATAGATTGTTTCATCAACCTGTGCAGAACGCTTTCTATCGGAGTTTTTACCCAGCATTCTGTTACAGATATTCAGCGGACAGGACATTTCACACTTAAAATAAACGCGCTGGATGTCGAGGCAAAAAATATACTTGTTTGCCCTGGCAGCAGCGAATTTTTCTGGAATTTGCTGACAGAAAAAGGACATCAAATAATACCACCTGTACCTTCACTTTTCACTTTCAATATCAGTCATCCGCTGCTGGCAGAACTGCAGGGATTAAGTGTGCAAATGGCATCGCTGCGACTTATAATCGAAGCAGAAACAGCAAAAAAACACCGATTAAAGCAGTCGGATCTGATGCAACACGGCCCCTTGCTGATTACCCACTGGGGTTTGAGCGGGCCGGCCATTTTAAAACTTTCAGCAATTGCTGCCAGGGTTCTGAATGAGCTGAATTACAAGTTTGAAATTGAACTAAGTCTCAGCAATCTTAATACTGAAAAGACTTTCGGTTTTTTACTGAATTTCAAAGATGAAAACAGAAAAAAACAGGTAGTCAATACCCCGCTTTTCGGAATACCCCAGCGCTGGTGGCAAAGAATTCACAGTCTCAGTTTTGAGCAAACTTTCAATACCTGGTCTGATCTGTCCAAAAAAGATTTACAGACATTGGCATTCAATCTGTCTGCATTCCGCTTAAAAGTTGATGGCAAGAGTACATTTAAAGAGGAATTTGTGACAGCAGGTGGAGTAGATCTGAAGGAAATTGATTTCAGAACTATGGAAAGCAAAATTATTCCCGGTATGTATCTGGCAGGAGAAGTGCTCAATATTGACGCCATTACCGGAGGTTTTAACTTTCAGGCAGCCTGGAGCGAAGCGTGGGTAATCAGCGAAACGCTTAAATCATCCTAAAAGAACAAATAGGTAAGTCCGGTATTAAAACTGAATGGAAACTGTATAGTTGAATATTTATACGATTTGATAAAATCGTTTTTTATATGATTGGTATATTGTCCGTAGAATGTGCTGACAAAGGCATTAAAATACAACCGTGGTGATACAAATCTGAAAAATTTCAATTCCGGTGATATACTCAGATTAATAGTATTTCTTTTCAGGTTTTGCGGATTTGCAACCCTCATCCCAATCAGGTCCCATTCATAAGTTGCGAAAACATTAAGTCCAAAATCAATGAATGTTCTCGAATCAGGCTGGAACAGGAATGAGTAATACGGATTAAATATATTTTGTAAATCATCCGATTTGGTTTTCCAGTCGTATAATTCCGTCCGCTGTTGATATGTATTAAAATTTACGCCGCTTTTTAAGCTGAAACCGTATGAATGCTGAATCTTTAAGCCGTATTGTTTCGAATGCCTGTATTCTAAATTAATTCCGTTTAATGAATACCTGGAACTGTAAATCAAGTATGGTTGTATCAGGGTGTCATCAGATTCATATCTGCTGTAATTGTTCTGGTTTATACCTTCATTTACAAGACTTACAGCCCATAAACTACCGGAGAATCTGGCAAACCGTGCAGCGTAAAGCCAGTTATCGCTTAGGGTAGTGAAGTATCGGATATTCTTCTCACTGTTTATACCAATAGTGCTTACTACACTGTCAAGCATACTGAGCTGGTCTATCAAACCAAATCTGAAATCCAAATAGCGCCTGTTTCTGATGCCGGTAATGCCCTTTGCAAGTGCATCTATCTGTTCGTTGCTGAAGGTTCCGGCGGCTGTTTTGTTTTTCAGGTCATTGAGCAGAAAAATCGCGGCTACCGCATCCGAGACGTATTCAAGCCGGCCTTTTCCAATACCGATTGAGGCTGAATATCTCAGATTATAATTGCGTGAGAACCGAAATTCAGACGTATTTATTGATGAACGATATAAGTCAATAGAAAAGTTATTTTGAGTATTGAAAGTGATTTGTGTGAAATTGATGCCTTTATATAATCTGCTGGTATTGCTATAGCTGATATTTTGATCAAAATACCAGGTTTTACTATCACTATTTTTATTTCTTTTCAGATCAATCGAATATTCAAATCTCTGTGTTTGCTGCAATCTTTCCGTATTAATATTAAGCTGGAAGAAAAGCGGCATTTGAAAAGCAAACATATGGTTGTTAAAGCCCGATTTATCTTCTACATCAGAAAGAATTCCTAAAGTATCGTTGTATTTGGTTGAAGATTCAGTCATATACTGGTTGTGGTAGCCACTCATTAAAAAATTTAGTCCTGAAAGTCTCCATTTCTGAAAGCGGTATTTATAATTGTTTAAATCGTAATTTTGAGAAAAGAGATTGATCACGGCAATCATAGCGATTGCCAGAAATGTGTTTTTCATTGATTTCTGATAATGTTTGTATCTTGAAACGTCGCTTAGCTTGTATTATTGTATCACAGCACTTTTTTTGACTTTAGCAAGCCGAGTTCCGAAATTTAATTTAAGATAGGCAGAATAACTGTACTGAAACTGTTTGTATTCCTGATCGTAGAAAGGCTCCAGCCTTAAATCGATAAACAGGTTTTTGTGCAGCGCCTGAGTGTACATGATGCGCGACATCACCATGTGCCTGTACTGACGGTGTTCGTATACATTATAAAAATTGTAGTTGTTGTAAATCTGTGTTCCCACCGGCGACTGGTATTCGCGTCCGGCCCAGTAATGCAGCATCAGTTCAAAGCCTTTATACGACATAGCGAGGGTATGCCATGATGCATTTCCATTCTTGTAAGGTTGGGTGATATTTGGCGAAAAGTCTTCACTGTGCAGCCAGTAGTTTTCGGTCCTGAACAGCAATCCCGAATTTAGGAGGATATTAAACTTTAAACCAACAGCTGTATTGACACGCGAGAATATCGGTGTCGGGTTGCCGTTAAGCTGACCACCCCGGTGAGCCAGTGTGCCTTGAAACGGAAGTGAAATATGTAAGTTTTTGTTCCTTTTAATGAGACGGTCGGCAGTAAATCCGGTAGTGAACCTCTCCTGATTGGATGTAGTTCTGTAAGTGGGTTCATTCCAGACCAGAAAATTATTAAAATAAAAAGTATTGCTTTTATAAATGCCCTGTATACCATTTTCAATGCGGTTGGTAATAGCCTTATCAATATTGTACATGGGTTCAATAAAACCGTAATTTACGGTCCCCTGAAGCATTCCGAAATTGTAACGCCACTTGTGTTTTAGAAATGAAACGCTGAAAACAGGTTGTACACTCACAAAACCGGTACTGCC
>CAZRKA010000036.1:0-22467 GCA_964600345.1 uncultured Chitinophaga sp. | reverse complement strand
TATTTTAATGAAAAATATGGTACACCTTTCTACGGTCTCAAAAAACTGCAATTGCTCATGGCAAAGCAGATCAACCGCGGACAGGACGGAGCAGGTATAGGTGTAATAAAACTGGATCCTCAGTTTGGTCAGCGCTATCTGGCCCGCAAACGCTCCAATTCCAGAAACCCGGTAGCAGATATCTTCGAGGCGGTCAATCAATCGCTGGGAGAGCTGGATCAGGACAATCTGAACAACGGATTATATCTGAAGGAACATTTTCCTTACGCCGGCGAACTCCTTTTGGGGCATCTAAGGTATGGCACCCACGGCGGTAATAATCTCGAGAATCTGCATCCCTTCCTGAGGCAGAACAACTGGATGTGCCGAAATCTGGTACTAGCGGGAAACTATAATCTTACCAACGTAGATGAATTGTTTACGCAGTTGATTGAGCTGGGACAGCAACCTAAGGAAATAAGCGACAATGTCACCATGCTCGAAAAAATCGGCCATTTTCTCGATGAAGAAAATGAAAGATTATTCAGGATATACAAGAATGAGGGGTATTCAAACTTTGAAATAACGGAGAAAATTAAAGAGAATCTCTCTGTAGAAAACATCCTCAAAAACGCATTTAAACGCACAGATGGAGGTTACAATATGGTTGGTATGATAGGGCATGGGGCCTCTTTTGTGATACGCGATCCCAATGGAATCAGACCTTCTTTCTGGTATGCCAACGACGAACTTCTGGTTGTGGCCAGTGAAAGACCTGCTATAACCACGGCATTTAACATACCTTTCCAGTCTATTAAGGAAATTACCCCTGGTTGTGCGCTGATCATCAATAAAGACGGCACTTATCACGAATCAAGGATTCTGGAACAAAAACCGATTAAATCCTGTTCATTCGAGAGAATATATTTTTCGAGGGGGAATGATGCAGATATTTATACCGAAAGAAAGAATCTGGGAAAATTACTGGCACCAAAAGTGCTGGAAAGACTCAATTACAATATAGAGAATACGGTTTTTGCCTATATTCCCAATACCGCCGCCACAGCGTTTTACGGAATGATAGACGGGATTAACGACTGGTTGAAAATACATCGTTCCGAAGCGTTGATGGCTGAAAGGGACACTTTGACACCTGAGAGAATACAGGAAATACTAACATACCGTATCAGGCGCGAAAAAATTCTGGTGAAGGATGCCAAGATGCGCACATTTATCACCAATGATACCGATCGTGAGGACATAGTTGGACATGCCTACGATGTTACTTACGGAATTATTGAACCCAATAATGATACACTTGTAATTATAGATGATTCGATTGTGAGAGGTACCACCCTGAAGACAAGTATTCTTAAAATACTCGGCAGGCTGCAACCGAAAAAAATACTGATAGTATCCAGCGCCCCTCAGATATTGTTTCCGGACTGTTACGGTATCGATATGAGCAGACTGAAGGATTTTGTGGCATTCAGGGCATTGCTCGAACTTCTGAAAGATAACAAACTTGAACACAAACTTCAGGAAACATACGAACTATGTAAAACTGAGATGCAGAAACCGGCCGAAGAAATGGAGAACAAGGTTATCGGATTGTACAAGCTCTTCAGTCCTGAACAGATATCCGATAAAATTGCAGAAATAGTGACTCCCGAGAATTTTGAACCGGAAGTGGAAATTGTATTCCAATCGGTTGAAGATTTGCATAAGGCTTGTCCGGGGCATACCGGCGACTGGTATTTCACCGGCGATTTTCCAACTCCGGGGGGCAATAAAATCACTAACCGCGCTTTTATCTATTACATGGAGAAAAATACCGCCAGAGCATACTGACAAGAAGCTTGCAGGATGTTTTTTTACCATTAGTTTTAATCTGATGATACTGCTGATAGATAATTACGACTCTTTTACTTACAATCTGACTGATTATCTTTCGCGACTTGGACATGAGTCATTGGTGCTTAAAAACGATGAGACTGATGGCAAAGAAATTCTGAATTACAATTTCGACAGGCTCTTAATATCCCCCGGTCCCAATACACCATCCGAATCAGGGAATCTGATGTCGATAATCGAGGCAACTTATCAGAGCTTTCCGATACTTGGGGTTTGTCTGGGACATCAGGCACTGGGACAGTTTTTTGGCGCAAAACTCGTTCACTCAATGCGTCCGATGCACGGCAAGGTATCTGAACTCATTCACAACGGCGAAGGTATATACAGCGGTTTACCACAGCGTTTTAAGGTATGTCGTTATCACAGCCTTCTCTTACAGGATATAGATAATACAGAGCTGATCAGCACTGCACATACTGAGGAAGGAGAAAATATGGGCATAGTGCACAGCAAATTACCCCTCACAGGGATGCAGTTCCACCCTGAGGCAATACTAACCGAGTTCGGACTGGACATGCTGGCTAACTGGCTGAAGCAGACATCGCATTCTGCCGCCTGACCAGCATATACACATTGCTGTCTATTTTCAGATAACCGTATTCATAGCAGAACTTATAACAAGTTCCTTTTTTGGTTTCGTATTCGCTGGTGTAATATTCAAAATTGAATCCCAACACCTTAAGCGTTTTTTCCGAAACACTGATTTTGCCGTTTTCGGGCAGTAAATTCTGCAAAATGTTGCGGTTGCGTTTAAGCACACTGTTAATACTTGTAACAATCTTGTTCACTTCGCTGTTCCTTCGATTGTTAAACGTGTTCCTGCAGCCATCGTCGCAGAATTTTTTATCGCTGCGACCTACCAGGTTTTTCTTACATTCAAAACATTGATTCATAGTATTATTTTTATCGAAGTTAAAAATAAATCAGGTGAATTCCAAGAAAAAATTAGCGTTTTTTTGTCCTTTTTAGATCTTAAGCCCGGATTTTTAAGCATTTTTGCCGTATGAATAAATCGCTGAAATATTCCAGCCTTTTGATGGCAATATGCCTGCTTTTTTCAAATTGTTATAAAGGCGCAGGCATTATAGCTAAAAAGGCAGAGAGACCTTTGAATATCATACTGATGATTGGCGACGGGATGGGCCTGGCTCAAATATCTGCTGCCTCAGTTTTATACGGGGGGCTTAATCTGGAATTGTTCAGGATAATCGGACTGGTTAAAACTTCATCTGCCGACGATTATATCACAGACAGTGCCGCGGGTGCCACAGCATACAGCGCCGGCCAAAAAACCTTTAACGGAGCAATAGGTGTAGGGATTGATTCCCTGCCGATTAAGACAATACTCGAAATGGCTGAAGCCAATGGATTATCGAGCGGATTAATTTCGACATGCAGTGTGACACATGCCACACCTGCATCCTTTTTCGCTCACAGGACAAACCGGGAAATGCACCGTGAAATTGCCTCGGATCTTTACGGATCCGGCATCGATTTTATAGCGGGTAGCGGTAAACCGTTTTTCGAAATGCAAAAACTGATGCTTGATAATTACATCGTTCATACAGGTGCCAAACCTGAGCGTATTCAGGAGGCTAAAAAATATTTCTGGTTTTACAACGACAGCATCGATATGCCTAAAGCAGATTTAAGGCCTGACTGGTTGAGCCTGGCTACCACAGAAGGAATCCGCTTCCTCTCAGCCAATAAAAAAGGATTTTTTATGATGGTGGAAGGAAGTCAGATAGACTGGGGCGGACACGACAACGATCTGGCTTACATGGCGGGCGAGCTGCTGGATTTTGACAAGGCTGTTAAGGCAGCATTGGACTTTGCCATAAAAGACGGCAATACCCTTTTGATTATTACAGCCGATCACGAAACCGGCGGATTGTCTCTTGATGGCGGCAGTATTAAAGATAAAAAGATAGAAGCAAAATTCTCAAGTACACATCATTCGGGCATCATGGTTCCGATTTTTGCGTTTGGACCGGGTGCCGAAAATTTCAGTGGAATTCTCGAAAATACCGATGTATTCAAAAAGATGAAATCCCTGTACGGATTCTGATATCCGTATCAGTTAGAACCCAGTATCTGAAGCAGCTTTTCGACTTTGTCGTGAGAAATGCTGACTTCGTGTTTATTGTTAAGAATCAGATAACCTCCTTCACTCTTGACATATTCATTGACAAAATGCGAATTGATGAGGTATGATTTATGCACCCTGATAAATGCTTCGGCGAAATTAAGAAGGTCTTCAAAATGTTTCAGGTTTTTGCTGATCAGATACCGGCTTTCGTCGTGCAGTATAATTTCTGAATAGGCGCCGTCAGCCTTAATCAGTACAATATCGGTGAGATTTATAAACTTGATAGACTGACCAATGGCAACCGCTATTTTTTTCTGAGTTCCCAGTTCGAGATTTTGCCTGAGCGTCGAGAATTTCTCGATATTTTCAGCTTTGGAGTTTTTCGCGATAACCCTGTTCACGGCCTCGCGTATCAGTTCGGGTTGAATCGGTTTCAGAATATAGTCAATAGCAGAGAGGCGAAATGCCTGCAGAGCGTATTCATTATAGGCAGTGGTGAAAACTATATCAAAATCGATTTCATCCTCATTGAAAAAATCAAGGATCTGTAAACCGCTGTAACCAGGCATGTCGATATCAAGAAATACAAGTCCGGGGTGGAATTTTTTAATAGCCTTTACACCCTCAGGTAAATCCTGACATGTTGCCATTACCTCCACATCGCCCGCGCATGTATCTTCGATAATTGCCTGCAGCATTTTAACTGCCTTTGGTTCATCATCAATAATTATCGCTTTAATCACATGACAAAGGTGCTGATTTTTTTTCTATATGCGGTTTCTAAATTAACTTTTTCATCAATTGCCTTAAAACTTTATTTTCAGGATAGAATCTATCTCAATAGTGCCGGTTTCGTCTTTTCGGCAACTTATTCAATTATATTTCATTAATCTCCTTACCCGGACTTACTTCCGGTATGTGTTAATTCGGGTGCCCCGTCTAAATAAAAAATATTTGAAAGCCTGTTAAAATCTGCTTTTGAGATAGCTACCGTAATTCAATGAGGATTTTGATTTATTCGTCTTGTTTTCAGATTTATAAAACCGGAATATTGATCTGTACCAAAGTGCCTTTTGAATTGCCGTATTCATCTGTTTTGTCGGTGATAAGTACACTGATATGATTCCTGTTTTCGCTGTTTAAAATTTCAAGTCTTGTTTTATTGGCTTCGGATGAAAATGAACGGTGGTTGGTATGTCTTTTTTCGTTTATTTCTCTGGCTTTTTTTCTGCCTATTCCATTGTCTTCAATATAAACTTCGATGACGTTAAGTGATTTATTGTAGTTGAATCTGATATCCAGTTTGCGAGGCCCTGATTTGTGCATAAGCCCGTGTTTAACTGCATTTTCAACATAGGGTTGAATCAGCATTGGCGGAACCCTGAACTGGTCTTTAAACGGAATTTTCTCGAATGTAAACGTGTATTCCAGTGTTTTTTCAAACCTCATTTTCTCGAGCTGAAGATAAAGATCCAGGGTTTCGTGTTCTTCGGACAGAGAAATTGTTTCGTGATTGGATTGTTCAAGAATTTTACGGGTAAGAACCGAGAATTTTCCCAGATAGGCTATAGCCAGTTTTTTGTCATTGAGGTAAATATAACTTTGTATAGTATTGAGCGCATTGAATAGGAAATGGGGATTCATCTGTGCTTTTATACTGCTCAGAATATTTTGCTGCAGGGCTTTTTCAAGCTTGAATTTTTCAATTTCCGCACTGCTTTTTTCTCTGATGATTTTAATTCTGTTTCTGTAGGTAAACAACACAATCAAACCAAGTGACATTAAAATTAAAAGATAAAACCACCAGCTTGTCCAGTAAGGAGGCTCAATAACAAAACTCATAGAATAGACATTGTCCATTCCTTTCTGCCTCACATTTAGTTTGTAGGTGCCCGGGCTGAGCTGATTGAGAAAAATGTCGGACAAACCCTTGCTAAGCAAAAACCACTGACTGTTGTTCAGGTTATATTCGAATTCGGCATTGCCGAGCACTTTAGCTGCGGGGATTTCCAGACTGATGGAAAGATTGTTGTTGTTGTGTCTGAAATGGAGGTCTTTCAGGTTAAACAAAGTCGTTTCTCCTGTTTTGACTGAGTTGAAAAAAACCGGAACCGGTGAAATGGACTTAATGAATTCCTGTAAATTGATCGAATACAGACTCTGCGATGAAATGAGGTATAATTGGTCCTCTGCAATTGTAAAATCAGTACAGTTCTTCAGATTAACCGCTCCGACATTAGCATAGGATTGTACGCGTTTTCTGTATAAGTCCAGATTGTGTATGCCTTTTTCACTCAATACCCAGATGTATTTTCCATAGTGTTTAATCTTGATAATGGTATTGCCCATAGTGGAGTTGGAGGCATTGTAATGACCAACGATGTAACCATTCTTAAGGATATATATGCCGGATTGAATAGTACCCACTATCATGTACGGATTGTGGTAATCTACGATTGTCGAATAAATGGATAATCCATTGTCTTTTAATTCCACTATTCTGTCATTTTCAGAAACAACAAAAAAACCGGGAACGCCTCCTATGTAAAGCATTGATGAAATGGTGTCGTAGGCAACGCAATTGAACCGACCTTCCATCGGAAATTTCTTCATAAAACCCAAAAGCGTAAACCAGTCAGGGTTATCATTTATCTTGTTAAATGAAGTCTGATCAAACGGATGACTGTATACCGATCCCGATGTGGCCATATAAACATTTTTGCCGTTATCGAGACATATATCCTTTAAGGCGAGTTCCTGAAAATATGGCTTCATTTCATGATCGCGGTTAAGGGTAAGAAATTTCGAATGACCGATTACAAGTTTTTTGTCCTGCAGATTTTTCATCAGGATGATAGGTTTTCCGTTAAAGTAATTATCGTAATCGCCTATCTTAACCATGATGTTCTTTTCCAGTTTATAAAGCTGATTATCCTGAGTGATGCAATAGGCATTTTCCCTGAATTGGCTTAATTTAAGAAAAAGTATATCATCATTGTCTCCCAGTTTGCGGCAATTGCCTGCCGGCAAGAACATGATGCCTTCGTTAAGCGTCGAAAACCACTCGTTGCCCAGAGCGTCTTTTGTGTAATGCGTAAAACTGTGGCCTTCGAGTAAAATCCGGCTTTGCAAAGGGTTTTGGTTTAAATCTATACTGTGAATGTTCCCGTTCGTAAATACAATCAGCCTGTTGTCAATTATTTCACTGTAATTATAATTAAAACCCAGTTCTATTGGTTTGAGTGCATTTCCTGAATCTCTGCCCGTGACCATTAAACGGTTAATGCTGTTATGCGTACTCAGAATGACGGATGAATTGACAAACAAAGGCGGGTACGTCACTTTGTATCCTGCCGAATCGATATGCCTGTTTCTGTATACGCAAAAACTCGCAGACTGGGGATTGATGAAATAGATATCGTCATTGATCTGATAGAACGACTGAATAGGACCTTTCATTGAACTGACGTATTCGCGACCGTTAGACGGGTCAACTTCGGTGAGTCCGCCCTGGGCGTTAAACACCATATTGCCATTGCTCAGAAATGCGATATGAAGAGTTGAAGGGGTGTATTTTAAATCGAATGATCTGAATAACTTCATCTCATCATTTTCGATGTAGAAAACCTGAAGTCCAAGATTGGTCATCCATACTTTTCCGTCAGGTCCGATATGCAGATCTGTATAGACATTGGACTTTTGCCTTGGATTGTTATAGTTCTTGAAAGTGTTGCCGTCGAAACGCGAAATGCCCTTGTCGTGAGCAATCCATAAAAAACCTTTTTTATCGAAGCGTATTTTAAAAATATTGTTCGATGGAAGCCCATCTTTGATACTGAAAAATTTGAAAACCCTTTCTTGTCCATATAATCCATTGGTAATCAGGATTAATAAAACAAAAAACTGCAGGGGTTTCAGCATAAGGCAAATATGTCCCAATTTTAGCGAATTTCACTGAAATTCGGTCGTGAATTTAAGATTTGACCCGGGAATTGAGTTTCTCCTTTATCAGATACTTATTTTGGTATACTCAAAATAGGGTTTCACAAAGTTCAATTTTTTCGATGCGAAGCTCGCGGCATCTTTGCATTGTGAATGAGTATGCCTGAAACACAACTCATTTGAATTTATTAAAGACTAAAATAAAGTACACAAGTCAGAAAGCCCATATCATGTATGGGCTTTCTGATTTTCTATATGTTCAACATTATGAAAGACAAAGGTTTGCACTTTTTATAATATATTGAACCTGAATATCTGATAGGAAGAATACCCAATGGGCGTTTTTTCTTTAGAAATAAAAAAGCCCTTCAGGTGGAAGGGCTTTCTAAATGCTTATTCAGATTTTATTAATTCGGCTTGCGAAAGCTAAACCGGATTATTTCACTTCTTCAAATGAAACGTCTTCTACATCGGCACCGTTTTCATTGGCATTACCGTTTTCGGGAGCAGTTTGACCCTGACCTTGTTGCTGCTGCGCGTTGTAGATATCCTGACTCGCTGCTTCCCATGCTTTATTGAGTGCTTCAGAGGCAGAATCGCAGGCTGCGATATCCTTGTTCTGATGGGCTGTTTTCAATGAAGACAACGCTGTTTCAATATCTGCTTTCTTTTCGGCAGGCAATTTATCGCCGTATTCTTTAAGATTCTTTTCAGACGTGAAAATCAGCGTATCGGCGGCATTCAGTTTTTCAACTTCTTCTTTAGCTTTTCTGTCGTTTTCAGCGTTAGCTTCCGCTTCGCGCTTCATTTTTTCGATTTCTTCCTTACTCAGTCCGCTCGAGCTTTCAATCCTGATTTTTTGTTCTTTGCCGGTACCTTTGTCTTTGGCACTGACATGAAGAATTCCGTTAGCGTCGATATCAAAAGTCACTTCAATCTGGGGTACTCCTCTTTGGGCAGGTGGAATGCCATCCAGGTTGAACATACCGATAGTTCTGTTGTCTTTTGCCATAGGGCGTTCTCCCTGCAGCACGTGCAACTGAACACTTGGCTGATTGTCGGCAGCGGTACTGAAAGTTTCGCTTTTCTTGGTTGGGATAGTGGTGTTTGCCTCGATAAGCTTAGTCATTACTCCACCGTATGTCTCGATTCCGAGGCTCAAAGGTGTAACGTCCAGCAATAATACATCTTTAACTTCACCGGTCAGAACACCACCCTGAATTGCTGCTCCTATAGCCACAACCTCGTCCGGATTAACTCCTTTGGATGGTGATTTTCCGAAGAATTTCTCAACTGCAGCCTGTACAGCCGGTATTCTTGTACTACCTCCAACAAGAATTACTTCGTTGATATCGGATGTGCTCAGTCCTGCATTTTTAAGTGCTGATCTGCACGGTTCTATGGTTCTCTGAACAAGATCGTCTACCAGTTGTTCAAATTTAGCCTTGCTCAGTGTTCTGACAAGGTGTTTTGGAATTCCGTCAACCGGCATGATATATGGCAGGTTGATTTCTGTACTGGTAGTGCTTGACAGTTCAATTTTTGCTTTTTCGGCAGCTTCTTTCAGACGCTGCAATGCCATTGGGTCTTTGCTGAGGTCGAGACCACCGTTTTCGTCTTTGAATTCCTGTACCAGCCAGTCTATGATTTTCTGGTCGAAATCGTCTCCGCCGAGGTGAGTGTCACCATCTGTTGCTTTTACTTCAAAGACACCGTCACCGAGTTCAAGCACAGATACGTCATGAGTACCACCACCGCAGTCGAATACCACGATTTTCATATCGGCGTGTTTTTTATCCAGGCCGTATGCCAGGGCTGCTGCTGTAGGTTCGTTGATTATCCTTCTTACATTAAGACCGGCAATTTCACCGGCTTCTTTTGTAGCCTGTCTTTGCGCGTCATTGAAATAAGCAGGTACTGTAATAACAGCCTCTTTAACTTCAGTTCCAAGGTAATCTTCGGCTGTTTTCTTCATTTTCTGAAGAATCATGGCACTGATTTCCTGTGGGGTATACAAACGGTCGTCTATTTTTACCCTTGGGGTATTGTTGTCGCCTTTAACCACCTCATAAGGTACTCTTCCGGCTTCCATGCTTACCTGGTCGAAAGAATTACCCATGAATCTTTTGATTGAAAAGATGGTGTTGCGCGGATTGGTGATTGCCTGACGTTTCGCAGGGTCGCCGATTTTACGCTCGCCGTCTTTCATGAATCCTACCACCGAAGGGGTGGTTCTTTTGCCTTCGCTGTTGGAAATAACAACAGGTTCATTGCCTTCCATTACGGAAACGCAACTGTTTGTCGTTCCCAGATCTATTCCGATTATTTTGCTCATAAAAAAGTTGTTTACGATTTAGTAGTATGAACTTAGTTTTCAAAACTGATGCCGTTGCAGATTTTTATGACAAAGTTCCGGAATTTATACCTCAGACAGCTTTGTGCTGACACATTCCATGTCAAAAAGTCTTATTTTGAAAAACCGAGTCCTTTGAATTCAGGCAAAGTGACAAGGATGTCTTTAGTAGTTTCTGTCAGATTGATGCCACCCATGTAAAAAGTATATCTGGAAGCAAATATGCCGGTTCCGTTCTGAATATTGCTGTACTCACTTTGTTTCTGAACTATTCCGATAGAGGGGGTTGAAGCCTGCATGTAATTGTCGAGTTCCAGGTTACCGCATACCAAAGTGAATTCGCACGGTCTGAATTTTCTGATAATGTTGGGATCTTTGCTCAGGGTGCCGAGTAAAAGGTCGTAAAACAAAATGCCATTTATGCGGTTAGAGACGTATTCACCTCCTTTATCGTACAGACTTCTGTAGCTTCTCAGTATTTTCCATTCAAGGGTTTTATCTGTTCTGATATTGGTATCGTTCTTATTGATTTCGGTGTAATTGAAATACAGAAAGGCATCGAATACCTTGGCATTGAGTGGTGTCTGAAAACTGAGGTTGAACCCGCTGGTGGGAGAATACGGTATATTGATAAACTGTCCCGGTGAGAAAACTGCAGGTCTGTTGGCAATATTGGTGTATGCTTTGATCAGTTTCCCGCTGGCAGGCAGGGTAAATTCTATTCTGTAGCTGCGGTTGCTGAATACCCTTTCATTGGTTACATAAATGTAATTGGGCGAACTGGCAAATGTACCACTGTCTTTAAGAGCAATATTTGCTTTGAACAGAGGTATTTCCCTTCCGGTTTCATTTTCGATGATAAAAGGCGCAAGAGTGTCGAAATACAAAGAATCGGCTACTTTAGCAACATCGGCCGCCCTTGAACCGGGATTGATGAATACTTTATTAATCTTTACAAATTGCCAGTTTGAGTTAGGATCAAGCAAAGCATAAACAGATGCACTTTCTTCGTAATCGGCGAGTACCTCAATTTCGTTGGAACAGGCGTTAAAAATAAAAACAAAGAGTGATAGGAATAAAAAACGAAAACACAGGTTCATTTACTTAAATTATATTAATTTTGCCTTTTTCAATGGCAAATGCAAAGATGAAGAAATTTATTGTAATTTGGGTGTTCTTCAGCGGTTTTTTTGCCGTCGGACAGGAAGTAAACAAAGAATTTACAAAATTGCTGCTTAGCGAGCAATTCGATGAGGCGGATAAAAACTGGAGCAGCACTTTCAATGCCGATAATCTTTTTATTGCCCAGAACGGCTATTACGAGTTGTACAGAAAGTCGAAAAAATCGGGATATTACCTGTTCCCTAACAAATCGGAAGAGTATTCATCATTTCAGATAGAGGCTGCCATTGTATTTGGTGATCACAACAACAAAAAGCAAAGCGCCGGTATATTGATGATGGCTAATTCGGAAACGGGAGGCGGTTTATCGGTTGAAATCAATCAGAAAAAGGAATACCGCATTGTCAGGGTATACAAAGACCGTCAGGTACCTGTTAACGGCAGCAGCAGCGGATGGATCAAAGCGGCTTCTGCTATAACTAAAGTGGAAAATATAATTAAGATAAAAACTTACGATAAGGTTTACGATTTATACATCAATGGTATATTTATTCAGTCTTTTACCGATATAGAGCTCAGCAAGGGTAAAATGGGAATTTACGTTGGGCCCGACAGCAAGGTTAAATTTGATTATTTAAAAATTCACGGAGAGGAAAAGACCGAGTTGTCAAATCTGGATGTCAGTGATGCCAAGGGAGAAGAGCAGGCATTCACCCAGATTATTCTGAAGCTGAAGGAACAGATTAACAGAAAAGACAAGGAGATAGACGAATATAAAACCAAACTGAAGTTATGTGAGAATGGTTCGGGAGGCAGGTCAGGCAGCGATACCGCACTAATGAATCAAAAGAACCGATTGCTGGCTAAGGTAATGGTGCTCGAAGAAGAGAACGACGATCTTCAGTTAAAACTGATGGGTCTTGAAGACGAACTTCAGAAATTGAGGGATTTCAAAACCGGAGTCGAAAAAGGCAACGATGGAGATATCGTCATCAACCTTACCAATATGGTGAGCAATCAGAAAGTAACTATTGAGAACCTTGAGAAAACAAACAAATCGCTGAACGATGAAAACAACAGTCTTTTTATCGAGACCAAGGATCTCAGCAAACAACTGGATAAATCTACCAACGAGCTGACTGCGGCCAAAGATGCAAATCAGCGCATGCAATATGAGCTGGATAGTCTTAAACGCCGGATTTTCATCCTGAACGACTCACTTAAAAGAAAGCAAAGTGATTCACTCAGTCGACAGGGAAGCGGCGCGGTAAAGGAACTCACAGAAGAAGAGAAGCTGCAGCAGATGATTGAAAAAGAACGCGAAGAAAGAAGGAAACGCAGAGAAGAAGAGGAAAAGAGGAGGAAGGAAGAGGAAGAGAAAAAGAATAATGGCAACGACTGATGCAATTGGTCAGTAAGATGCTGCTAAATATCCTGACACTTGGCAATAAGCGCGTAGTAGCAATGGCATTGTGGCCCTTTATCATATACAGAGACAGGGATTGCAGCAAAGATGCCCGTATCAGAAATCATGAACTCATACATCACAGACAACAGAAGGAGCTTCTGATTATTCCCTATTATTTTTGTTATTTTGCCGAGTATTGGATTGCAATGTTCAGAAATGGATTCAGGCATCATCAGGCGTATTTGAACGTCAGTTTTGAACAGGAGGCATTTGCGCACGAAAAAGATCTGAATTATCTCGAAGTCAGGCGTTTTTTCGCCAGCAGAAAATATTTATTCAATAAATTCGGACATCATGATAAGGGTAAGAAAAATAAAGCAAAATTCTGATAAGGAACTCGCATTTGCCATCAGGCGTAGGGTTTTTGTAATTGAGCAACTTGTAGACCCTGAAGAGGAGTATGACGACGAAGATGAAATGAGCACGCATTTCATAGCCGAATACAACGGAGTGGCATGTGGTACAGCGCGCTGGAGGTTTAAGGATAAAGGGGTAATCAAGCTTGAGAGATTTGCAGTAGACCAGGCTTACAGAAACAAAGGTGTAGGGAAAGCCCTTGTCAATGCGATTCTGGAAGATTTACCACTGGCTGATAAAGTCATGCTGCATGCACAGATACAGGCTGTAGAATTTTACGGCAATCTGGGTTTCGAATCCTACGGACCCGAATTCAGTGAAGCGGGTATAAGGCATTTTGCCATGAAACTGAAGCGGGACAATGATTAATTTCAAATACATTTACCGCTGAGCAACAATATTCAGCATTACCGATTTTTTGTTTAATTTCGCAGCCAAATCAAACAGTCTATGTTAAAGGGAAAAACCGCACTGATAACGGGTGCCAGCAGAGGCATCGGAAAAGGAATTGCAGAGAAATTTGCCATGAATGGTGCCAACATTGCATTTACTTTTGCAAGTTCGGTAGAGAAAGCCAGGGCATTTGAAGAAGAACTGACAAGTAAATACGGCATTAAAGCCAAAGGATATCAAAGCGATGCATCGAATTACGATGCTGCCATGGCACTTGCTGATCAGGTGCTTGCCGATTTCGGAAATTTCGACATACTGATTAACAATGCAGGAATTACGCGTGATACTTTGCTTATGCGAATGAGTGAAGAACAGTGGGATGAGGTAATAACTACTAATCTGAAATCAACATTCAATCTTACCAAAGCCTGTTTGAAAACATTTTTGAAGAACAAAGCAGGCAGCATTATCAACATGTCGTCGGTTATAGGAGTTACCGGTAATGCAGGACAGGCTAACTATGCCGCCAGCAAAGCAGGTATGATAGGTTTTACAAAATCAATTGCCAAAGAGCTGGGTAGTCGCAATGTAAGATGCAATGCCATTGCACCCGGTTTTATCGAAACAGAAATGACCGCCGGACTTGATGCAGAAGTAAAAAAAACGTGGGTAGAGACTATTCCGCTCAAACGCGGCGGCAGTACCGATGATGTAGCCAACTGCTGCCTGTTTCTGGCAAGCGACATGAGTGCCTATATAACAGGTCAGACAATCAATGTCTGCGGTGGAATGGTAATGTAAGTCTGATATAAAACAAGGAAGCAAGTGCCATTAGACCAGGATAACAGCGAAGACAAAGAGATGTCTTTTTTCGATCACCTCGATGCTTTGCGAAAACATCTTGTTAGGAGTGCTTACGCCATTGCTCTGTTTTCGATACTTGGTTTTATTTACATGGATTTTGTTTTCCATGGTGTAATTCTCGGACCGCTTCGCACAGATTTTATCTCTTATAAGATTATTTGTGCGCTTTCACATAAATTTTACAAGAGCGATCAGTTTTGTATCGGTGACCTCAACATCGATTTGCTCAACACCGAAATGGCAGGACAATTTATGATGTCATTCAAGCTGGCCTTTATGGTTGGTCTGATACTGTCCATGCCCTATATGATCTGGCAATTGTGGTTATTCCTCAAGCCTGCCCTTACGGAGAAGGAGCGTAAAAACACAAGAGGCTTCGTTTTTTATACCACTTTTTTATTTGTCAGTGGAATATCTTTCGGGTATTTTATCCTGGCGCCGATTTCGGTCAATTTTCTCTCAACCTACACCATAAGCCCTCTGATTGAGAACAAGATTGTAATCACGAATGTTGTGTCATTTCTGACTTTGCTTGTACTTGGAAGCGGTATTATATTTGAGCTGCCTATGATCATGTATTTTCTGGCAAGGATAGGGATACTCAGTTCGGCGTTTCTGAAGAAATACCGCAAACATGCTTTTGTAGTGATACTTTTAGTATCGGCAATTGCAACCCCTCCCGATGTGGTAAGTCAGATAACACTCACCATTCCCCTGTATTCCCTTTTTGAACTCGGAATAGTAGTAGTAAAGCGCGTTGAAAAACAAAAATCCCTGGACAATGGATAAATCAATAAAAATACAAATCGGCAGCGATCATGCCGGATTTGAACTAAAAGGCAAGATCATCCGTTTTCTTGATGAAAATGGAATCAGTGTAAAGGATTTCGGATGTTTCAGCACCGATTCCATGGATTACCCGGATGTAGCTCATCCGGTAGCTGAGGCTGTTCTGGCAGATACCCGATCGCTGGGGATACTGATTTGCGGAAGCGGAAACGGCGTATGTCTGACCGCCAACAAACACAGTGGTATTCGTGCGGCATTGTGCTGGCTTCCTGAACTTGGTTCGCTGGCGAGGCAGCATAATAATGCCAATATACTTTGCCTGCCTGCCAGATTCATTGACGAAGAAACCGCCAAGGAAATTGTAACGTCATATCTGAATGCAAGTTTTGAAGGCGGAAGACATCAGAACAGGGTTAATAAAATTGACTGTTAAAACTCTACCGTAATTTCAATACGGAATGGACTTATAATGCCATTGCTTCTTACGTGCCTCGAGTACATCAATATACATCTCAACGCCTCTGCATCATAGAGCGGATGCAGGCTTTGTATCAGTTTAGGTCCTGATAAAAATCCATCCTGTCCGACATAACAGCTAAACACCACTTTACCCTTAAGGTTTAATGAATCCGAAGTTTTAAATTGCTGAACACAGGGGCTAATTTTTTTATTGTCTGAAAGAGGGTGTTGCCTGAAATATTTATCCAATTGTAAAAGTAATTTCAGGTTTTTTCCAAAAACAGGTAAATATTTGTCGATGTGATTGAAACTTCGAATGGCTGAGATATCTGCAATTTCGAAATCTTCAAAATAATATTTGTCGTAAAATTGTTTCCATTTGTACCCGAAATCATCATCTATTAAACCCGGTTTAATGGTTTTTATTATTTTGTTATCCAGGTAAATGACATCGTAACGGTTTTTGTGGAACCACCTGCCGCTTTTTTTACCGTTTTCTATATGAAATTCTATAATTACATTGCCGTAATTATCGTATGTATAATGATCAAATATCCTTTTACCGTCGCGGATATAAAAACTATCTGAATAAGGCTCTCCCTGGCGTGCTGCTGGGTATACCTTATGGTACTGACCACTTCTGAATCTCTTTTTCCTGACGTATTCTTCAGATTTTAGCTTTGTCTTGTAATCATAGCCAATAAACGAATCGTATTCTTCAATGTCATTATAATAATGCATTCGGATTAGCAAACCCGAATCAGTCCATTCATTGCAATAACCTTCTCTGTTTCCGTTTACATAATGACATTCGGAAAGCAAACGGTCCTTTTGTCTGTAAACCCGTCTGATACCATTCTCCAGGCCGTTAAGGAATGTTTTTTCTGTTGTAATGATATAGCCCTTTCCCGGATAAGCGATCATGTGATAATTTTTCGTGATTTGCAAGCCATGCAATTTGTTTTTAAGATAATATCCGCTTTCGATTATACTGTCATATCCGTAATAGGTATTTGAATTTTCGTATATGTAATATGGACCGTTAAGCGTGTCATTCTCAAACATCATCACTTCTATTTTGCCATTGCGGCTGTGGTAAATCCATTTGCCGTCGCGTAGTCCGTTTAGATAATTACCTTCAATCAGACTGAATTGATTGTTGTTTCTGAAAACGGCGGGACCATTTAATATGCCATCAATAAAATTGAGGGTATGTTCGTTGTTGAAATAGAAGCCGTGCAGGGTATCGCTTTTGTAATTGATTATTTCTCTGATTTCGCCTTTGAAATTATAATTGATCCAGGTTCCGTTTTTTTGATTGCGTAGATAAGTGCCTTGCTGCAAAACCACCTCTTTTGACATGGTTTCTTTAAACTCTCCGTCAAGCATTCCGTTTTTATACGTATAACTTGTTCTGTAGAAAAAAGGTACTTCATCCGAATAATAGGTCCAGACTCCGTGCGGGACTGAATCTTTGTATTCGCCGCTCAGGTAAATGCTGTCTTTGCCGGTATACTTAAGTGCAAATTTTCCGTTAACGTGTAAGAACTGGGAAAAAATGAAAGAGCTTTTACTTAAGCAGGCAAGTATTAAAAGTGAACGGCTAATATACCGGGATGCAGATTTCACCAGAAATTTCTTTTGTCGTATTTGCGCCAGTAGTACACCATGGCAAGTCCGGTTAATGCACCTCCAAGATGTGCGAAGTGCGCAACAGGATCCCATTTGAAATTGCTGATCCCAAAAAATATATCCAGTCCTATCATTATCGGAACCATGTATTTGGCTTTAACAGGGTAGGGGATGAACATAAAAATCAGTTCGGTGTTTGGGAAAAGGAAAGCAAAGGCTACGATGATACCATAAATGGCTCCGCTGGCTCCAACAATGCTTTGACCGAATATCGGTCCGATTTCATCAAGTTCTGCCTGAGATTTAATGAATGTACCATTCGAGTATATTTTATCGCCTTCAATGACCAGGCCTAAATTGTCGAGACCGGGAAACCAGAGTCCGGTGAGATCGAATACCTGCCATACCTGAATGCCAATATGAAGTACTATGGCCCCCAGTCCTGAGAAGAAAAACAATTTAAGAAAACGCTTACTTCCCATGATTCGCTCAATTATAACACCAATAGACACGAGGGCAAACATGTTAAATGCAATATGGGCTAAACCTCCATGCATAAACATATGAGACACTATCTGCCAGGGCTGGAACTGCGGACTACCGGGGTAGTGCATGGCCAGCAGCGAAAACAGATCGTAGGTATTTCTTGCCCTGAGTAATTCTGTTCCGAAAAAAAGAACAATACATCCGATGAGTATCTGTTTAACGACAGGCGTGAGTTGTAATCTGTTCATATTTTCCTGAATAGGTCGCTTATATTTTGCTGTTTTATTTCTACGTAAATTGGTTTGCCATTCGGGCGGGTTGATGAGTTTTCGCATGCAAACAATTGTTCCAGCAATGCAATTATTTCTTCCTTGTCCATATTTCTGCTGCGGAAAATGGCTTCATTTCCGGCGAGCGCCAATGCAAGTGCACGACGGGTATCGCCTGCAAATTCGGCGGCATGGTTACGGTAATATTCCAGCAGACCTTCGAGCAGTTCTTTTTCATTTCCCTTGGCTGTTTCGGCCGGAACACCGTTTATGATAAGACAATTGGTGCCGAAATCGGCCACATCAAAACCGATATCCTTCATTTCTGTCATAATTTCGTGAGCCAGTGCGTAATCGCTGCTGCTAAGCTCCAGAGTTCTCGGAAAGAGCAGTTGTTGTACCGGTGCTTTCCGCAGTTTTATATTCTGAATATATTTTTCAAATAAAATACGCTCATGTGCTGCCCTCTGGTCCACTATAATCAGTTGATCTTCCTTGCGGGCAGCTATATAGCCGTCGGGTAGCTGAAATGCATCCGTGAAGCGGATCGTTATTGGTTTTTTTCCGGTTTCCGAATGTTGTTCATGCTGAACCGTATCGTGGTGTTCATCTATATAGGGGTTTCCGAAAAGTTGTTGCCATTGTCTGGTCTGAACTGATTTCATGTTGAGTTCGCCGAAAGGGTTAAAAGACCTGTCGGTTTTAACGTCGAGACTTGAATGAGTTCTGAGATTATCCGTTTTGGTAAAGCCTATTGGGTTAAAGACATTCGGGTCTTCAAATTCGAGTTCAGGGATATTGACATACTGGCCCAGTGCTTTTCTGACCGCCGATTTGACAAGTGCATAGATAGCTCTCTCATCATCAAACTTTATTTCAGTTTTTGTCGGATGAATATTTACATCTATATGAGATGGGTCAATTTCCAGAAAGAGCGCGTAAAGCGGGAACTGATCTTTTGCAATCATCATGTCGTAGGCGTTAACTATAGCATGATTCAGATATGAGTCGCGGATAAATCGGTTATTGACAAATAAGAACTGTTCTCCCCGTGTTTTGCGGGCAATTTCGGGTTTACCGATATAACCCCTTACCGACAACAGGTCGTGGGTTTCACTCACCGTAAGGAAATCCCTGTCATTTTTCCTGCTGAGCAATTCGGCGATACGCAACGGTGAAGTGGACGGTTTAAGATCAAACACATCCTTGTCGTTATGCGTCATACTGAAGGCAACATTGTGGTGGGGCATGGCTACCCTCGTAAATTCGTCAATAATATGCCTGAGTTCTACGGGTATGCTCTTGAGGAAATTTCTCCTGGCGGGAACATTATAGAAGAGATTTTTAACCGAGAATTGGGTGCCATTAAGCGCTGCGACAGGATTTTGCTCAATAACTTTGCTGCCCTCAATTCTGATGAGAGTGGCCAGTTCGTCTTCTTTGCGCTTGGTTTTCATTTCTACGTGAGCAATAGCTGCAATCGAAGCCAGCGCTTCCCCTCTGAATCCAAAACTTCTGAGTCTGAACAGGTCGTCGGCACTGTTTATTTTAGAGGTAGCGTGACGCTCCCAGCACATTCTGGCGTCGGTCACACTCATGCCTCTGCCATTGTCAATTATTTGTATCAGGGATGTACCGCCTTCCCTTACTATAAGTTTTATTTCGTCGGCACCTGCGTCGAGCGCATTTTCGAGCAATTCCTTGACAACGGAGGCCGGTCTTTGTACTACTTCTCCTGCTGCTATCTGATTTGCAATGTTGTCAGGAAGTAGCTTAATACAATCCATCTTTTTTATTGAAAACTTCTAGAAATTTGTTCAATCCTGCTGAAATGACACCGGTACTGAATAGATAATAGGCCAGGATACAAACGCCTGTAAGAATAATGAAAAGTCTTAAGTTATAGAGTGCTATCTGTTTCTGATAGGCAGATCCGCGTCTCCGGTCGCTGGTGAATTTCCCTTTGAAATCCGGTCTGTATTCTCCTCTTTCCCTCGCATCACGCTCGGCCCGCAGTTTCCCCACGTAAGCATCGAATTCTGCTTTATCAGCATTGTAATAGCGTGGTTTATAGTTATAACCCCGCGGTTTACGCTGTTTCCTTGTCAATGCATCAAGAATTCCACCCACAGTACAAAAATAATCCTTTTTAACGGAAATTATACATCCAAATGAACATAATCGACCGAATAAAACGCCACTTTCATATAAAACGGACTTTTAAGAAAGCAACCCGTATTGTCTGATCTGCACTATAATTTTGTGCTCAGATATTCTGAAATAATTGCTGCATTGCTTGAATTGTCAAAAATACTGTTTTGAAGAATGTTTTTGCGTTCGGCAATGTCAGCGTCGCTGAACGATTTTTTCCAGTAAAATTCAATTTCTTTAATCATATCAGTGGCATCTTTTGCAATTATACATGCCGATTCAAGACTTGTGCTGTTTACCATTGTCGGGTTGACAACACAGAATCTGCCGCAATAAAGTGCATTGAGCAATTTGAGTTTAATGCCTGTACCCTGAAAAGTTGGTAAAACATTGATATGCGCCTTAGAAACGGCATCCATTATCTGTTCGTTATTCCAGTTATCTATCAGTTTGATGTGAGAATGTTTCTGACAAGCTTTTAGCAATTCTGCGCTTGGATTGTTCCCTGCAATCACGCAAGGTATTCTGACCTGCGAAAAAATCTCTTTGACGAGGTATAAGGCTGCATAATTATTTTCACCCACACCAAGATTGCCATGATAGAGGATAAATTTGCCATTGCCTTTCTGGATTTGAGCTGAATCATTGGCATGAAAGGCCGGCACCAGCATTGAGTTGTGGTACTTCTTGTTCAGATATTGATGGTCAGGTGGCGATATGGCCAGTACCTTATTGGCTAATTTCAGTACTTTTTCATAGTGTTTTAATTTATCTGACTCATTGCGGAAAAAGTACTTTTTGAAATAATTGGATTCGACAATTTCAAGATTTTTATAGTAATCGTGTTCAATATTGTGATTGCGAACAAGTTTAACCCTATCCTTTAATTTGGGGTGTCCAAGAAAATATGTACTGTGAATGCCTTCAAAAAGTATTGGTGCGTGATCTCTGCAAAGATTTTTCAGCAGATCTTCATTGTTGCGGGTTAAGACTATATAGGGTGTCTCACCGATAAATGGATTTTTGTACTTGCTGCGTTTGTAATAAAATACTTTTTTACAGACACTGTTAAGTTCGGGAGCTTCAGCTCTGCCGTACTGGAAACAATGCAGGGTTATGCTGTACCCTATTTTGTTAAGCCATCTGATTTTGTGATAAATGTCTATGACACCTCCATAATCTGCAGGAAATGGAACATCGAAGGAGACTATATGAAGATGCTTTTTCAATCGTTGAGAATATTAATGAGTATTTGTTTTTCTGATTCCCAGTGGTTGTTTTCGGAAGCAAACTTAGCATTTTCTTTCAATCCTTCATAAAGGTCAGTATGGTTTTTCCAATCGCTTAAGAGATTAATCAGCGCCGTTTCAGAATTATCAATACAAACCCCGCATTTCCATTTATCGTTTAGGTTCAGATATTCCGGTAATTTAGAGGAAATTGAAGGCACACCCGCATGCATGTAATCGAAATACTTATTGCTGAGCGAATAGTAATAACTCAAACTGTTTCCGGCATCGAGTAAATTGAACCCGGCATAAGAACCGGGCGTAAGTTCTCTGAGTTGAGCGGGGCTGAGCAAGCCCTTAAATTCTATGTTCTGTTTGCCCTCGGCGGCTTTTCTGAGAACGACACTCAGATCGCCTTCTCCTGCAATGATACAATGGTAATCCGGAAGGTTGTCCATTGCATTGATCAGCATTTCAAGCATGCGTCCGCTGTTTAGAGCTCCCTGGTACAGAATGATTTTTTTTTCATTAGCAGTGTTCTTAGCCGTTGGTTTTAATTCTGGTACATTTCTGATGCAGTGAAATTTTTTGCCATATACTTTTTCGAGTTCAATGCAAAGAGCATCACCAACACTGATACAAATATCAGCGCGTTTGACACCAAGACTGGTAATCAGATGCCATATTTTTTTTTTAATGCCATTGCCTGCCAGCTCAGGAACCTCGGCAAAATATTCATGTGCATCGTAAATCAGTTTTTTTTGCCTGAGCAGACTCAGTAGGGTAAAAGCAGGCAGGGTATCGCTGTCTACGGCATAGAAGACATCGGCAGGTTTAAACAGAAGTTTGAAAAAAAGTATCAGGTTATAACTGAGATAAAACAAAGGCCCTTTGTTAAATGGCGGATTAAGTCCAATAGCTTTATAGGGATACTCCGGATTTGTCTTTGGGGTATTGCTTTTGTATTTAAA
>CAZRKA010000035.1:0-22778 GCA_964600345.1 uncultured Chitinophaga sp. | reverse complement strand
CTTCTCCTTTTAACACTGCACTTAAATGGGCCCTTGTGGCAATATTGCTTGCGGTAATCTCAACCATGGTCAATCTGTATATGAACGATGGCAAATACAATCCCCGTGGTGGCGGATGGATTCTGATGGTAGTCAATCTTGTTTTACTGGTACTGCCGATGAGTTTATGCCTGAAAGAGTACCGCAATAATGTACTAGACGGATATATGAGTTTCGGGCAGGGTTTTAAAACTACCTGGATTTTCAGTCTTCTCCTTGTTACATTCACTGTTCTTTTTATGTGGGTATTTTACAATTTCATTATTGATTACGATACCTTTCTGGCTGAACAAATGGACCTTGGAATTAAAATGATGAAAGAACAGGGCCTCGACGAACAAACCATCAGCAAAAGAATGGAAAGCACTCCTCAGTTTATTTACGCTCAATGGTTTTCTTTGGTAACAATTGCCATTGTAGGATTGATATTTGATGTTCTTATCGGACTTGTACTAGCCGCAATATTTAAACGCAACAAACCTGTATATGCCTGATATTTCTGTTGTAATTCCACTTCTCAACGAAAGCGAATCTCTCCCCGAACTGGAAGCCTGGATAGTGAAAGTCATGCAAGCTAATAACTATTCCTACGAAATACTCTTTATAGACGATGGCAGCAGTGATAATAGCTGGGATGTCATTCAGAATCTGGCACATAAAAATGAATTTATCCGCGGCATTCGCTTCAGACGCAACTACGGCAAATCTGCAGCACTCAACAGCGGATTCAGCGAAGCAAGCGGAAATGTTATCATCACCATGGATGCAGATCTTCAGGATAGCCCCGATGAAATTCCTTCCCTCTACAAAAAAATCACAGAAGAGAAATACGATGTCATCTCCGGCTGGAAAAAGAAACGCTACGATCCCATTACCAAGACACTACCTACCAAACTTTTTAACTGGGCCACCCGCAAAATGAGCGGAATTTATCTCCACGATTTTAACTGCGGACTTAAAGCATACAGCAACGATGTAGTTAAAAACATTGAAGTATACGGCGAGATGCACCGCTATATTCCGGTTATTGCAAAATCTGCCGGATTTAAACGCATCGGTGAGCAGGTTGTAGAACACCGCGCCCGCAAATACGGAACAACCAAATTCGGTCTCAACCGTTTTGTCAACGGATTGCTCGATTTGCTCTCTATTTTCTTTATGGGCAAATTCGGCAAAAAACCAATGCACTTTTTCGGGGTATACGGATTGCTCAGTTTCATCATCGGATTCTTTATTGCACTTTATATCCTGATCAATAAACTGATACATATCGTTAATCAGGAAAGTGCACCCCTGGTTACCAGTTCACCGCTGTTCTATATCGGTTTGCTGAGTATGATTATAGGCACTCAGCTATTCCTTGCAGGTTTCCTTGGCGAAATGATCAGTCGCACCGGTGGTGAGCGCAACAAATACGCCGTGTCCGAGAAACTAAGACTCTGAAATGGGTAAACGCATTGTCATTACAGGTCCGGCATGGCCGCTCAGAGGTGGCTTAAGTACATACAACGAACGTCTGTGCAAAGGATTCAACGACAGGGGCGATGAGGCTTCCATATTAAGCTTCAGCCTGCAGTATCCTTCAATACTTTTTCCGGGAAAAACACAATACAGCACAGAAGCTGCACCCGAAAACATGCGTATCGATACGGCAATCAATTCGGTTAATCCGCTCAACTGGTTAAGCGTCGGAAATAAATACCGCAAACTGGCGCCCGATATCATGGTATTTAGGTACTGGATGCCGTTTATGGCTCCATGTCTTGGAACAATTGCGCGCCGTGTTAAAAAGAACGGGCATACCCGTATGGTGGCAATTGCAGACAATATCTACCCACACGAAAAACATTTCTATGACAAGGTTTGTACCAACTACTTTATCAATAGCATGGATGGTTTCGTTACCATGAGTCAGTCTGTGCTCAACGACCTTAAAACACTGGTGCCCGCTAAACCCTCCATATACGTTCCGCATCCGATGTACGACAATTTTGGCGAGGGACTCAATAAAAAAGATGCCATTGCCAGATTAGGTCTTGACAGTACAAGACAATATCTCTTATTTTTTGGTTTTATACGCAAATACAAAGGTCTGGATCTGTTGCTGCGTTCGTTTGCAGCCAGCGGTTTAAAAAATAAAAATGTCAGTCTGATTATAGCCGGCGAATACTACGAAGATTCCAGTCCGTATAAAGATCTGATCAGGGAACTTGATTTAAGCAATGCTGTTATCGAACGAAATGATTTTATTCCAAATGGTGAAGTAGCCACTTATTTCTCGGCCTGCGATATGGTGGTACAGACTTATCATTCGGCCACCCAAAGCGGCGTTACTCAGATTGCTTACCACTTTAACAAACCGATGCTGGTAACAGATGTAGGTGGCCTGGCAGAAACGGTGCCCGACAGGGAAGTTGGCTATGTCTGCCCCCGCGACCCCGATTCTATTGCTAACGCGCTGAACGATTTCTATGACAATAATCGTGAAACAGAATTCTCTATGGCTGCTGCGCGCTTCAAACAAAACTTCAGCTGGGAACGAATCATGGAAGCTATAGAATCTACTGCATACAATATTAAATAGTTTGCATAATCCACTTACATTTTGATACCCGGATGATTACTTTTCGGAAAAATTAAAGGAATTTAATCTGCAGGATTTGCATTAATTTTTGGGCAGTATTTCAATTAAACATGAATGTTTCAGGTTTAATAAATCATTGACCCTGTTTAAGAATTGTGAAATACATCAAGCCTTAATCCGGCAAGAATTAAAGCAGGCTTACTTCTGAACATTCCGGTAGATATAATAGGCAACACCGGTAAAAATGAAATTGGGAATCCATACTGCCAGCATGGGCGTTATCAGATTTGACCGACCGTAAGTAATAAAATACTGAATGACGAATAAGTAAATAAAACTCAGAAAAATGCCTATCCCCAGGTTTAGCCCGACGCCTCCCCTGCTTTTTTTACTGGATACACAAACCCCGATAACTGTGAGAATAAAAGTTGAAAAAGGCGTCGCGTAACGGTTGTATTTTTCGGTAATGTAATAATGTAGTTTATCGTTGCCCTTCATCTTTTCGTCGGCAATAAACCTGTCGAGTTCGAATAAGTCTAATGACTGAACATCGTCGTTGCGTCTGAAAAAATCGGCCGGAACAAAAGGTATAAGTGTATCAAGAAACTTACCCCTGGTAATTTGCTGACTGCCATCGGGCAGGTAATCTCTTATCAGATAGTCGTCGAGACGCCATTTCTGAGCCTTGTGATTCCATGAAATGCGTTTGCCGAACAACTTGCTTTTAAGCACCATATTGTCGTATTGTTCGAGCGATACACCTCCACCCATGCTATCGCCGTTGCCGAAATATTCCATATAGAAATACAAACCCGGTCTTATCTGGCTGTGTACATTATTGGTGTAATCCTCATTGGTGTTTCGGATATATTTGTTTTCGAATTCCAGTCTGATTTTATCCGAATGAGGAATAATGAATGAATTGAGCACAAACGACATCACGGCCATCACAGAGGCAGTGATGATATACGGTCTGAGAAAACGGTTGTAGCTGACACCGGCCGAAAGCGTGGCGACTATTTCGCTTCGCGATGCCAGCTTGGATGTGAAAAATATGACCGAAATAAAAATAAATACCGGACTGAATAAATTCAGAAAGAAGGGCACATAATTGAGATAGTATTTAAATATTATCTCTGATAAAGGCGCCTCCTTTTGCAGAAAATCATCGAGTTTTTCGGATACATCAAAAACAATAATAATGACGATAAACAAACTAAGCGTCACCACAAAAGTGGAGAGAAACTTGCGTATAATATACCAGTCAAATTTACCTATCATGATAACTTACAGTCTTTGTTTCAATTTCTGTACCATAAGCGATTTCCAGCCTGCAAAGTTATCAGCCTGAATCTGTCTTCGCGCTTCAGCAACCAACCATAGATAGAAACTCAGGTTTTGCAGACTGGCAAGTTGAGGTCCCAGCATTTCACCGGCCATAAACAGATGTCTGAGATAGGCTTTTGAATGGTAAGGCAAATGCGTTTCATCTACCGGAGAAAAATCGCGTTCCCATTTCTTATTGCGGATATTGATAATCCCTTCGGCTGTAAACAGCATGCCGTTGCGCCCATTCCTTGTCGGCATCACACAATCAAACATGTCGACACCAAGGGAAATGCATTCCAGCAGATTTTCGGGCGTACCAACTCCCATGAGGTAACGCGGTTTATCAGTCGGTAAAATGCGACATACCAGATCGGTTAGTTCATACATGATCTCGTGCGGTTCTCCCACACTTAGTCCGCCGATTGCATTGCCAAAGCAGTTTTTGGATGCGATATACTCTGCACTTTGCTTTCGAAGATCGCTGAAAGTAGATCCCTGCATGATTGGAAAAAGTGCCTGCTCATATCCATATAACGGCTCTGTATTGTCGAAGCGGTCAATGCAACGGTCGAGCCACCTGTGGGTAAGCTTCATGCTCTTTTCGGCATAAGGATAAGTGCTTGGGTAAGGGGGACATTCGTCAAAAGCCATGATGATATCGGCGCCTATCTTTCGCTGTATGTCCATCACATTCTCGGGTGTAAACATGTGGCGGCTGCCGTCAATATGGGATTGAAACTTTGCCCCTTCTTCTGTAAGCTTTCGCCTTTCGGCCAGAGAGTATACCTGATAACCACCACTGTCTGTCAGTATAGGTTTCTGCCAGTTAATGAACTGATGAAGTCCGCCGGCTGCCTGCAGGACATCTGTACCCGGTCTGAGATAAAGATGATAAGTGTTGCCCAGAATTATCTGTGCCTTGATATCGCGTTCGAGCTGCTCGCGGTTAATGGCCTTAACACTGCCGATAGTCCCCACCGGCATAAAGATGGGTGTTTGTATAACCCCATGAGCGGTGTGCAATTCTCCTGCCCGGGCAGATGAGGCACTGTCGTTATATTGAAGTTCAAATTTCAATTGTGGAAATGGAATGAAATCTGAAACAATCTCGCCTGTATTCTGCTGAAAGAGGAGGCATAAATATACGGATCGGTGCTAAGCATATTGCCAAGACTGTTGCTCATTTTAATTTCGGTAGAAATAAGCGACCAGATGCCGTAATGGTCGTAACCAAAGCCAAACTCGTAGTAAAATGAATTGGCTTTAAAGGCCACCATAGGCAGGTTGGGACTCCTGATGGATGTTTCGTTGCTCTGAAAATCGTGGGTATAGCGCAGTCCGCCTATCACATATAACCGGTGATTGCGGTGCCGCACGCCGTGGTGTTTAAGCAGCAGACACTGGTTGAGGGAAACGGTTTCGGTTTTGGCAGTTTGCGTGCGGTCGTCGAAACGGAATGTGAAATTGCGCTGAGAGAATTCTATCTGCGGCAGATAACGCAGTGTAAAAAATTTACCAATTCTATAATCCGCAATTCCGCCAAAATTAAGTCCGTAAAAGCCCTGGGTAGTAATACTCCTGACCGAATCACGGCTGTAGAAATCGGATGCCAATGTTGTTTTGGCTTTGGCAAAATTAGGAACGAAGCTGATGCCAAAATGCCATTTGCGCTGGTCGTCGTTAGGTCTGTGCTCCTGTGCAGAAAGCTTCAGGGCAAACACAGACAGTATCACTGTCAGTATTATTTTAACCCTGTGTATATGCTGCATATTCCAAATGTAAGTGTGCGGGCTGTACATGCTTTGAAACCCACGCTGCTGAGATGTTTGATAAATTCATCCCCATCAGGAAAATGTCTGACCGATTCGGGCAGATAGCTGTAGGCCGACTGACTCTTTGATATATAACGCCCCCAGAACGGCAATATTGTATTGAAATACAGATTGTAAAGCTGTTTAACCGGAAATTTCGCGGGTTTGCTGAATTCAAGCACCACAAGCATGGCACCCGGTTTAAGCACGCGGTGAATTTCTGCCAGACCCAGATCGATATTTTCAAAATTGCGAACCCCAAAACCTACGGTACAGGCATCAAAGCTATTATCGTCGAACAGCAATTTCTCGCTGTCGCCCTTGTGCATGGAAATGATGCTGTCTTTGCCGATTTGTTTAATTTTTACCCGCCCCATGGAAAGCATACCTTCGCTAAGGTCTACACCTACAATTTTATCCGGATTAAGCCGCAGTGCTTCTATTGCCAGATCACCGGTTCCGGTAGCAACGTCGAGAATTTGTTTGGGGTTAAACGGTTTCAGCAGATCGATTGCTTTGCGTCGCCAGCCTCTGTCTATACCAAGCGAAAGAAAATGATTGAGGAAGTCGTAGCGTTTAGAAATGCTGTCAAACATTTCCTCTACCTGCTGTTTTTTACTTTTTTCGGATGATTGTATGGGCTTAATAACTGACAATGTGTAAATACTGCTTAAATTTGCAAAAATTGAACGGCTGCAAAGATAAGCCTTAAATCCTATAATAAGCGTAAAAAATGAAAGCCGAATTCAAGGGTAGTTACCCGTCTGTTGCCACACTGCCCAAGGGCGATTTTCCGGAGTTTGCGTTTATCGGCCGAAGCAATGTCGGTAAGAGCTCGCTCATCAATATGCTTTGCGACCAGCGCGACCTGGCCAAAACCTCGTCGAAGCCCGGCAAAACGCAGCACATCGTGCGATTTCTGATAGACGGTCGCTGGTATCTGGTGGATCTGCCGGGATATGGCTACGCCAAGGTCAGCAAGGCATCGCGCGAAATCTTCGGCGAACTTATTCAAAGCTACCTGCTCGAGCGCGAAATCATGTTCTGCGTTTTTGTGCTCATAGACGCCCGTCTTGAACCCCAGAAAATTGACCTCGAATTTATGGAATGGCTGGGTCTCAGCGGCATACCGTTTTGTATTGTCTTTACAAAAACAGACAAACTCAAGGCGCGAGATCTGGAACCCAATATCGAAAAATACAAGGCAGTACTCTCTGAAAACTGGGAAGAACTGCCACCTGTCTTTGTAACTAGTGCCGAAACCAAACTGGGCAAGGAAGAGATACTGAAATTCATTGAGAAGGTGAGAAAGTCTCAGTAAATATTATTGATGTACCAAACTATCAGTTATTAAACTTTTAAATTTAAAAGATGCTGAATAACTCCGGACAATCTGCTTTAATCGTAATGAAAGCGGCATTTTGCTATTAATATTTCATTATCTGTTACTTTGTAAATCAATCTGTGCTCATCATCAATCCTTCGCGACCAAAATCCTGCATATTTAAACTTCAGAGGCTCTGGTTTACCAATTCCATCAAATGGATTACGCGAAATATCTTTCAGTAATTCATTAATCCGCTTTAACTTTTTCTTATCTGTTTTTTGCCAGTAGATATAATCTTCCCATGATTCGTCAACAAAAACAAACCTCATTCTTCAATAAGTTTTTTACTGAATGTTTTGGATTCCTGAAGCTTCTTTATTGCTGAATCAAGGCGTTCTTCGTTTTTCTTTGAAGAAAGTTCATGACTGGTAGCAGACAATGAATTGTATTCCGACAAAGACATGATGACTATACCATTGTCTTTCCCTCTGTTTATAATCAAAGTCTCGAAGTTTTGAGTAACTCTGTCAAAATAGCGTTTAATATCTTTTCTGAAATCAGATAATGTGGTAGTCAACATGATTAATAATTTATATGTACTTATTTATGTACAAAAATATGACATTTTAACAAAATTCCAAATTATTGTTTCTAAAAGAATTATGCAATAGAAAAATATTTGCATCACATTTAAAATGCAAACAAAAAAACAAAAAAATCCCCCGCTTTTGGCGAGGGAAATTTCTGTGTATTTAAAGTTTTGGGATATCTTATCTGTAGCAATCTACAAAGGCTCTCCACTGACGGTCGCTGAGTATACCTTTCAGGTTTCTTACGAATTTGTCGTAGCAGAGTTTCAGGTTTTTGGCAAATGATGCCTTGATGTAGCGAAGTGAAGTTTCAAAATCCTGTCTGAGTGCTTTCATTTTAGCTTCAAATTCTGCCTTAGTGATTTTACCGTTGCGCAATTGAGCAACTAAATCTTTGCGGGCAGCTTCAATACGTGCATGCATTTTGGCATAAGCTTCGCGGTGAAGGCGAATGTCATTGGCTTTGCATTCTTCGAAAGCGCGGAACGCTTTTCTTGTTTGCATAACCTGTGTATCGCTAAGTCCTAATTTTTTAAGGCAGGTGAGAAACCGTTTTTCCACACCTCTTTTGAAACCGGCATCATCCATATCTGTTTCGATAAGGGTATATACTTCGGGTAATCCTTCATTTTCAGCCGAAAATTCTGCAGTTTCGCTGCCTTCGGTAAAGCTTGCTTCATTGTAGTTCCTGTCTGCATCGCTAATCATCGCATCTGCTTCGTACTTTGCAGAATCATCTGCAACAACTGTTTCTTTTTTACATCCTGTAACGGCGAAAGTGATGATCGCGGCCAGGGCCAGTCCTGTGTAAATTGTTCTAAGGTTCTTCATACTGTTGGGTTTTTAAATTTTGTTATTCTTTTTATACCATCTTTGTCGGAAAGAGTGCATTTAGGTTGCATTAAAAAAAACAATTCATCTTTAAATGCTTACTTTACAGTGTGTTATATTTTTGCCACAAGTAAACTTATTCGAAAATCGTCAGGTAAAAGAATGTATGCAGCCCTTCAATCGGATTTTCGATCGATGCCTGCTTCTGAAGAATAATGAAAGTGTATAAAGTAATCGCGGACTGAACCTAGATTCTGTATATTACTCTTACCAGAGTAATGGTGAAATGCAGAGTCTTGTAAGGCTCAATGCTCATCTCACCTGTGTAGGGATTGCGGTTACCTTCTGCACCATATGCTAAATGATAAGGAATGATAAACTCTGCTTCACAACCTTCGTCCATCAGTTGCAGCGCTTCCTGAAAACCGGCAATCACACCGCCATTGCAGGCTGTTTTCATAGGTTTGCGTCCCTGATTTGAATCGAAGATGCTGCTATCGGTATAACGGCCTGTATAATATGCCAGAGCAGTATCTGAAGGACGAGGTTTGATACCGTTGCCCGGTTTGATAATGCGATACATCAGTCCTGAAGCTGTGGTAGTATATCCAAGGGCTTTGTGTTTAGTCTGATAAGCAAGTCCTTCTTCCTTGTTCTTGCCGTACATGATATTCAGGGTATAATTATTAAGTACCTTTCCAACTGTTTCTTTATCGAGCAGCAAGCCGGTATCTCCTTTCTGGAGACTTTCTTTCATCGCGGCATTGAAGACCGTCCAGTTAATCTCCGTTATCTTGAATTTGTTGATCATACTGCCGGCATAAACGCCATAGGCATAAGCAAAGCTATCGGCAGCATTGGCCATAACGACTGCCGGCGCTTTCTTTTTCGGTTTTGGTTTTTTATCGGTAGTAGCGGCCATTGCTATTATGGCACATGCAAATATTATCAGTTGTTTCATAAAATATAAAAGGGACGCAATTTAATAAAGAATAATGGATTTTTAAGAATGCTGTTATTATTCGCCGGTTTAGATTAAATCTCAGGAAAAATACGGTCCAAAAACTTTTAACAAAAATTCGATTTTAAATATACTACCACCATTAATGTCATACACGAATCAATTTGACCAAAATATCAAGCATTTGAGGAGATTAAGTGTTTTCCATTATTTATATTTGGTTTTAGACCTCCAGACAACTTAAATTGCAGACTTGTTTTGAACAAGCATTCCGAATAATTAATACACCAATCCCGTCATGAAAAAAATACTCTACACATTAATTGCATTTACAGTACTCAGCGGTTTTCAGCATGCCCAGCACAAACTCGAAATGAAACTGAGCAAGGGACAAACCTACCGTCATATCATGGACATGGATATGAGCATCAAACAAACGGTTCAGGGTACAGAAATGGATATCAACATGAAAATGAAATGCCATGTTGTATACAAAATCAAGGAAGTCGTGAATTCTGTATATGACATAGAAGCCAGTTACGAGAAACTTTCCATGAATATGGGAATGAGCGGAAACGAAATGAGTTTCGACTCGGATAAAAAAGATGACAGCCACCCGATTGCTGCCGTATTGAGCGGCATGGTTAACAAACCTTTCACAATGAAAATGAACAACACCGGAAAAATTATTGAAGTTAAGGGCATAGATTCACTTTTTGCAGGAATGTTTGATAAAATTCCAAATCTGAGTGAAGAACAAAAAGAACAGTTTAAAACCCAGTTCAGTCAGGCCTATGGCGAAAAAACCTTAAAAGGCAATTTTGATATGACTACATCAATTTTCCCCAGCAAAGCAGTCACTGTAGGCGATACCTGGCACATGCATTCAAAACTCGAATCCAGTATGCCGTTAAGCATACATACGGTCTATAAACTGAAGAGTGTAAGCGATTCAGCTTATCATATCACCGGTGAATCAGAAATGGCAACTACCGACAATGAAAAATACACTGAAGTAAGCGGAATGTCCATGCGATATAACATGAAAGGTGCTATGCAGATAGAAATTGCCGTTAACAAAAAAACAGGATGGTTAATGAATGGCATTGTCAGACAAAATTTTGGCGGAATTGCAGAGATAAAAGACAGTCCTGAGCTTCCCGGCGGCATGTCTCTCCCTATGAAAATTACCATGCTGATGAATATTACCGATTAATATCCGCCAGATTGCATAGCATTCATTTTATAACAGATCCTTACAATTACACTAATTTATAGTAAAAACAGCAAAAGAGAGGCAGATTGATGAGTGGCATCAATACCGGAGGATGGGATTAACGCATATTTTATTTTTAAAGAAATAAATATTAGCTTCGCAGCCCTTTTAACAATCAATGAAAAATATATTTATCATCGCATGCGCAGTCCTCGTACTGGCAGCGTGTAACGACAAAAAATCAGGCAAGAACGTTCCCCTGAAAACGGCCAAAGATTCTTTCTCTTACGCTTTTGGAGCCTATAGCGGCAGTATGTTGCACAACTTTAAAGTAAAAGAACTCGATTGGGAAGTTTTCAAAGCCGCCCTTGAAGAAGGTCTTAAAAACGGCGACAGCAGTCTGGCACTCGACCGCCAAACCATAGGTAAAGTGCTGAACGATTACACCATTGAAGCTCAATACGGTGAAAACCGCAAAAAAGGCGACGAATACCTTAAAAAACGCAAAGGTGAAGGATTTACCGTTACTGCTTCAGGTTTACTTTTCAAACAACTGAAAGCGGGCAATGGAGTTAAACCCAATATCACTGATACAGTTCTGGTACATTATACCGGCAAACTGGTAAATGGTACTGTGTTCGATTCTAATGAAGGCAAAGAAGCTTTTAAAACAGCATTAAACTCAGGTGCCATTAAAGGTTTCCTCGAAGCTCTCAGCATGATGGAAGAAGGCGGAAGTGCCGAAGTGGTAATTCCGTGGAATCTTGCTTATGGCAGCGAAGGCAGCCGCAATCCTTATACCGGTGAAATGGGTATCGAACCATATCAAACGCTTACTTTCACCATTACATTAGATTCTATCAAGAAATAATTTCAGAAAGACAATATTGAAAAACCGGTCTCAATGGCCGGTTTTTTTTTTTGCGTTGTCCCCGCTTAGATCGTTTTCACTTCTCTGATTTGGTCAATGACCAGGCTTACTTACAAAAAAAATCATTCTTTTTAAAAGTTAACAACAGCCGGGTGAATTATCTTCTGAATTGAATATTTTTGCACTTTGAAATTTTCGGAAATACACCGTCAGCAACCAACAAAAGATGCTTTTATCTCGGGCATCCGTCAGGGTCGTATTCCCCATGCACAGTTGTTTATAGGCCGGGAGGGAAATTCTGCCCTTGCTCTGGCTGTTGCCTATGCTCAATATGCTGCCTGCCTCGACCGCCGCGAAGACGACAGTTGCGGTATCTGCTCTTCATGCATCAAATACACTCAGCTTATTCACCCCGATCTGCATTTCTCTTTCCCTATATTTGGTTCGGATGTCAACTGCGATGATTACATCAGCGAATTCCGCGAGGCATTTCTTGCAAATCCGCTGCTTACACTTTCGGAATGGTTCAGATCTATTGACGGTGAAAACAAAAAACCTAATATCAATATCAGAGAGTGCCGCAATATTATCCGCAAGCTTTCACTGCGACCTTACGAATCAGAATTCAAGGTTTTGATTATGTGGCTGCCCGAATATCTGGGAAAGGAAGGAAACGTATTGCTGAAACTTCTTGAAGAACCGCCTCAGAATACTTTGTTTTTGCTGGTTACAGAAAATCAGGATCTCATATTAACCACTATCATTTCAAGGACTCAGTTCAGCAGAATACCGTCGTATTCCTACGACGATATCAGTGCTTACTTACTCGAAAAACAACTGGCCGACGGAGATCTGGCCAGAAATGCGGCCCTCATGGCCGAAGGCAATCTAAGCAAAGCTATCCAACTGGCCTCCGAAATGCAGAATCCGCAATTCGACGATTTCAGACAATGGATGCTGGATTGTTATCAGGGCAATCTCAACAAGATTATTTCTGACATGGAATCCTATACCGATAAAGGCAAGGAAGGTCTGAAGATGTTTCTGAATTACGGTGTTCACCTTTTGCGGTCATCGTTGCTGATCAAGCATCGTCCGGCAGATTCAACACTCACCGCCGCCGAATCAGAATTTGTAAGCAAACTTTCGAAGTTTATACATATAGGCAATATCAGCGAGATATACGACGCATTTAACCGTGCCATATTTGAGATCGACCGCAACGGCAGTGTAAAATTAATATTAATTAACCTATCTTTGAAACTTAAAAGTTGTCTGAAAATGCCGGAACCGGCAAAGACAATTCATCAATAATTACAAGAAACAATGGGATGCGGAAGCTGTGGTACCTCTGGTGGATGTGCACCTGCCGGTTGCAAAAGCAACGGTTCGTGCAGTACCGGTGGCTGCAATAAATTAAATGTTTACAACTGGCTGAGCGATACTGTCATGCCCGACAACTATAAACCTTTCGACATTGTCGAAATTCGTTTCAAGGGCAGCAGAAAAGAATTCTTCAGGAACAGCAATAAACTCGAACTCTACACCGGCGATCCGGTAGTACTTGAATCAGATATGGGCTACGATGTCGGTCACGTTTCCATCAGCGGGGAACTCGTGCGACTTCAGTTAAAGAAACGCGGTATCCGCGAAGACTCCGATCAGATCAGAAATATTACCCGAAAGGCAAATGAACGCGATATGGAACGCTATCAGGAAGCTAAATACCGCGAGGTTAAAGTTCTTGAACGCGCCCGTACCATCGCTCTGGCCATGAAGCTCGAAATGAAACTCAGCGATATTGAAATTCAGGGTGACAATAAAAAAGTAATCTTCTTTTATACGGCAGAAAGCCGTGTCGATTTCAGGGAGCTGATTAAACGCTTTGCCGAAGAATTCAAACTGCGCATTGAAATGCGTCAGATCGGTTACCGCGAAGAAGCTTCCCGTCTGGGAGGCATAGGTTCATGCGGACGTGAACTGTGCTGCAGTACCTGGTTGACAGATTTTAAACTTGTCAATACTTCTGCCGCCAGATATCAGAATCTTTCCATCAATATGCTCAAGCTTTCGGGTCAGTGCGGTAAATTGAAATGCTGCCTGAATTACGAACTGGATACCTATATGGAAGCCCTCGACGAATTCCCTAAAGCGAAAACAGTGCGTCTCGAAACAGTAGCCGGCGCAGCCTATATGGTGAAGACCGATATTCTTAAGAGATTAACCTGGTTTGTTTACGAAGAGAAACACACCTGGATCTGCATGCCGCTTGATGTCATCAACGACTATCTGGCTATGAATGCCAGAGGTGAAAAAGCACCTGAACTTATTGGTGAAACATTCACAGGCAAACACAAGGACGATGAACTCGATCTACCTATTGCCGCAAGCGATCTGGCCAGCGACGACATTACCCGTTATGACAACAGAGGCAACACGGGCAACAAAAAGAAAAACAACAAAAAGAAACGCAAACCGGGCGGACCTCCATCCGAAATGCGCGGCAATACAGACAAACCCAATCAGGGTGAACGCCGCAATCCGCCTCCTTCAAATCAGAACAAACCGAGAAATCCTGATCGTGGACCGAGGAACAGGGGTTAAGGGACAGTGGTCAGGGGTTAGTGGATAGTGGTTAGGTAGGAAATAGGATTTAGGGGGCTGACGTATGCAGTTATATTTTCTCGCCCGATATCTCCCGACCAAAGCCGGAGGTTAAGTAAATGCTGTTCATGATTGCGAATACAACATCTATAGTCTTTAGTCTCTAGTCTCTTATCTTTAGTCTTCCTCCTACAACAAATAACCGATCTTCACACTAAACCCTATCGCCGGAGAGACAACTTTCTTTTCTTTATAAGTGCCGTTGACGAAGGTATATTGTGTTACCCTGTCGGGAGTTATGGTCTGCATAAACATTATGCCTCCGCTGAAACCGTATTCGAAAAAAATACGGTCGAACAGCGGAATGTGCTTTTGCAACTCGATCGTAAATCCATACCGCTCTTTCTGAAAATCCATTTTTTCATATTCTGAATACTCACCAAGTCCCGGTAAAATTTTACTGACCTTGAGATAATTGTTGAGATAAGAACGCTGGTAGAAAAATCCGTAAGAGACAACCGTCTGGTATCTGAAAACTATTGGTAGGTAATTATTCAGGCGTAATCCCGTGTAAAAGCCTTTGGCACTGATCAGCTCATCCTGCGAATTGAAATTATAACCCAGGTCAAGCTGAGCATATAAGGGATTTCCACTTTCCGTCAGGCGCATTTCACCGTGAACTTTAATTGTTGGCAGACTAAAATAAGACTGGTCGAATAAGCTCAGTTTAAGCTTGTATTTCGGCAACGGAGATTCAGCCGTTTTACTTGCTTCTACCTGGGCATCAACAGTAAAAACCGAAATAAAGCAAAGAACAAGAAAAGACAATCGCATTACTGTGCATTGATTTTTGAAATAAATTTAAGGTCAAGCGGATCGGTACAATCGTACTGATAAACACCATCCGGGGCGCTTATGGTCAGTCTGTTCCCGGCCGCTATAACGTCATAGGCCTTAAGACCGTGAATTGTAAATTTAGTTTCAATTTTATTGTAATCGCTGATGTCGAGCACCATAAAGCCATCAGACATATCACACAGATAGAGGTAGTTCCCCGCAATGGCAAGTCCTTTAGGGTTGCCATATCTGTATACACGCAGCAATGTCGGATTTTCTACATCGCTGATATCGATAACTTCCAGCTGGTTCTGTCCGCGGTTACAAGATGTTCCGGTACTCAATGTGACATAGGCCAGATTGCCCGAAACCACCACCGGGTCACAACTGACGACATGGGTATAGGTACTGATGTAATTGGGTTTGACGGGATTTCCAAGTCCGTAAATCAGCATGCCGTTCTGAGTACCGAAAAACAAGTAAGTACCGTTGCTGAAAATAGTTTCGACTGCCGAATTCTCGAGATCAACACGTCCGGCCAGCTCTGTTTTTGCTGAATTGCTGACATCATAAATATTGAGAATACGCCCGTCTACTACATAGAGATAATCGCCGTTAAAGGTAAACTTGGTCATTGAACCGGCCTTTCCTGTATTGGACCCGGTTTCATTTGAACTTAATCCTGAGTTGTCTTTGTCGCACGAATTAAATAACAGCGAACAGATCAGGATGGTGAAAATAGTTTTAATATTCATAGAGGTCATATTTGTTTATTGATAACATTTGGGATTTTCCAGTGTGGCTCTTTCCCACCCTACAACAACACCTTTGCTGTTGTCTATACATTCGAAATACACTTTTCCGTTTCTGATAAAACCTGGTATGGGCTGGGTTGGATCTTCTACCGGCAATCCGGGAACAAGACTGCTGCTTTTGATGTACTGAAGTACATATATCTTCGGGAAATCAGAAATTCCGATGCTCACCAGTCCCGTATAGGTATCGGCAAACAGAACAGTATCCCTGATGGCTATATCATAGTTAAACGGAATATTGAGAAAAGCAAAAGGTATGGGGCTGGAAGGATCTGTATTGTCAAAGACATGCACACCCAAACCGGGTTCTCCTACAAACAGATATTGTTTGTAGGTATAAATTTTCCCTACCGTTTTGACCGGCCTGGGTGTTGTAGAATAAATAAGATCTCTGATGTTGGAGGCGGTATCGAAATAAACCGGTTTGTAACCCTGCACGCGATCGGGAACGTAGAGATAATCATCGCGATCGTATTGACACGACACCAGAATGAGGGAGAGAATAAAAGCAAAATAGAAACTTATCCGGGTCATTTACATTCGAAAATAGGATTATTTTATGAATAAATTGAAATATTCCTATTAAGTTTTTGCCTACTCACTTAATTTTGCGATTTGGAATACATACATGCTAACACTTCAGGCAATAAGAAATAATACACAGGAAATAACTGAGCGGCTGGCCAAAAGAGGCATAGACCGCAGCGGAGATATTCAGGAAGTTTTAAAACTCGATGAGGAAAAAAGAGCAGTTCAAACCCGTCTTGAGCAGCAGCTCGCCAAAAGCAACGCGCTTGCTAAAGAGATAGGTGACCTGTATAAATCGGGCAACAAAACTGAGGCAGATGCCAAAAAAGAAGAATCGCTGCAGATCAAAGAACAAATCAAAACGCTTGAACTGGATCTGGGTAAGCTTGAGGAGGATCTTAAGCAAAAACTCTACGAAATACCTAATGCGCCAAGTGCAACGGTTAAATTTGGCAAGACCCCTGAAGAAAATGAGGTCGTGTTCGAATGGGGTGAAGAACCGGTATTACCTGAAGGCGCCAAACCACACTGGGATTTATGTGCAGAATACAAACTTGTAGATTTTGAACTTGGCAATAAAATTACCGGTGCAGGATTTCCGGTATATACGGGTAAGGGCGCCAGACTTCAGAGAGCCCTGATCAATTTCTTTTTAGACGAAGCCCTTAAAGCGGGATATTACGAAATACAGCCTCCGATTCTGGTTAACGAAGCCAGCGGTTACGGCACAGGTCAGCTGCCTGATAAAGAAGGTCAGATGTATCACGCCGGAATAGACAATCTTTATTGCATCCCTACAGCCGAAGTACCTATTACCAATATATACAGAGATGTCATTCTCAGAGAAGATGAACTTCCGATAAAAAATGTAGGGTATACCCCTTGCTTCAGAAGAGAAGCAGGCAGTTACGGCGCTCATGTCAGGGGACTTAACAGGCTGCATCAGTTCGACAAGGTTGAAATTGTGCAGATTTCAAAACCCGAAGACAGTTACGCTGCTTTGGAAGAAATGCTGGAACATGTCAAAGGACTGATGCAAAAACTCGGACTTAAATTCCGCATACTCAGACTATGCGGGGGAGATATGGGTTTTGCCAGTGCACTTACCTACGACTTCGAAGCATGGAGCGGGGCACAGCAAAAATGGCTGGAAGTGAGTTCAACATCCAACTTCGAAACATTTCAGGCCAACAGGCTGAAGTGCAGGTACAAAACCAAAGACGGCCGCAATGAACTGGTACATACACTCAACGGTTCTGCCCTCGCGCTTCCTCGCATTGTAGCCTCCATTCTGGAAAACTATCAGACGGCAGACGGCATTAATTTACCCGCTTGTCTGCATCCATACCTGGGATTCGAAAAATTGTAATACATTGATACGCTGCATTTTTATATCTCTTTTTTTATTAGCTGCAGCAACATCTGAAGCACAGTTTGCCACTTGTGTCGATACCGGAAGAATTAATCCGACTTTTCAGTGTAACGATCCTTTTTACGATCCGGTATGCGGATGCAACGGCATCACCTATCGCAATCAATGCAATGCCTATAACAACCACGGTGTCTTAAACTGGCGCAGCGGTGTTTGTTCGGGAATGGATATGGATTTTTTCCCTAATCCTGTCGGCCCGGGCAGTCAGCTTACCGTGAATATATCTTTTCCGGAGTTTATATATGGAAATGCAGATATCAAAATCGTTGATATGTATGGCAAAACCTGGCAACAGCGCATCATCAACAATTTTAACCGGACCATGATACAATTTGATGTCAGTTCGATGATGACCGGAATTTATTTATTGGTGGTCTACAACAACAAAAACACCTTTGTCATAAGAAAGTTTGCCAAATACTGAGCGCCAAAAATTCAAATCTAAGCATGTAGTTATATGCTAACCTGAATTTAATCAGTTAATTCCGAAACTTTTTGAGTATACCTGTAGCCTGAATTAAATTAAGGCGAAAGTAAATCCAAAACAATTATTCATTTTTATTCTGTTGTCATATTATGTGCTTAAGAGAATGACATCCTTCACAAATATTTCCCTGATGGTAAATATTTTTCCATTTTCATCACGACCAATTCTCTGTGAAAAATAACCTTGTACTGCCATTTCCTGACCGTTGCGCATATACCTGAGGAGATAATCCGCATTAGAACCCCTCACTCTAAGCCTGATGAGGCAGATAAACATTTTGCTTCCGGAATTCAGATCCGACTTCAATTCAATTTTCTGCATAAAACAAATGATTTCTTTTAATCCGGATTTTAATATTGATAACTGTTCAATACCTCTTGCAATACCCTTTAATTCAATCTGTTTTCTTGTGCTTTCCATAATGAAATGCAATTTCTGTTCAAGCTGATCGCGCAAGAATTTTTTACCGATTAAAAATGGAAGGAAATGTTTTAAATATTTTTAAACATTTTCATCACCATACTGAACGGCAGATATACCGGGGGCTTATATTTTTATAGTCTCACTGTAATAAAACTGTCATTTTTTTTAACATTGGCGGAATGAGACATATTTATTTGTTTAATTCAAAAAACTCATTGTAAATTGCAAATTATAAATCAATATAAATTTTTATCGTCATGGAAAAGTTCTACAAAATCCTGCTCACTTTTTGCCTGGTCTTTGTATCTGCGGCACTCAATGCCCAGCAAAACATTGCACTACAGGCAACTGTTACCGGCAGTACCTGTAATACAGGTGCCTGCGCAACACTAAACGACAATGTCCTCGGAACCTGCGGCACCCAGATCATGTGGGTGTCTACTTCCACTCCCCCAAGCACAACACCCGGGGTTGAGTGGATACAGTTTACCTGGTCGAGTACCAAAACCATGAACCGCATGGTTATTCACCACGCACAGACTAACACGCGTTTTCTGGCAGGTGCTCTGATCCAGAGCTGGAATGGTACTACCTGGGTCAATGTCAGCACATTTGCAAACCTCACGCCTGCCTGCAGCAGCGTGGTCAATTTCCCGGTAACCAACACCACAAGATTGCGTATCACCTCATTTACAATGAGCGGTACCCAGCTTTCAAATCCGAATTTCAGGGAAATAGAAATCAGCGGACCAAATGTCAACAACGATGCCAGTGTTACCGCACTTACAGATCTCAATACCTGTACTTACAGTCAAAAAATCGACGCAACAATTACCAATTACGGTAAAAAGAATCTTGACAGTTTCAGAGTTTCCTGGTCTGTCAACAACGTTTTCCAGTCTACTCAATATATCAATTCAAATCTGGCAACAGGTTTTTCAACCAATGTAACACTCAGCAATTCATATACATTTTCACCCAGCACAGTTTATACCATCCGCGCATGGACTACCAACCCGAATGGTACCACAGACTCAGTACCGGGCAATGACATGTTTATCCTGACATTAGATTTTATGGGTAGTCCTGCCGATCCTGCCGTTACTAATTTCACACAGTGCGGAAGAGGATTCCCTATGCTTAGTGCAACAACCACAGATCCTGCCGACTCCGTCTTCTGGTATGATGCACCAACCGGCGGCAATATGCTGGGACTCGGCAAAACCATAACCGGTCCGTTTACTGTGTCAACGAATACTTTCTATGCATCGGCGGCAAAACTCAGTACAAATTTCAGACTTAGAACTGTTGGAACGACCGGGGTCAATGTCAGACAGACAGAACCATACGGAGGTATGCAGACCATTACCACCAATAAAACCATTATGATGGATAGTCTGGAATTCAGGCTTTGGTATGCTACACCTACTAATTGCGGTTATTCATTATATTACAGGGTTGGAAGCCACGTTGGTTTCACCACTACCTCAAACGGTTGGATAAAATTGAGCGAGGGTGTCGTGACATACCGCACAGTCTCTGGTCAGAATTTCGGCAGGGTAACTGCCAATAAACTCAATCTCCCTGCCGGAACTTATAGTTTCTACCTTACCACCGACCTGAATTTCGGTGCAGGAAATTCTTTTTACAGTGTAAGTGGCGGACCGGGTGCATCCAATGCGGATATGAATATCCTTACAGGTGGTAATATCATCATCGGTATGTTTGGTTCTACTCAGACTCTTACCTACCAGCCTCAGATAGAATATATTTATAAGAAACAATGTGAATCAGCTAACCGCACTGCTTTAACTGTTACGGTTAAACCCCGTCCTTTAGGTGCTGATGTTTTAAAAAGCACACCTTTCCAGGGTCATTTCAGATTAGGTTTGTCAGCTGATCCGGATGTTGTCGAACTTAATAAAACTGTAACTTACGAATTAAAGTCTCCAACAGGTTACAACAATTCAGACTATGGCAATACCTGGCTTTTAACAGGTGTCGACGCCAGAACGAAATTCAATGTACAGGTTCCTTCGGGCGACTATAGCGTAAATGCACCTGTCGGCAACAATAATGCTACGCTTAGTTTTACACCTAAGTCGGTATGGCTCGACAGTCTTATTACCTTTACTGTCAGATTTATTGACCTCGGCCCGCATTTCTGCGATTCAAGCGTTACCAGAACTGTATATGTTGCACCGACACCAAAACCGAATTTCATATTCCCTAACTTTATCTGTCTGGGTGATCAGACACTCTTTGAAAATCTGACCACCATACATTCCGGTATTTCAACTTACAAATGGTTCTTCGGCGACGGAGACAGTTCTGACCTGAACAGTCCGGTACACGAATTCAAGACTCCGGGAACCTTTGACGTCAGGCTGATAGCCAGATCGTTCCGCTGGGATGTTGTAAAAGACACCATGATACAGGTAACCATCGGTGAAGTTCCGACTGTAGAATTCAAAGTCAGCAATGCCTGTCAGGGAGTAGCGGTTAATTTTGCAAATCAAACCTTTATCGGCAACGGAACTCTCAGTTACCAGTGGAATTTTGGCGACAATTCACCAATCGTCACCACAACTAATGCAAGCAGATCTTACGCAGTTGCAGGTCCTTATCAGGTAACTCTTACTGCCGAAGCAAACGGTTGCAAAGCGAGCAAAACAAAAGTAGCTTATCAGTTTGCCAAACCGGTAGCCAGCTTTATTAAACTGACAGGTAACTGCCTGAATGATGAATTTACATTTGCCAACAATTCCATGATCAGCCTTGGTCAGTTTGGAAACAAATGGGATTTTGACGATGCAGGAAATATCGCTTCAGATAAAAACCCTAAATACAAATTTACATCGCCCGGTGTAAAAGATGTAAAACTGACAGCTATCTCAGAATTCGGCTGTAAAGATTCATTTGTGTCTCAGGTACTGGTAAGACAAATTCCAAGCACAGATTTCACATATCCGTTTACCTGTGAAAGATCAGCTACTCAATTCAACAATACAACCAACCTGAACGGAGAATTACTCAGCCAGTATCTGTGGGAATTCGGCAACGGCATCAACTCCAGTGCTACTCACCCGCTTATTTCATGGCCTGCAGTTGGTCAGCGCACTATCAAACTAAGCACCTTCCTCACAAACGGTTGCAGTTCAAGTGTTACAAAAATTGTTAACGTAGGTGTTCAGCCTAAAGCAGATTTCGAATTTGACGAAAAATGCTCAGGTGAACCTGTTACATTCTCTAACCTGAGTACCTTCAGCAATGGTAAGATTGAATACGAATGGAATTTCGGCGACAACAACAAAACAAATGTTCCTTCGCCACAGCACAACTTCAACAGCGGTGTAACTACCCAGAGTTTCAATGTGCAGCTAAAAGCCAGCATTGAAGGCGGATGTGCCGATTCTATCATTAAAACAGTTACAATTGAGGCATTGCCTTTAACCTGCGACTTTACTGCTACACGCAACTGGTCTGTAAGCTCCAAGAATTTCGTTCTTGCACCAATCGGGGGCAGTATGGCCAATACGACTTATACATGGATAATGGGCGATGGCAACAGAGTAACTTCAAATGGTGCAGGTACAAACTATACCTATAACGGTAACCTGAAATACTGCATCACCATGATTGCTACCAACGTCAGCGGCTGCGAATGTTCGACCACCCGCTGTGTGGAGGTAAGTACTGACATAGACGCAACAAGATTGGAAGCAGGTATCAATCTGTATCCTAATCCTAACAGCGGACTGTTTACCGTAAACACCCCGGAAAATACTGATCAGTTTACTGTTTACATATACAGTGTAACAGGCGAACTGATTTATTCTTCAGATTTCAACGGCAATACGGCACAAATTGATCTTAGCAGCGCTGCCTCAGGTATATACACCGTTAAAGTACAAACTGCAACAGGTATAAGCACCCAAATGATTACCATAAGCAAATAATTTTCTCACTTTAATCTACAAGCATCATGAACCCAATTAATAAAATATATAAAAACCTCAGGACCTCTGTAATGTTTTTGGTCCTGATATTAACGGCCAATCAGGCAAGTGCACAATATTGCACTTCTAATGCC
>CAZRKA010000034.1:13313-22919 GCA_964600345.1 uncultured Chitinophaga sp. | reverse complement strand
TAGAGATTCCTGCAAAAAAACAGGGGAACAACTTACGCCGTTCCCCTGAATTCCGGGAAATGTATCAATTTACATTACTTCACAATTATCTTTTGGGTTGCAACAGCCTCGCCCATGCGGATACTGATAAAATACATACCCTTAGGAAATCCTTCAGTGCTGAAATTGTAACCTGTTGCACCTGCCGGAAGCGCTGTTAGTAAAAGCTCCTGTCCCTGGGCGTTGTATATGCCAATGGTGGCAGGTGCGGAAATGGCTTCAGCAAATGTTAGCTGAACTTCTCCTGCTGTAGGATTCGGATACACATTGAAAGTTTCTTTTTTGTTTTCAGGGATAGCGGTCGAATTACTGAAAACAACCACATTGCCATTTGCCAGAACTGCAATTAAGCCGAATGAACGGCCATTCTGATTGGAAGATGGATTCAAAAAACCTGATGCTAAAACAACAGCCGAACCACCGCCAAGTGCGGAAAGGTCGGCCTGAAATGTTGCCACAACCGGACTACCTGCCGCCGGTGTTACATCCAATACATAACTTGCTGCAGGTACATTTATATAAGAAGTAATATCTCCGTAAGCCGCATCATTAACGAGGGTCGCCACACTTCTGGCTATAACATCAACTGTTGGCGCATCTGTAGCACCATGAACGACACGAAAATCCACGTTCCCTGATGTCGCTGAGGCTTCGCGCATCTGATCCTGCAAAAACAATATAAAAGCAGTCTGTCTGGCATCCGGATTTGTTCCAAAATTTGCCGGATTTAATACACCGTTGGCTACAGCAATATATGTGTTGCCATTGGTCAGGGTAACTGCGAAGTTTTTAAGTGTGTCAGCTGCAGTAGTACTGTTTCCGGGCGCTACACCAATGTTCAGGGCAACACCTGCAGGTACAAAAATGTAAGGTGTGGCGGTTCGGAAAACAAAATTATCGAGGAGTATGTTGCCATTCACATAAACATCAACTGTGTCTGCCGCCGGGTCAGCTGCATTGTGTATGACTTGTAAACGCGCCTGACTGGTGGAAGGGAGCGTTACGACTGTACCATCAGTTAAAGCGGCGAACAAACCAAAAGCAGGACCATTCTGGTTAGCCGAAGGTGTTAAGAATCCGGATGCAAACACGACAGCTGAGCCACCTCCCAGAGCAGATAAATCTGCTTCAAATGAGGCAACAATCGGAGAACCTGCTGCCGGTGTTACGTCTAAGACATACCTGGCTGCCGGAACAGAAATGTAAGAAGTGATGTCGCCATAAGCAGCGTCGTTTACCAATGTGGCAACTGTCCTGGCAATTACATCTACAGTAGGTGCATCGCTTGCACCGTGTACCGCAACAAAATCAACGTTACCACTCTGAGTAGCCGCATTTCTGATGTTGTTTTTCAAAAACAAAGTGAAAGCACTTGATTTGCTGTCCGGATTTGAAGCAAAACTTCCGGGATTTAATACACCGTTTGCTACAGCAATGTAGCGTTCACCGCCGGACAGCGTTACACTGAAGTTTTTCAGAGTATCATTTACAGAACTGCTGTTACCGGGGGCCACTCCGATGTTTAGGGTAACACCGGCTGGCAGAGTCAGAAAAGAAGTGGCTGTTCTGAAGGCAAAATCATTCAGAGACAATGTACCGTTCACATACACATCAACTGTTGCCGCTGCGGGATCAGCTGAATTGTGAATGACTTGCAATTCTGCGGTTTGACCGTAAGACGGGGCGGCCAGAAGAAAAGCCGCTGCCGAAACGAATAGGGATTTGTAAATTGACATTTTCATTGATTTAAAGGTTAAAATTTTATTACTTGTTACAACAAGTGTTTTTGTCTTTTGTTTAACTTTTCTTAGACAATGAAAACCGCCTTCAATATTTAAAACCTCATTATCAATTATTTAATTTTTCCCAAAAGCACATATTTGACAATTTCATGACAATTGTAATTGATAAATAATATCATTTACCTCATTCGATTTCCCGGATAACATATCTTTTTCACGAAAAGAAAATCCACTCAGAAAACGTGAATTATAATTTTTGAGTACACGGTGGACTAATTGAAAAAATGCGATGTGAACTTTTTTTCGAGCATTCACCAAATGATTCTCCTTAAATGAAGGGTTTTTGATTTGTAGTTCGTGGATGCGAGGCAGACGAAATGAGAAAATGCGCAGTGGCCTTATTGTATTCAAATGAGCCCAACAAAGCAGACGAAAAGATCAAATCAAAAATCTCAGAACCAATCGCGCATCTTATCAAAGAACCCCTTCTCCTTCTTCGCATTCTTTGGCGAAAAATTCTCGGAATCCTTTAATTTTTTAAGCAGGTCTTCTTCATCTGAACTTATCTTTTTAGGAATCCAGATATGTATCCTTATTAATTGATCACCTGTGTGGTATCCATTGACCTCAGGGAATCCCTTTCCTCTCAAACGAAGTACTTTTCCACTTTGAGTTCCGGGTTCTATAGTAATCTTTGCCTTTCCTTCTATGGTAGGCACTTCAACACTGCAACCCATGATAGCATCTACTACACTAATTGCGAGATTATATACTACGTGCTGTTCCTGCCTTTCCAGTTCAGGGTGTTTTTCTTCTTCTATGAGAATCAGCAAATCGCCATCAATTCCTCCACCGGGTGCCGCATTTCCTCTGCCGCTTATAGACAACTGCATGCCTTCCTGCACGCCTGCGGGTATTTTGATGGTAGTTTCAATTTCGTCATAAACCAGACCGTGTTCATTTGCTCCGGCAGGTTTATTTGACAATACCTTACCACTGCCTCCGCAATGCGGACATCCTGAAACGGTTTGCATCTGACCAAGAAAAGTCTGAGTTATCCTGTTAACCTGTCCTGTACCGCGGCAAGTACTGCAATCTTTAAAGGTGGCGCCTTTTGCCATTACCTGTTTGCGATACTTTATTTTTTTCTCAACACCATGCCTGATGTCAGCATAGCTCAACTTTAATTTTATGCGAATATTGCTTCCGACATTTGCCCTGGTTCGGCCACCTCTTCCACCTGAAGAGCCAAAAAAATCGCCAAAACCACCGCCACCAAATATATCGCCGAACTGACTGAATATGTCATCCATATTCATGCCACCACCGCTAAATCCACCATTTCCTCCGCCCATTCCGGCGTGGCCAAACTGATCGTACTTTTGTTTTTTCTGAGCATCGCTCAAAACTTCATAAGCTTCGGCCGCTTCTTTGAATTTTTCTTCAGCAGCCTTGTCACCCGGATTTTTATCCGGATGAAATTTAATGGCCATTTTACGGTAAGCCTTTTTTATTTCTTCCGCACTGGCGTTTTTGCCTACTTCCAGTATTTCGTAATAATCTCTTTTAGCCAAAATCTTAAATTATAAATTATTCGCCGACAACCACTTTGGCAAACCTGATGACATGTCCGTTAAGGGTATAACCTTTTTCTGTTTCATCTATTACCTTACCTTTCATATCTTCTGTTGGTGCAGGTATATTGGTTATTGCTTCGTGCATATCCACATTAAATTCCTTGCCAATACTTTCAATACTCTTCAGACCCTGAGCAGACAATATGCCTGAAAACTTCTGATGTATCAGTTCAATTCCCTGCTTATAAGCTTCAAAATCCGGACTGTACTCAGACCTGTGCGCCCTTTCAAAATCGTCGATGACCGGCAAAAGGGCCAGCATGACATCTTTACCGGCAGTTTGCAGTATCTCTGCCTTTTCTTTCATTGTGCGGCGTTTGTAATTGTCAAATTCGGCATATAGTCTCAAAAACTTGTCATTTGCCTCCTGAACCTGTTGTTTCAGAATATCCAGTTCAGATTTCGCCGCTTCTGTCTCAGTTACATTGGCATTAGTCTCGTTCACCGGCTCATCATTGGTGTTTTCATCTGTCACCTTATTTAAGTCGTCGTTCATACAGGCATAAATTGACAAAAATATTGCCAAGCGCTCAAATATGACACATTGTCGCGCTTACAAAAGCAAATAGGTTGCCCGTTTAATTAATTATTTAAGTAGTTTGCTGATCTCGGTCTCAAGATCATGTGCATTCAGTGCACTGTAAACCTGTTTTCCCTGTGCATCAAACACAAGAAATCTTGGAAGGGTATTCACACCGTATTTAATGGCAATTGGTGAGTTGTATTTCTTAAAATCGCAATAGTGATCCTTCCAGCTTAATTCGTCTTCTTCAATTGCAGTTTTCCATGAAGCCTCATCGGTATCAAGGGAAACACTTACAAAGGTAACTTTGGGATTCAGTCTGTAAACCTGATAAACACGATGCAGACTTTTATTTTCACCTCTGCTGGCCTTGCTCCATGATGCCCAGAAGTTCATTACAACCACTTTTCCCTTGTAACGGGTCATATCAAGTGTATCTCCGGTTTTTCCATCAATACTTTTGTTAAATCCCGGTCGTCTAAATCCGCTTGAAAAAATCAGTAAGATACTGAATATTAAAATAAGTGAAATGTTTGTTTTCATATTAAAGACCTTACGAGTCAAGTCTTACAATATCCGCGCCAATTTGATTCAGACGACGGTCAATAAACTGATAACCACGGTCTATCTGCTCTATATTCTTAATAGTGCTGACACCGTTGGCGCTCATTGCAGCGATTAACATAGCCACTCCCGCTCTGATATCAGGCGAACTCATAGTAATCCCCTTTAATGGAATCTTCCTGTCGAGTCCCATGATATTAGCCCTGTGCGGATCGCAAAGAATTATCTTGGCCCCCATATCAATCAGATTATCGACAAAGAACAAACGGCTCTCAAACATTTTCTGATGTATAAGCACGTTCCCTCTTGCCTGTGTAGCGGTAACCAGCACTATACTGATCAGGTCGGGGGTAAATCCCGGCCAGGGAGAGTCAGAAATTGTAAGTATACTCCCGTCGATGAACGATTCAATTTCATAATGTCTCTGAGCGGGAATAAAGATATCATCGCCTTTAAACTCAAGATGAATACCAAGTCTTCTGAAAATATCCGGCATGATACCAAGATCCGGAATACTGCAATTTTTAATGGTGATCTCGCTCTCGGTCATGGCGGCCATTCCTATAAAACTGCCAATTTCTATCATGTCCGGCAGCATAGTATGTTCGGTACCTCCCAGTTTTTCGACACCTTCAATAGTCAGTAAATTCGACCCTATGCCTGTAATCTTTGCCCCCATGCGGTTAAGCATTTTGCAAAGCTGCTGCAGATACGGTTCACATGCAGCGTTGTATATGGTTGTTATGCCATCAGCCAAAGAAGCAGCCATCAGAATATTGGCTGTTCCTGTAACCGAAGCTTCGTCGAGCAACATATAGGCACCTTTCAGTTTTCCATCAGGGGTGCTTACTTTATAAAATTGCTCGTCGGGGAGGTATTCAAATTTAGCACCCAGTTTCATAAAACCGATAAAATGGGTATCCAGTCTGCGCCTCCCGATTTTATCCCCTCCTGGGCTTGGTATATATCCTTTGCCGAAACGGGCCAGCAGCGGACCGATTATCATGATAGATCCGCGCAGACCTGCTCCTTTGTTTTTAAATTCGTTCGAATTCAGGTAATCAAGGTTGATGCTGTCGGCCTTGAAGGAATAGGTATCTTCGCTTTGCTTAACAACCTTTACCCCCAGTTCTCCAAGCAGTTCTATCAGTTTCAGAACATCTCTGATGGCAGGTATATTGCGTATAACTACTTCCTGATCTGTAAGAAGTACTGCCGAAAGTATCTGCAGAGCTTCATTCTTGGCACCCTGTGGTATTATCTCTCCACTGAGTTTTTTACCACCGGTAACTTTAAATGTGGACATACTGGTATCAGCTTATTTTTTGTAGTAGTTGTTTTTTTTGTTTTTGTTGTGAAACTTGTTGTTAACTGAATTAGCAGGATGTTTGAAAAACTTCTTCTTGCGCTGTTCGATGGTAATCTCCAGTTCTTCGGGATTAACTTTCAGTTTATTCTGGGAAATCAATTCAAGATGTTCGGCCAGTTGCTGATTATTCAGGTTTTCGTTGTTCCAGTTGCGCGACGAATTGGTCATAAACGATGCCAGAAGGTTCAGAAATTCGGCCTTCAATTCAGGATTCTCAATACTTGTAGCCTTGTTTACCATAAACTGGAGATTGCGGCCGTAAAATCTGAATTTAATTGGCAGTGACGGGTATTCCACTTTGTCCGGTTTCTGAAGTATTTTATTTTTTTCGGGTACCGGATACGGGCCATCTACATCGAGTTTGAAATCGGAAATAATGTACAGGTGATCCCAGAGCTTTTGCTTGAAATCTGCCTGTTCTTTAACTCCCGGATTTAGTATTTCCATCACAGAGATCAATGCCTCAGCCATCTTGAGCCTCTTCTGCCTGTCGTCGATACTGAGAACATGTTCTACCATATCCTGAAAAGAGCGACCGTATTCGGAAATTATCAGTTTTTTAGCCTGGGTGTTGTATTGAAATAATTCAGACATTTTATACTTTCAAAGGTACATAATTTTTGAGCATAATAAAAAAAACCTGCAAATTGTAGTTTGCAGGTTTTCTGTTATATAAATTCAGATTAATCTTTAACGATTTCTTTATTTTTAGGCTCGAAAGTAATTCTGTGTTGCTTGTTTTCAATTTTGAATTCAAGCTTCAGCATTTTGTTCTTCAGCATGATAATGTCGGCTTTGACCAAAGAGGTATCACCTCCGTTTTCAGGATATGACAGGTCGCCGTTGCCGTTAGCACCGAAATTAACCTGTTTGTATTTATCGCCGAAAGCCCATTTGCCGCTTTGCTTCAGCTTCATGAACAGCTTGTTGCTCACACTGAAAGCGCCTAGAATATCCTGATAACCTCTGAGATCATTTGCATTCGGAGACAGCAACTTATCGCCTGACGGAGATACATAACCATCAACATAAGCCATATTCATTGAGTAGTTGAAGTTTCTGGTTAATGTAAAGATCAGTTCAACCGAGTCTCCTGAACTTCTGAATGAATTTTTCATAGCATCGTCAGAGTTTCCGTCTACTTCATAACCGGTAATCTTCCACTCGTTGGCGATTCTGTCTTTTTTGGATCTGAAAGAGATGCCCGGACCTTCTTCATATTTACAGCCTGCGAAAACCAATGCAATTGCTGTGATTAACATAAACGGGATTTTGAAACTTTTCATTATTATTAAATTTTGGGCAAAGATACTGATTTTTCAGACCTGAATCAAGTTAATATTTTGATTTAGAAATAGAAGAGTAACTTGATGATACCGTTGTAATTATCTGTATCGAGCGAAAATCCGCTGGATTTCGGGGAAACCTGCTTGGTTTCTTCAACTGCGGCGGCATTAGTAAAATCATATTGTTCGCTGCTTTGCTCAGAAGCGGATCTGAAATTAAAGGATGGTCCGTATCCGAGTTCCCCGCCGATTGAAAAATTCGGGGCTATAAAGTATTCCACACCGGCAAATCCCCTAAAACCTATTGAAAATGTGCTAGATAGACTTATTTTTTTAACCCTGATACTGCCTGTGTCCAGATTTTCCAATTTATTGCCATATTCGAACAATGTCTTACCTGAACTGAAATTTATAAATCCTTCAGCCCCATAAAACCCTTGTAACCTGGTATTGCCTTTGCGTTTTTCAATACCGGCGCTTATACCGATATTGCTGCTTCTTTGTTTCTGCACATCGCTGACCACTGCGTTGGCTGCCGCTCCGGGACTTATATCAAGCACATTAAAGCTGAGTGTATTGCTGTTGATCCCTATTCTGAAATTTGCCCTCCACGCCAGATCATTGGCCTTCATGTATTTGAAAAAAATCATCTGATTAGGTGAAGCAAATGTGAATGCAGGTGAATTACTGCTTGTGCTGTTGTTGAACATGTTTCCGAAATAAGTAAAAAAAGGATTGGCACTTATTCCGAGACAAAAATCACCTTTCTGTGGCAGAATCAATATTCCCCGCTTATTTTTTAAAACCGGTTGTTGCTGGGCACTAAGTCCTCCCATCAGCAAAAACAGAAAAATTATACTGTATTTTTTCATGTTGCAAAAGTATTGTTTTTTAATCATGTATCATCAATTTGGCGAATTTCAAAACAAGGGTTTTTCTGCCAACTTCGTCAAATTCAATAAGTGCTTTACGGTTATCGCCATTGTCTTCAAGACTTATTACCTTACCCATACCGAAACGCTGATGTTCAATCAACTGGCCTTCTTTTATGAGGGCCGATTCGCTGGGGACAAAATTGGCCGAACTTTTAACTTCGGGCAAAGGCCTGGCTGTTTGTTTCCCGACATACAATCCGTATCCCTTTCCGTATACCTTATCGCTTTGTTTGCTTTTAAACAGAGGTTCGCGTATGCCTGCAACTGCAGATAAATCGAGATATTTTGCATCAATTTCTTCGATAAAACGGCTGGGTTCACAAGGAATAAGATTGCCGTATTTGAATCGCGAAGTTGCGTAAGAAAGCGTGAGTTTCTCTTCTGCACGCGTTGTTGCTACATAGAACAATCGTCTTTCCTCTTCAAGCTCCTGTCGGCTGTTGAGACTGAGCTGACTCGGGAAAAGATTCTCTTCAAGGCCGACCACATAGACATGTCTGAATTCAAGCCCCTTGCTGCTGTGTATGGTCATCAGTGTTACCTTGTCAGTATCATCGTCGTCTTTATCGGCATCTGTATACAAGGCAATGTCCTGAAGGAACGCAGAGAGATCCTTTTCCTTTTCACTTTCATCGTCTTCTGTAAATTCCTTAATGGCATTGAGCAACTCCACGAGATTTTCATGCCTGGAAACACCTTCAACAGTTTTGTCTTCATAAAGTGTTTTAAGCAGGGTTGATTGTTTAGCTACATATTCGGCAATTTCGTATGCATTTTTTGTTTTCAGCATGGTCTGAAAACTGCTGATCATCATATAGAAATCCCTGAGATGGGCAACGGCTGCACCAAGTACCTGGAAATCGTGTGCATGCCTGATAATCTCCCAGATACTGACGTCGTTCTCTGCAGAAAGAACCAGCAGTTTATCAATTGTGGTGTTGCCAATTTTCCTGGCCGGATAATTGATGATGCGCTTAAGGGCTTCCTCATCGTTCGGATTTACAACCAGGCGCAAATAAGCCAGCATATCTTTTATTTCCTTTCGTTGATAAAAGCTCATGCCGCCGTAAATTCTGTAGGGGATATTGAGTTTGCGGAGTGATTCTTCAAATGCCCTGCTCTGCGCATTGGTGCGGTATAGAATTGCAAACACAGAATTGTGCAATTGCTTGCGGTTCTTTTCTTCGAATATGCTCTGTGCAACGGCCCTGCCTTCTTCGTTATCACTGCTTGAGCGAAATACTGCTATCTTTTCGCCTTCGGGATTATCAGTATAAATTTTCTTATCCAGTTTTTCCTTATTGTTTGCGATGATGCTGCTGCTTGCATTAACAATATTGGAGGTGCTTCTGTAATTGTGTTCCAGTTTGAAAACATTCAAATCGGGGTAATCCTTTTCGAAGTTCAGTATATTCTGGATATTGGCGCCCCTGAAGCTGTAAATACTCTGCGAATCATCACCCACCACACAGATGTTTTCGTACATGGCTGCAAGGCTTTTGACAATCATA
>CAZRKA010000034.1:0-13303 GCA_964600345.1 uncultured Chitinophaga sp. | reverse complement strand
GACTCATTGAGTTTGGCAGACGTGGGTTCGATTTGGCAACCTGATAGACATGCTTCTGCTTGCAGCCGCTTTGGTGGGCGCGATGTCCGCGCAGGACCTGGCTTCGCGGGTCTCACCCACCACACAGATGTTTTCGTACATGGCTGCAAGGCTTTTGACAATCATATACTGACACAGATTGGTATCCTGGTACTCGTCTACCATGATAAACTTAAACTTGTGCTGATATTTGTTGAGTACATCCGGATGCCCCTTGAGTAAGGCATAGGTATTGACGAGCAGGTCATCAAAATCCATTGCACCTGCCTTGTAACAACGCGACTGGTAGGCAGCAAAAATTTTGGACATCATTGGTCTGCCCGTAGAAGCATCTGCTTCGAGTAATTCAGGAATTTTAATATATTCCTTTGATGTTATGAGGCTGTTTTTACAGTTGCTGATACGGTTGTAAATAAAACCGGGTTTATAGAGTTTTTCATCCAGTCCCAGTTCTTTAACGATTGTCTTGATAAGACTTTTTGCATCATCCGTATCGTAAATTGTAAAATCCCTCGGATAACCAATTTTTTCGGCTTCAATTCTCAGGATTTTGGCGAATACCGAGTGAAATGTTCCCATCCAGATATTTCTGGCTTCGGCACCAACAACAGTTTCAATTCTGTTTTTCATTTCTCTCGCCGCCTTGTTTGTAAAAGTCAGAGCGAGTATGTTAAACGCATCGTTTCCTTCCTTAATGATATGGGCAATTCTGTATGTCAGAACCCTGGTCTTACCACTTCCTGCGCCTGCTATAATCATAACCGGACCTTTGATACACATTGCCGCCTCGCGCTGAGTTTCATTTAGTTTATCAAGGTATGGTGGATGATTCATTCTGCTCTGAAAATTATATCCTTTTAGCCGATTCTGATTACTATAATCAGATTCCTCAAAAAAAGGAAAGCGCAAAACTAAAAGAACTTTGTGATTTATTATTCACAAAGTTCCTTCAGATATTAAAATTGAAAAGAAAAAATCCTTTTAAGTTTTCTTAAAAGTTACCTCTCAGCGTAAGCATCAGGTTTCGGCCGGGGGCGCTGTACCCTGACGAAAAACTCCGGTAGTGCTGATCGAGAATATTCTCCAGAGCCATCTGCAACTGAAGAAAATTATTTACCTGATAGTGGGCTCTCAGATTCAGGGTATACCAGGCAGGCGTGAATCCGTTAAGCGGATCGGCCGAATAAATCTGATTGTCTTCACCCATCAGGTTATAATCATTGGATTTTTTAGCCCCATTGAACAAGGTGAAAAATTCAGCTTTGTATTTTTTGTGTTTGTAAATAAACCCGAAACGACCAAAAACAGGAGAAATATGATCAAGGGGATAATTGCCTGTATCTGTTTTTATACGGCCGTAGGTATAACTTATACTTCCGCTGATACTGAAAGCCTTGTTCACATCGTAGCTGAAACCGGCAAAAGCTCCGTAAAGGAAAGCTTCCTGTGCATTCTGGGTAGTGTAAATCGTACTGTTTACACCCTGAAAATTAATGGTATCCTGTCCGTTTAGCTGCGCCCTTCCGACTGTCAGTGCATTGCTGAACCTGGTGTAATATGCATTGATCTCAAGATTGAGTTTTTTCATAAACGTCTTGTTCAGGTTAATATCCAGATTGGTAGTTTGTTCGGGTCTGACAGACGAATTTGGAATGATAATTCTGCCACCGGCGCTTTCAAAAACTTTAGCCATATCATCCACATTAGCCGCTCTGAATCCGCTGGCAATTGTAGCCGAAATTTTCAGGTCTTTCTTACCCAGATAAACAAGTCCGATATTACCACTGGTATTCTGATTGTTCTGTTCTATGCTGTTTGGCAAAAACGGAAAGAATGTTTTATCATTGAATACCGATTTAAGATGTACAGATGTAAATCTGATGCCTGCATTCAGAATAAGCTGTTCAGAGAAATAAGTATTCTGAGTCATATAGATTGCAGCCGAACTCATAACTGAACCTCCGTCAGGGTACCTGGTACTCTGAGCCGATTTTAGTCCGCTGACGATATTTTCTCTTTCGGCGACTGACTTCACTTTGTTATGAGTTAATTCAGCTCCATATCTCAACTCAGTTTTACTGCTGATTTCTTTTTGCATATCCAGATTTAAAGATAAGACTCTGATTTCTTCATTTCTGTGTGTCAGAGTGGACGAACCGAAACCTCTGTTGTGTCTGCTTTCCTTGAGGTTCTGATAAGCGAGAATCAGTATGGCATTATCAGATACTAAATTCTTTTTATCGTAAGACAATTTATAGGAAGCAAGTGTTCTGGTTTGAGGTCCGTAGTACCATTGTGCTTGTGTCGGTTTTCCGTTCGGGCCGAGTTCTGTAAGTCTGTCGTATCTCGGAAAATCAGTGGTGTTGGAATGCTGAAGATTTAAAAGATGGGTAAGGTATATATTTTGCCTGTAAAGAATTTTCTGCATCAGATCCCATTGTCTGTAGGCTGTTGGAATCTGATTAAACGAATCGCTGTTGAGCACCATGCTGTCTTTATTGCCGAATCTGGCTGTATAAAACGGTCTTCTTCCCCAGGATTCATATCCTTTTACAGGTTTTTTGCCGATTCGCGCATCTCCGAAATCAGAAATGGTAGCTGAACTGAGGAATGCAAATTTTCTAAATCCGATATTGAAATCGAAATGACCTGTCTTTTCGCTCATGGCAGTACCGTATCTTGTGAATGCCATTGCCTTGAACAAAACCTTATCACTGCGTGATAAAACAGGGTTGCGTGTATAGAAGTGGATTACGCCTCCAAGTGCATCACTACCATATATGACTGATCCCGGACCAAATAATAATTCTGTTCTGTCAAGCATGTTGTTGTCGACAGATAAGACATTCTGGAGGTGGCCTCCGCGGTATACCGCATTGTTCATTCTTACGCCATCTATCACCAGCAGCACCTTGTTTGCCTCAAATCCCCTCATGGTGATACTTCCGCCACCCATCTGACTTTTTTGAACGAATGCCCTGCCGCTTTGCTGTATCAGCTCGGCCGTAGTCGGCTGATTCATAAACTGCATTTCGCGCCTGCTTATAACTAAATTCTGCTGGGCCACATCGGTAGACTTTTCTTCAAAACGCGATGCCGATACCACAATACCACTCCAGTCGTGCGCCCGCTCCGAAAGATATACAATGTAATTCTGCTCTTTGAGTTTTTCTGCGCTCAGCGAATCACTGAAATATCCGGGTTTTGAAAACCTGTAAAGCATATTCAGTTTATCCACAGCTACAGTACTGAGTTCTATCTGTCCTCTCTCGTTTGTCTGCTTGTCATTTACTTTCACGTCTTCGATAGGCTGAAGACTGGTTTTATCTTTAACCGTTACGGTTTGGGCACATAAACCAAGGCCCGTATTCAGGCATATTATAAATATGATCTTTTTCATTAATATAAGTTAAAATTGATAAATAGCACGTTTTCCCGGCCGTGCAATAAATTGCCGGTTCGACCAAATCTTAATTCAGGTCAATTCTGGAAATAAAATTTATGAAAGGCAGGGAGGCCTGAACATTGATGATGCAAAATCTTCAGTCTTCTTTTCCAGGTATAAATCAAAACAGAAAATTTCAGTACAAGCGGATAAAAAACAAAACGATTCAGAATATCCGGAAAAAGCAAATTTCCTGATGACATCTTCAAGTATATTTTTCTGCTCGCCTTGCTTATCAAGCTTTTTATATAACTCAATTTCCTTGCTGTCATTGATGCAAATAAATATTCTACCTGTTTTGCTTTGTTCAACCCTGACAACGTCATATTTTCCGTCGCCGAGAAAAAACTCTTTTGAATGCACCCAGGAAGCGCTTAGAAGTTCATCTTCAGTAAATGTAACCAGTTTACTATTGTGCCTTCCGCCTGCGAGCTCAGTTTTCATTTTTGCTTTGACTGCCGCTCTGTGGTGTTTAATTCTGATCACAGTGAATACTGATACAAATCCCGATTGCAGAACTATGGCAGAGATAAACAGCAGTATGAAAAGCTTGCGCAACACCTTTGGAATGCAAATATAGAATTTTTAATTAAGTAAAGTTTCACCGAACTTTGCAGGTTCAAATAAGTCAATGGATCAAACGGAAAATATAGAAATTATCGGGGCTGCCGAGCATAACCTGAAACATGTCGATCTAAGTTTTCCGCGCAATAAACTTGTGGTATTTACCGGTTTGAGCGGCAGCGGAAAATCAAGTCTTGCATTCGATACGATATTTGCAGAAGGTCAGCGCAGGTATCTGGAGACATTTTCCGCCTATGCACGTCAGTTTATCGGTGACATGAAAAGACCGCAGGTAGACAAAATCAACGGTCTTTCTCCGGTTATAAGTATAGAACAGAAAACAGTCAGCAGAAATCCCCGTTCAACGGTTGGAACAATTACCGAAGTATACGATTTTCTCAGATTGCTTTTTGCGAGAGCCGCCGATGCCTACAGCTATCTTTCAGATAAGAAAATGGTCAGGTTCAGCGAAGCACAGATACTTGACCTGATACTGGAGCAGTTCAGCCTGAAAAAAATCACAGTCCTTGCACCTCTGGTCAAGGGACGCAAAGGTCACTACAGAGAATTATTCGAGCAGGTCAGAAAACAAGGTTACAGGAAAGTCCGCGTCGATGGTGTTTTAATGGATATTGAAAACGGCATGCAGGTAGACCGTTACAAAATTCACGATATAGAAGTTGTGATAGACCGTATCGAACCCAGCGAAGCAAATAAAAACAGAATCAACGACAGTATCAGAACGGCCTTCAAAGTAGGAAAAGGAACTCTGTCTGTTATGGATAACAGTAATGATAAAGTGTTTTTCTACAGCATGTTTCTGATGGATCCGGAAACCGGATTGAGTTACGACGAAGCACAGCCAAACACTTTTTCATTTAATTCGCCTTATGGCGCCTGCAGCAACTGCAACGGACTTGGCATAGTCAGCGAGGTAGCAGTTGAAAACATTATCCCTGACAGAAAAAAAAGCATCAATAAAGGCGGGCTGCTTCCAATCGGAGAACTGCGCGAAAACTTCACATTTGCGCAGCTGAGAGGTCTGGCAAAAAAATTCAAATTCAGCCTTGCTGATCCTATTGAAAAACTTTCGGATGAGATCATCGAAATTATTCTTCACGGCAGTGATGAATCTTTTCCGGTTACCTATACCAATTACGAATTGAAAACCATTACTACCGACACGGTTTTCAAAGGCATCATTCCGATAATTGAAGAACAGTATTACGAAGGCAAAAGCGATTCGCTCAGCAGATGGGCCGAAGAATTTATGCATAACAGAACCTGTCCGGAATGCCAGGGAAAAAGGCTGAAAAAGGAAGCTTTGTACTACCGGTTCGGGAAACTGAACATTGCAGACCTGTCTATGATGTCGATCAGTGAATTGCAGAAGTGGCTTGAAGAAGTACCGGCAACGTTTACCGAAAGACAGACGCTTATTGCAGGTGAAATCATAAAAGAAATAAAGACACGCGTCGGTTTTTTATGCAATGTAGGACTGGATTATCTGACGCTTAACAGTCCTTCCAATACACTGAGCGGCGGAGAGGCACAACGCATAAGACTCGCAACCCAGATAGGGTCTCAACTCGTGAATGTGCTATATATACTTGACGAGCCCAGCATAGGACTTCATCAGCGTGATAATGAGAAACTGATTAATTCGCTTAAAGAACTGAGAGATCTCGGCAACTCTGTCATAGTTGTAGAACACGACAAGGACATGATAGAGCAAAGCGATTATATCATTGATATAGGACCCAGAGCCGGTATTCACGGCGGCCGGATATGCGCTCACGGAACTTACGAAGAATTTATTGCGCTTGACTCGCTCACGGCACAATACATCAACGGCAAGAAAAAAATTGAAGTCCCGTTGAAAAGAAGAAAAGCCGGAAAGGAAAAAATCAGCCTCAAAGGCTGCAGCGGCCATAATCTCAAAGACATCAGCGTGGATATTCCACTGGGCTTATTTGTTTGTGTGACCGGTGTATCCGGCAGCGGTAAATCTTCTCTGATTAACGAAACATTATACCCGATACTGGCCAAGCATGTTTACAACAGTAAATACCAGTGTCTGCCATACAAAAGCATCAGCGGTCTTGAACATATCGACAAGGTGATACGCATAGATCAGGCACCTATAGGTCGCACACCGCGCAGTAACCCTGCCACCTATACAGGCGTTTTCAGCGATATCAGAAATTTGTTTGCCATGTTGCCCGAAGCTAAAATACGGGGATATAAACCGGGCCGTTTCTCTTTCAATGTAAGCGGAGGCAGATGCGAAGCCTGCAAAGGCGGTGGCTACAAGGTTATACAGATGAACTTCCTTCCGGATGTAGAGGTGTTGTGCGATTCATGTAACGGTCGACGTTATAACCGCGAAACACTTGAAGTGAGATATAAGGGCAAAAGCATCAATGATGTGCTGGATATGCCGATAGAACACGCAGTCGATTTCTTTGATAATATGCCATCTATCAGCAGGCGCTTGCAGGCTTTAAAAGACGTAGGACTCGGGTATATCACCCTGGGGCAGTCTTCTACGACGCTCAGTGGCGGAGAGGCGCAACGTGTTAAACTTGCCGAAGAACTCTCCAAAAAAGATACCGGTAAAACATTTTACATACTGGACGAACCTACCACCGGTCTGCATTTCGAAGATATCAGCGTATTGCTGCAGGTACTCAACAAATTGACTGACAGAGGAAATACTGTTCTGGTTATTGAACACAACATGGACGTCATCAAGGTAGCTGATTATATCATTGATCTTGGCCCAGAGGGAGGAGCCGGAGGAGGTGAAATACTGGCTTACGGAAGTCCTGAAGACATTATCAAGGTTAAAAAGAGCCATACTGCCAGGTTTCTGGCCCGGGAGTTGAAGAACTGAAACCTAAAGTTGATTTCAATTACCCTAAATTTTGTAATATTTAATCAGACATAGGAAAGATAAATTTAAGAAAATGAAATCTTTTCTGATATTATTAGTTTGATTTTTACCATATCCATCAACGGCTTGTTAATTCAAAACCGAGTTAAAGCCATGTTAATACTGAATAAATATTAAATGCCTTCTTAAAGATTTCTCAGTTTAGGTTTAATAACAACACCTAACAACATTGACATATTAAGACCCTGTACCGGACTCAGTTCAGGATTGGAATACAATCCATGGTATATTGAAAATTGCAATTGAAGAGATACTTTTCGTCCATATCTTAAAAAACCCCCGTGTTCAATTAAAAAATAGTGCGGATTGTAATTAATACTATTAATCTCACCCTCAAGTCTTTGTTTTTCTTTGAAAGACAAATTATAAAAATTAAGCTTACCCGCTCTTACGGAATATCCATACTCCATAGGTTTTGAAACGGAAGCAAATGCAATATTGGATAGCAATCCTATTTTTCTATAATTGCCGGATAAGTATGCTGTATTTCCAAGCTGACGATGATACTCATCGTAACCGGGAAATTTAGTAATTCCGATTCTGCCTAATACCATATCACTGAATATCTCGAATCGAAAACCATTACTGTTAAAATTGTTCAAATAATATCCCAATCCAAAATTCAACAGTTGTCCTTCACTTGAGTAATGAAATTCCGGTCGCAAAATAAAGGAAGAAGTTGATTCTAAAGAAAAACCGGCTCCTGCATATGCAGCCAGTCCCCTGTTAAATGCATAACCGAACGTTAAATCACCCTTGTTTATAAAATTGCTTGATGCATCAATGTAGTAATCTCCTTTATTTTTGAATAAAGGTACCGGAATCCGATTGGGTGTATAATAGCGGGGAGAGAGACAAGACGAACTGAATAAGGCTAAAACAACACTAAACGAAATACTTGTATAGTTAACTTTAAACCATTCAAAAACATTTAGAACAAAACAAATCATGTAAAGGTCAAGTCTTTTCATTTAATTTAGCTTTAACAAAGTTAATTAATATTTTCAGTTTTTTAACCTCTGAAAAAAATTAGCCTCTAATTAACAATCTTATAAATCTATATTTTTGCCTTTAACGTTTTGACGCTTGGCGCAGCGGCGGACAACGGAGCACTTCACTGTCAACCAGGCCGAAATCCGCCTCAGGCGGACACAAAGCTTGATTTAAGCACTGAACAACCACTTGCGGGTAGGTGCTGTTACGTGCCGTGTTTATATTACTTCAATGCGTTCTCGTTTATTTTCATATTTTTCAAGTATCAGATCCGCATCTGATTTGTTAATCTGAAAGTTATTAATCGCAATTGAACTATTTTTTTTCCCCTTTCCTTGCCCCTCTATAAATATCTTTTCAAATGTCAAATATTGCTTATCCTCATGTTTAAGATAAAAGAGATGAACTTTAGTATGTCTCAAACCAGTACCCTTACCCAAAGAATCTATAGATTTTAATGGGTCAGTTGAAAGCTCGCCTTTCAATTTGGTTACAGTTGAAATCGATTCAAAATCTTTAAACAAAGTATACTTATCATACCATTTACCAAGAAACTCTGAGTATGGATATATTTTTGTTTTAACAATCGCAACAATTGGTCCGGCCATTATTATTAAAAACTCAATAATCCAAATAACAGTTAAACCAAAACCATTTAAAGTAATATCAAATATCGACCATGTCCCAAATCTATTTATCTCTGCAATTGCGGTAAAGAAATTCTTTGGAATTATAATCCAGTGAAGATTTGAAAAATACAATCCTATATTAGGAATAGCACCATTGTATGCATACAAAATATATGCTGTCCATTGGAAGTAATTTGCTAAAAGTCCAATTACAACAGCTTGAATAATTTGATTCTTTTTACTCCGATTATGACTAAATCTGACAAGTGCCCTACAAATCAATCCAAGCGATAATCCATATCCAACAGTTATTAAAAAATTAAAGTACACAATCGGAATAAATATAATTAAAACAGAATATAAATACCCTAAGAATAAAGCTAATACAACGCAAATTACATAAGATAAACTCTGTCTCACAGGATTTATTTGCCCTGATTCTTGATAATAAATTTCTTTGTTATCCATTATTTTGAATTTCAATTATTTTTAAAATCTTTAATAAAGCACTTCCGCTCATTTGGCACACAACGTTTTCGGGCTTTGCGCAGTTGGATAAACTGGTATTCGGTAAACATGCGCCAATTGTGCTAAGCCTTTGTTAGCATCAGTGCATTAATATTCCTTAATTAAAACTTCAGTTGGAATACCTAAAACTTCATTGAGTTTTCTAATCATATCCAAGCTGAGTTTTCTTTTTCTACTAAGAATCTCACTCACTCGGCTTTTCAGTCCAATTGCTTGCGCAAGATCCTTTTGTTTGTATCCCAGTTGCTCCATTCGAAATTTAATAGCTTCAATTGGGTCAGGTAATTCAATTGCATAATTTTCCTTTTCATAACTGTCTATCAGCAATGACAATAATTCCAATTCGTCGCCATGCTTACTACCTTTTTTTGAATCAAAAATAGTGTCGAGGCGTTTAAGTGCTTTTTGGTATTCCTTTTCTGATTTAATTACTTTCCAGTCCATTTTTTATATAGTTAACGCATCTATTTTATCATACTCTTTGTGTGTGCCAATAAATCGAACCCATACAACACCGTAATCGTAGTTTACTTTGACAATCAGCCGATAGTTATTGCCTTTAATATTAAAGACAACTCGATTATCTTGCAAAATACTTGCTGAAGGGTAGTCCAATTTAATTTGTCTTGGTTTCTTCCAATTAGCAATCTCAGCTTCTCGATACCAGGATTTTAACTGTTCTTCACAATCCTTATGTTTAGTCCAAAACATTCTTAACGTTTTTTTGGATATAACCCTCACGGTGCAAAAATACAATTTAGTTCCCATATTGGGAACATAATCTTGATTCTTTTTGAAAAAAAGCCAAAAAGGCATTGGGGCTAACGTTCCCAGGCTTGGCGCAGTTGGATAAAATCTTCAAAAGAAACACCCAATGCGAAGAAGTAACAAAAAGCCATCTGCTTCTGTACCCGGTCCTATCTAGAACCTCAAACTCGCATTGAACAATGAAACAGAACCACGAACAGGACTTTGTTTATTTGCTCTTACCAGCCCGAGTAAACCATTTGGATTTATATCCAGGTTAAATGCATGATTTTTTTCAGTAATCCTGCCTTTTCTCGCATAATTAGCTGTCATGATAGCAAATCCGGCCAATGCTCCAAATGCGCTGCTGCCGATAATTACCTTATCTTCATTATCGGAATCGGAAGAAAAAAGGTAACCGGTACCTAAACCTATCAGGGATCCCGCAGCTTCACTAAGACCGATCATCACTCCCTGGCTGGTAGTGAATTCATTCTTCTTAGCAAGAATATGACCGACGTAAATACCACCCATCAAACCGATCGTTGAAACAGCAGTATACACCTTTTTATTGTCCGGTTCCGTCATATAAGCTACAGCTGCAGGAATAGCCGCACCCAGTACTCCGGCACCCCTGAGCATTATTGCATCCCCCCGGCTGTAATCATTATTTCTTGAAACCATGGCACCTGATGCAATGCCTGCTACCGATCCAAGAAACAAACTTGCAGGCAATCTCTGATCTGTGCGATCATCTTCCAACCAACCTGTAAAATGAGCCGTTCCCATACCGACCGCTATTCCGAAATCTCCCAAAGCGCCTATAGCTGAAGCCCTGCCTGCGCTCATACGTGTCCGATCGGCCCAATAATACCCTCCTAATCCTTCAGCAATACTAAATAGTATCCCCATACCATGCAATAATTCGTCATCGGGATATTTGTGAATGATATGCGACAGGCATATCCCGTGCAATATTCCTCTGGTCTGCCCATAAACACTCAGCGTTGCATCAGCATCTGTTACCCTGCTTTTTCTGGTCGCCATAAAGGGAACAAAGAATCCGGCTCCGCTTCCCAACATGTATAATCCCACAAATGCTCTGCTGTCATCAATTCTCATAATCGTAGGGATTGTCCAGCCGTAATACCCCAGACTGACTAAACTGGTACTTACCAGTAATTTGGTCCTTCCATCCTGGTTAATCACGGTCTCCGGAGCCAGGAGACTGATGCGTTCACTTACTTTCTTCCTTAATTCCTGAACCTGTTCTCTTGTGAGAGGCTTCCTTACTTTTAACAATTTGCTTTCGGGCTGGTAGAGTATTTCAAGTACAAAACCGGAATCTGAAATCTGGTAAAGCCGCACTTCTTTTAGTCCCTTGTATTCGGAGAAAAGTCCAAGCTTTTTTTCCAGTTTGGCATCAATGAAGTCCAGTTTTCCCTCTTCATCGATATGTACCATGGTTTCCTGTGCCCGTATAGACACAACTGAAAGTAAAATGACGGTGGTAATCAGTAGTTTTTTCATACGATTAATCTATTTTGAAATTCAAAACTACCAGGCTCCTAAAGACTTCTGAAACGGATAATTGCTTCTTGTCATGTATTTCAATTATTTATTGCAATTATGACTCAAACAACCTCATCCAGTAGTTTTTTTACTGATTTCGCAGTTCTGAAGTCTCTTTAATTTGCAAAAAATACAATTTTCTCCCAACCATTTTGTCGACTTTTGCAAACATTTGCCTCATCTTCATTTCAGAGCTTCAGCAGGGTCTAATAGGTGTCCCGCAAAAACAAAATCCTAAATCCTATTCCAATTTTCAGTTGAAAGGATCACCGAGACAAATACCCGAACCGGTTTGGAAAAGCACAAGGAAGGATATAAATACCTGAACAATTAACTCATTTATAATCCACTTTTGATCAAATAAAAATGCAAGCCCAGGAGCCAGCATATGAAAGTGATAAAGGATTGGTATTTGCAATTAAACTTTATTCTTTATACAGATATACCGTATAATCAGGACCGTTAAACCCGGCAAAAAGTTTATGAAAGCAGATATTATCAGGCGGTATTATAATGCATCACACTCTAAAAGAATAAAAATACTAATTGAGAATATACAGATTTGCCAATATTTGTCTGTCAGTTTAATGGTTGTTGTTTCGGTCTGTTACGCTTGCCTATAACTGTTTGCGGCTTTGCGAAGGTGGCGATTTCGAAGCACTTCACTTTCAATTTCGCACTTACTTTGATTAAACCACAAAGATTGAAGTAACCACTGAACCGTCACTTATAGGTAGTTGCTGTTAGTATGCGATTTGTATTAAGATATCCAAATTATATCATTTCTAACAATTATCCAATTTCCCTCTTTTTTTTCAACTAAAATAAAGTGTCCAGAGCCGCATAGTCCATAACCACAATCCATATAGAAATAGAAAAACGCCCTATCAAATTCTTTGTTGAAAATAATCCTCGAAAAACCTGCGTATCCACAATATCCAATCTCAATTTCATTTAGTCCAGGTCTTTTATTAAGAAAATGAATGGAATCTTTATGGATTCTTGATAATTCAAAATGCTTCGGTCTTAAAGTGCCGGATAGAAGTTGAATTGCCATTCCTTCATACATTGTGTCTTTTATCCAATTCATTCTATGTTTTTTTGGTAAAAACAATGTGTCATATAGATAGAATAAAAGTCCTTTTTTCTTTAATACTTTTTCTAATTTTTGATTTTCAATCTCAAGTCGCTTTTGGTAATCCTTTTCTGTTTCGTTCCAATTTCTTAACAAAGGAACATTTTTTATGGATTTATATTCAACCAGTTTATTTAGTGTTTGTGAAATGATTTCAATTTCAAGTTTTCTATATCTCTTTCAGCGACATTATTTTTAATAGTGTCATTAGAGGATTTTTCATTGTATGAAAGAACGGAAGCAATTGTTATAAATAATATGTATCCTGTGCTGTTCATATTAAATGCATGCTAACGTTTTGCGGCTTGGCGTAGTGGCGGATTTCTAAACCAAGCCTTTACAAATATAAACAAAACTTTTAATTAACAGAGTAGTTTTGGGAGAAGCCTGAACCCGCAATATTGCCAAACTGCTGTTATAAGCTGGCCTTCTGTCTGTCGAGGTTGTAAAGTCCTTGTCCGCTGTGAGTTTCAGTGTTGTTGTCGAGTTGCGAATGGGTCTGTTTGTGTCGGCTGTGGGTAGCGGTTTTAAAAATTTTAGAAGGGAAGGGAATTTTAAAAAATAATTTTTCTTTGGGTGGTAAAGGTGTAAGCTCTTTTGCAATTTTTGGTCTGTGCGATGGCTTGTGCGAATTGCAAATGTGCTTACACCTGTGAGATGGCTAATTTCTTTTGCTAATTTTTTCTTTCGCTGTG
>CAZRKA010000033.1:15711-22951 GCA_964600345.1 uncultured Chitinophaga sp. | reverse complement strand
AGTATAATTTTGCCTTTCTGATACAGTGTCAGCATATGGCCGGGTTCCTTGCTGACTGTATTGAGTACGATTTCGGAAGTGCTGCTGTTGTCGAAAACAATGTTGAGCTTTACCTCGTCGGGACTCTGATTGAAAATATATTGTTTATTGATTTTAACCTTGCTTACAGGCGAGTTAACGCAGCGGAGCACCATGTCAATGGTCTCGTAAAGCACTTCGCGGCTGTGTCCGTCAGTAAATCGGGTATTGAATGGTACATCTATACGATATTGAATAAAACTGGGTTTGCTTACCGACTGCCTGGCAGTTGTGTATACGCATCCAAGACCGGCTATATTGGAAATGTAAAACTGGGTATCGGCCTCAAGTTTCAGTTTGTTTAACAGTGAAAGTTCAGTGTAATTAAGGTCGGGAAACTTGTCAAAAAGAATATGCTTGCTGTTCTTGATACATTCGGCCAGCATTTCGAAGAGGTTTTTGTGATGAAAGCCGCAGAAAATAATGGCATCGCTGCGTTTTAAAAAATCGCTGAATGGAGAAAGACCGTAAAAAGATTCGAAATTTTTTGAGTCAGCAGTGTCAAAAGAACCGGCAATTTCAAGCGATTCGTTTTTTTGCAGATAGGGTAAATATTGACCTATAGACTGCGTTGATCCGGCTATTCCGACTTTAATTTTAAACAAATGTGTTCAACTAAATTTGCTACAAAAATGCATATGTTGCTTATTTGTAGCGTTATTTTGTTATTAACCGTGTACTAAACACCATACATTCAGAAAATTGAACAGATATCAGGATACCTATAAACACAAGGGTTTGCGCTTACAATTGACAGAAGAGCTGAAATCCAAGGGAATACAAGAAGAGCATGTATTAAATGCGATTTCACGTCTTCCGAGGCATTTTTTCCTGCCTGCGGAATTTGAATCACATGCATATGAAGACAAGGCATTTCCCATTGCAGAAGACCAGACTATATCTCAACCATATACTGTTGCCTATCAGACGCGTCTCTTATTGCTGAAACCCGGAATGAAGGTTCTTGAAATCGGAACCGGTAGCGGTTATCAGGCTGCCGTTCTTTCACTTTGCGGAGCGGATGTTTACAGCATAGAAAGACACCGGATACTTTCTGAAACAGCTGCTGATACCCTTAAAAAGGTGAATGAAGTATGTTCGCTGAATATAGCTGTCAGGATGTTTGTTGGGGATGGAAGCAAAGGGTTGCCGGCACATGCTCCATTCGACAGGATTCTGGTAACTGCAGGGGCTCCTTCCGTACCGAAAGCCCTGGTAAACCAGTTGTGTATTGGTGGAAAACTAGTTATTCCGGTCGGTAAACTGAATGAGGTACAGAAGATGGTGAGGATTACGAGAACCGGAGAAACTGATATTGAAACCGAGGTTTTTGACGATTTTACTTTTGTTCCACTGCTGGGCGACAACGCATGGAAACCGCGTTAGATGGAAGGAAACATTGTCTGTACCCTTGAAATTCTAATACAGTTTATTTAATAAATCTAAATTTTTAATCAGATAAGGTTAAAAGGCATTGTTTTTGTGCTTAAAACCGGGAATACCATTTTATGAAAATTAAATTGAGTTTGATATTACTGATAACTACCCTCGGTTTTCACAAGATGAGTGGGCAGAATATTCCGATGATCAGTTCCGATTCTGTGCTTTCTATTATCAATGATATACCCGACAGCGGTACTGTAGTTATCAATTTCTGGGCTACATGGTGTCCTCCCTGTGTGTACGAATTGCCTTTCTTTGTTAAGGCTGATACAATGTTAAAAGGGGAGAATGTCACCTTTATATTCATTTCGTTCGACCCCGGTTCGGGAGCCAAACAGGTCAGCAAGTTTGTAAAAAAGAACGGTGTTCCCGGAACCCATTACATCATAGGCAACTATAATATGAGCGAATTCATAGATGCAGTAGATCCAAAATGGGAGGGGGGTATACCCTATACCATAGTGCTTACAAAAGACGGAAGGCGCAATCACAGTGGAAGTTTTGAGACTTTCCGCGACCTCTGGCATTTTATCCGGGAATAATCAATCACATTTCTCATTATGAAAAAAAATATCAATTATGTTATCCTCACAGCATTTGCTGTGATTGCACTGGCTTTTACGACCGCTGTTACAGGGCTGGAACCCGGCTCTGAAGCCAAAGATTTCAAACTGAAGAACACCGACGGGAAACAGGTAGCCCTGGCTGATTACAAATCTGCCAAAGGATTTATCATTGTTTTTACATGTAACCACTGTCCGTTTGCCAAAGCTTACGAAAACCGCATTATGGCGCTCGACAAGAAGTACAAGTTGCTTGGCTATCCTGTAATCGCTATCAACTCTAACGATTCGGCTGCCTACCCCGACGATTCATACCCTGAAATGGTAAAGCGCGCTAAAAAGAAAAAGTATAGCTTTCCTTACCTCTACGACCAGTCGCAGGACATTGCCAAAGCTTACGGAGCCTTGAAAACACCACATATATTCCTTCTCCACAAGGAAAATAATAAATTGGTGCTTAAATATACCGGTGCCATAGACGACAATTCGGATGATGAAAAGAAAGTAACTCAAAAATATCTGGAGAATGCATTAACCGAATTAATGGCAGGAAAAGAGGTTACTGTCAAAACCACAAAAGCCATCGGCTGTGGTATCAAATGGAAAAAGACCAATTGAAAGATTAATAGTCACAAAAAAAGAGCATCAGGTAATAATGCTCTTTTTTTATTTTAGGCGTTTTTAAATTAAGCAGTTACAGTTCCAAGTACGCTGTTCATGCTTCTGACTGCTTCAGCAGATTTATTGAAAGCGGCTTGTTCGGTTTCATTCAGTTTAAAGTCTACGATTTCTTCCCAGCCGTTTTTCCCGATGATAACAGGCACACCGAGACAGATATCTTTTTGTCCGTATTCGCCATCCAGGTACACGCAGCAAGGCATCAGTTTCTTCTCGTCTCTTACAATGGCTTCAACCAGGGCTGCACCGGCGGCTCCCGGAGCATACCAGGCGCTGGTTCCCAGCAATCCTGTCAGAGTAGCACCACCAACCATAGTATCTGATGCAACTTTCTGAAGTGCTGCTTCATCGAGTTTAAGGCTGACCGGCATACCGTTGATAGTGGCAAGGCGGGTTAATGGAATCATAGTGGTATCACCATGACCTCCGATTACGACACCGTGAATGTCATTGGTAGATGCACCCGTCGCAAGAGACAGATAGCATTTGAAGCGCGCACTGTCGAGTATACCACCCATTCCTATAATGCGGTTTTTTGGAATTCCGCTCGCTTTAAGTGCCAGATAAGTCATTGTATCCATTGGATTACTGATGACAATGATGATGGCATTAGGAGAGTATTTGAGGATATTCTCGGTAACACCTTTTACTATGCCGGCATTGGTTCCAATCAGTTCTTCGCGTGTCATGCCCGGTTTACGGGGTATTCCACTGGTGATTACAACCACATCGCTGTTGGCGGTTTTGCTGTAATCGTTGGTGCTGCCTGTAATTCTGGTGTCAAATCCCAGCAATGAAGATGTCTGAAAAAGATCCAGAGATTTACCTTCACTGATGCCTTCTTTGATGTCTAATAATACCAGTTCCGAACAAAGTTCCTTGCGGGCTATATTGTCTGCACAGGTTGCTCCAACTGCTCCGGCTCCTACTACTGTAACTTTCATATCTTAATGTGTTTATTTTGGGGTTTAAAAAGTGCTGCAAAGGTAACAGAATATTTTCAGAACTTGTCTTAAAACAAGTATTTGCTTTAAATCTTGTTTCTGCAAGTAATTAATTAATAAAAATCCTTTTTTGTGGCAGAAATTGATATTGATTTATTTTTGAAAATGAAGGATTATAGCAGATTTTAACAAATCATATCCAAAAAAACAAAGTCATTCGATTGTCAGATTATGCAATTTCCGACAGAATTCAGGTCACTTTTTCCCTATTTTTGCGTCTAATACTAAAACAATGAGAACTATAAGGTATATCGTATATTCCTTATTCTGTCTTTTTTCGACAGGGTTTCTCAGAGCACAGGTTGATACCGAATTCTGGTTTGCCGCACCCGAAGTATCAGTTCACAACAACAATTTTGATATCCCTCTCTATCTTAATATCACGGCAATGGATAAAAATGCCGTTGTTACCATCAGTCTGCCCGCCGATAACTCTGTAACACCTATAAACAGATCGGTAGCTGCATCTACATCTGTGCAAATAGACATTTCAAGCCTGAAAGACAAAATAGAAAATACACCTCCCAATCAGATACTGAACAAAGGTATTTACATCAAATCAACCGCGCCAATTCAGGTTTATTACGATGTGGCCAGCACATACTGCAATTGCAATCCCGAGCTTTTTACCCTCAAAGGTTCGAATGCACTCGGAACGAATTTTTTCATACCGTCTCAAACCACTATCAATAATGCCGGATTCTACAATCCGGTACCTAAGTTTTCTTTCGACATTGTTGCTACAGAAAACAACACAACAATTTATATATCGCCTACCAAAAATCTTGTGGGACATGCGGCCGGTATCAATTACAGCATCAACCTCAACAAAGGTCAGACCTATTCGGCCTGCGCCACAACCATTCAGGGGGCGGATCACCCTGCAGGTACTTTTGTGAATTCGGATAAGCCTGTAGCGATAACCATTAAAGACGATTTGCTGGAAGGACTTCAGTTTGCAGGTGGTTGTGCCGACCTTACAGGCGATCAGATTGTACCTGTTGAAATATGCGGTACGAATTACGTAGTGGTAAGAGGCAAACTTGGAACGGGAAACAATAAAAAAGACCTTGCCTGTATAACAGCCTGCAGAAACAATACCAAGGTTTATGCCGACGGAAATCTGATTGCAACCCTTAACGCCGGGGCTAATTACACCTACGAACTGAGAGCTGATAATGTATACATAGAATCCACTTTCCCGATTTATATACTTCACATTTCAGGTATAGGCTGCGAACTTGGCAGTGCACTTTTGCCGCCTGTCAAATGTACAGGTTCCAAAATGGTGGGATTGAAAAGGTCTTCATCAAAATTATTTGAACTCGATTTAAATATCATAGTCCCGACAGGTTCCGAAGGAAAGTTTAAAGCCAACGGCAATTCCAATATTATCAAGGCTTCCGATTTTAAAACTGTAGCCGGTAATTCCGGATGGCTTACCGCGGCCATTCGCATTGATTCCAATTTTATTCATCCCGGTCAAAGTCTGATTGTCACCAATGAAGATGCATTTTTTCACCTCGGAATTTTTGAAGGTAATGTTACTAATGGAACGGCATATGGTTATATTTCCAACTACAACAAACAGGAGGTCGGAAAAAAATCGCAATACATTTGTAACGATACTTTATACTTTACACCTCGCTTGCCCTGCGACAGTTTTATATGGTCTGACGGAAGTAAAACTGCTAAATTCAAACCCCGGACTCCCGGAAAATACTGGATTGATATGCATACTACGTGTGAAACAATAAGAGACAGTTTTGTTGTACTGCACATTAAAAAAACTGCAGATACGGTTGATTTGATTTTGTGCAGCAGTAGTTTGCTGCTTAAATCTAAATATCATTCGGATAGTTTTATATGGAATGACGGCAGCAGGGGTGACAGTCTTCGCATCAGCAATCCGGGAATTTACTGGGTGGATAATTATTACATTTGTCAACTGCTTCGCTTGTATTTCAAAGTCAGGGATAAGGGAAAGATTGAACCTATAAATGCCATTTTAAAATGCAGGGATTCTCTGAAATTAACTCTGGCGCGAAGCCCGGATACCTTCAGGTGGTGGAACGGATCCGATCTGCCGGTTCAATATGTAAATTCCCCGGGAATATACTGGGTGGAACACAATATGCCTTGCGGAAAAGTGAGAGACAGCACCATCGTTAATTTCCGGGATTCACTCATATTAAGAACACGGATATTCTGTGAGAATGATATTCTGAAACCTGCCGCAGGTATCAAACCGGGTTCAGTATATAGTTGGAATACCGGAGATGTATCGGGAAGTATTAAGGCCGGTAATAATTCTGTTTATTGGGTGAATTCAAGATCAGATTGTGGCATTGAACGCGACAGTTTTAATTTATTTAAAATGTATTTACCTAATGATACTGCAATATGCGGAGCTATAGATATTGTGCTGGACAGCAGAATAGACAGCAGCCTGTGGAACAGGAGAAGCTACGGCAGGTATTACACTGTGAAAAGTGCCGGTACTTATATTGCTTCCTATAGTTCAAGATACTGCAGCGGAACGGCCGATACTTTCAACGTGGCATATGCAGGAACTGGTTTGAAAGTTTTCATTCCCGATGCCTTTTCGCCAAATAACGACGGAATCAATGATATTTTCAAACCCTATATGGAAGGTGTATCAAAATTCAGAATTAGAATTTATGACCGATGGGGTGCTCAGCTTTACGATTCGGATATCAACCATTGGGATGCTTCTTATGTGGATGAATTCGTGCCTCAGGGTGTTTATATGTATATGCTGGAATACCTCGATTGCAGGGGAAAGTACAAAGCGGAAAGCGGAACAGTAACGCTTATAAAATAACACTCACAAAAAATAAATTTGTAAATTAAAAATTGTTGGCCTTACCTTTGCACCACGTTCTTAAATCCGTTTACTTATCCAGAAAGACTGAGGGAATTGACCCTGTGATGTCTTGACAACCTCTCCGGACCACCATCCGGAAAAGGTGCCAAATTCAACTTCTGCACAACGTGCAGAGACAGATAAGTTAGAATACAGCGAATACATTTCGAATGAAATATATACAGCTCTTCTGACTTGTCGGAAGAGCTTTTTTTATGCTTTCCGGCAGTCGGGTTCTGACCCTTTCGGGATAAGTTGACTTTTTAAGTTCAAACTTTAAAAATCCAATTTAATCCAATATGAAAGAACAAACAAAAATCATTCACAGTGTTCCGGTCGATCCATTGACAGGAGCCATTTCAGTTCCGATTTATCAAACTTCAACATTTGTACAGGAAGGACCCGGAATTCACAAAGGTTTTGATTATGCGCGCAGCAATAATCCCACCCGCAAAGTGCTCGAAGACATGGCAGCTTCGCTCGAAAATGGCGCCAGAGCACTTGCATTCGCCAGCGGACTTGCTGCTATTGATGCCGTGTTGAAACTGCTTAAAAGCGGGGATGAAATAATCGCCGTCGAAGATATT
>CAZRKA010000033.1:0-15701 GCA_964600345.1 uncultured Chitinophaga sp. | reverse complement strand
ATTTACGGCGGGGCATTCAGATTGTTTACGCATATTTACGAGAAGTTTGGTATCAGTGTCCGCTATGTCGATACAACAGATGCGGAAAATGTACTCAATGCCATTTCACCTAAAACAAAACTGATCTGGATAGAAACACCCAGTAACCCGACCTTGAAAATTACAGATATCAAAGCCGTCGCCGGTATAGCCGGTAGCTGCGATATTTTGCTTTGTGTAGACAACACTTTTGCATCACCTGTTTTACAGAAACCAATTGATCTCGGTGCCGATATTGTTGTTCACAGTGCAACCAAATACCTCGGCGGACACAGCGACCTGATAGGAGGTCTCGTCATTACACGCAACGAAGAACTGGGGGATAAAATCAAATTTATTCAAAATGCATCGGGGGCCATTCTTTCGCCTTTCGACAGCTGGCTTCTGATAAGAGGTCTTGAAACGCTGCCTTTAAGAGTTGAAGCGCATTCGGCCAATGCAGCAAAAATAGCTGAGTATCTTTCGGGTATATCACAAATCAGCAATCTGTATTACCCCGGACTGAAAACGCATTTCAATCACAGGGTTGCTGCCGGACAAATGAGTCAATTCGGAGCAGTCATTTCTTTCGATCTTCATGAAGACAACAAGGAACTTGCTTCTGAATTTGTAAGTTCCACTAAACTGTTCAGACTTGCCGAAAGCCTGGGTGGCGTGAAAAGTCTGTGTTGTCTGCCCTGCGAAATGACACATAAATCGGTGCCTCAGATTAAAAGATACGCTAGCGGGGTAAGCGACAGCCTTATCAGATTATCAGTCGGTCTTGAAAGTCCGGATGATCTGATATCCGACCTTGAGCAGGCTTTTAAAACTATCGGAAAAATAAAAAATGAGTTGAGAGAAGTACAATAAAAGAAAACAAAATAATAATATGACAGAAAGAAAAAAATTAACAATAGGCCTGTTCGGCTTTGGTTGTGTAGGATATGGACTGTACCGCGTATTGCAGCAGTCGGCGGGTTTCAGGGCCGAAATAAAAACAATATGCGTAAGGCATGGCGATAAAGTGCGGCCGGTTCCGACAGAAAACTTTACCACAGATGCCGATATCATTCTGAACGACCCGGAAATTAATGTAATTGTAGAGCTGATTGATGATGCTGATGCAGCTTTTAATATTGTTTCGAAAGCGCTTACCAAAGGGAAAGCAGTTGTAAGTGCCAACAAAAAAATGATTGCGGAACATTTTAATAAGCTCTTGGAATTGCAGGAAAAAACAGGACTGGCACTTTTATATGAAGCTGCGGCATGTGCCAGTATTCCTATTATCAGAAACCTTGAGGAGTATTACGACAACGATTTTCTGAACAGGATAGAAGGGATAGTGAATGGATCCACTAATTATATATTGAGCAGGTCGTTGAATGAAGGACTGAGCTACCATGAGGCTTTGTGTTCGGCCCAGGAACTTGGCTACGCAGAGAGCAACCCTGAGCTGGATGTAGAAGGGTATGACGCCTGCAATAAACTTCAGATTCTTATTGCACATGCATTCGGTGAAATTGTTTCAGGTGAAGATATTTTCTGCAAGGGTATCAATAAAATCAGCGAATGCGATACACGTTATGCCAGAGAAAAAGGGTTTAAAATTAAACTCATAGCCCGGGCAATAAGACATGACAGCAATCAAATTTCGGCGACAGTAGCTCCGGCGTTTATCAAAAATGATTCGGCCTTGTTCGGTGTCGATGATGTTTATAACGGTGTGATTACTGAAACCGCATTTGCAGACAGACAGTTTTTTTCCGGGAAAGGCGCCGGTGATTTTCCGACAGCTTCGGCAGTTTTAAGTGATCTCTCGGCACTCTCTTACGGGTACAGATATGAGTATAAAAAACTGAAAAACAAGAGCGGAAACACACTGACAGATGATGTTTTTTGTAATGTTTATGTCAGCGGAAAAGATTTAAATGAGGATGTTGTTCGATCGTATTTTAGCAGTGTAAATGAGTTGTATAGGAGAGGCAATTCACTTTATATTACCGGTAATATCAGATTAAGTATTCTTAAATCTCTGAATCATGAATTTCCGGATATTTCTGTAATTTTTCAGGATTCGCTCTCAGAAAATTCACAAGAAGTTACTTTTGAGATAGCTTCTAAAAGAAATACGGAAGGATTAATTTTGCAGGAACAACTATGACACTACAATATTTTTTCGAACTTGCAGGTTCAGGTTTGTTTGCCATTTCGGGAGCTTTGCTCGCCAACGACAAGAACAACGCCGACTGGTTCGGGGTAACCTTTATCGGGTTTATCACTTCGCTGGGAGGAGGTACAGTCAGAGACGTATTGCTGGGTTCGTACCCTTTGGGATGGATTGCGGATGTCAATATTTTCTATTCAATACTCACCGGCATTGTGCTCACCAGTATTTTTTACGAATTTCTGAATACTTACAAAAGGCATTTATTTTTGTTCGAAACGGTAGCAATGGCGATGTTTACAATACTCGGAACCGAAAAGGCAATTCAATTTGGAGTTAATCCGCTTATTGCATCTGTGCTGGGAATGTTTTCGGCGGTGATGGGAGGTGTGTTGCGCGATGTGCTTACAAATGAAGTGCCGGTATTGTTCAGAAAGGAGATTTATGCAACAGCCTGTATGGCCGGTGCCTTATTATATGTCAGTCTGAACTATTTGAAAATTTCACAGCCTCTGAGTCTGAGTATTTCGATGTCGCTGATTGCCGCTATCAGGATAGTTTCCGTGAAATATAATCTGAGTCTGCCGAAGTTCAGGAAATGATGATAAGCCAGCATACAGCAAAGTATTATCTTAATACGGTTAATGTTCCTCTGAACACGTACGATTTCTTATCGAAGTAACTGAAGGTAATCAGGTAGGTATAAACGCCCTCCTGAACAAATCCGCCCTGATATGAACCATCCCAGCCTTTGTCCGGATCATTGCTGTAAAATACTTCTTCACCCCAGCGGTTGTAAATATGCATATGGAATTCCAGGACCTCGCCGATTCCCTCTACTTTGAAAATGTCGTTGAGCAGGTCGTTGTTTACGGTGATGGCATTTGGCAGGAATACATTGAAATTGTTAGGGAAAAAGCTGACGTATTTGATACCTGTATCTGAACAACCATACTGATCGGTAACCCTTAGTACAGCATTGCCTTTTAACAACTCGCTGATCACTATCACCGGACTGTCTGCAGTTGAAATCCTGCCATCAGGTAATTGCCATAAATACCGGTAATTGTTATTGATAGACGGTAAAAATTTGATCCGCATCTGATTGATGCTAAAGTCGGCCGAAAGTACATTGAATCCTGCCTGCGGCAAGGCTCTTATGATAACACCGTCGAACAGGCTTGCATTCGCTTCACAACCGAAAATATCTCTTACATTCAATGTCAGCAAAAAGGAACCCGGGTTCTTGTAAGTGTACTGTAAGGTTTGTCCGCCGGCAGTATTGCCGTCTCCTAATTGCCAGTTCCAGCTGCTGACGGGCAGACCTGAAATCTGTTTTGCTGCAATATTGGCTGTTTCATTCAGGCAAAGCGTATCTCCGATGATTTCCACTACGGGATTTTCAATGACTGTAAGTTCAATATTTGCGGTGTCAGAACAGTTTTCTTCGGTTCTGACAATAAGTGTAAGGTTTTTGGTGCCGGGGTTTGAAAATTGATAATCGATGAGACTATCCTTGTCGGGATAAATTACGCTGCCATGTATTATTTCACTGTAAGCCTGCTTATCACTTCCGTATGTGGTATTATTGCGGATATTGAAACTCTGAATATCGAAACACTGAGTGTCTTCATCGACAGTAAGCAGGGCAAGCGGAGCGGGAATGACAGTGATGATCCTGCTGACACTGTCAGAACAGGCAAGCGCATCCGATTCAACAAGCGATATGCGGTATTGCCCTGCGTTTAGACCTGAAATAACGGCGGAATCAACAATCGATTCCTGTATCAGCGTTTGATTGTTTCTCCATCGCTTCATCAATTGCGGATTGGATGCCGTGGTGAATACAAACCGGTTATCACTTTCACACTGAATACTGTCGTTGATTTCGAATTTTGATATTGGCTGGGGTGTCACTCTCAGAATAACAGTATCGCTGTGCACACAATTTTCGATATCCCTGTCTGTAAGCACAATTGCATAGTTGCCCGTGTCGGTGAAGATAACATCGTTCATGTCGTAATCATTGCCAATGATTATATTGTTGCTAAACCATTCGGTATTCTGCGGATTCTGAGAGAAAACAGATAGATTTTTCAGGTCAAATTCGTTGCCGTTCAGGCACTGGGTATCGTTGCTTATTCCGATTTTTGCCAATGGCGGTGACAAAACCCTCAAAAAGGCATAGGCAGAATCTTTGCATCCCGGAATACTGCTGCTGATGTTGAGCTTGATGGTTTTGATACCGGTGTCGGCATATGAAATATTGTCTACCGTTTTGCCGGCGGCCGTTTTGTTTTCACCAAGTTCCCAATTGTAATTCAGATATTTTCCAACGGAAGTATCTCTGATTGTAAACGATTGTGCATTCCGGCACTGTGCGGTATCAGGAATGTAAATACGCGCATCCGGACCCGGAATAACTTCAAGGGTTCTGATCAGCGAATCGTGGCAGCCGAATGGCGACAATGCAAGCAGTTTGACATTGTATTTACCCGCACTGAGGTAGCGTACATTTTTCAAATCGTTGGCTGTGCCGTTGCGGCCGTTGCCGGCATCCCATTTAAGACTGAAGGTATCTGCATCAGCTTTTGTCGTGCTGCTGAAAGTCCATAACGCATTGGGCAGACACTTTATGGTATCCGGGCTGATAAGGTTGAAACTAACTGAGGGTTTGGGCCATACCTTTACTGCATGCATAACAGTGTCTGTACAACCGTGATCTGAAATAACAATATGATTGTAAAAACGTATCACATCGCCTTTGAATTTGTCGTATTTTAAAGACTTGTATGTTTTGAGCGAATCGCTTGTGATGCTGGTATTGTCGTCAAACTCCCATTTAATAGATGCTATTTTACCATTGACAATTCCGGAAGAATCGTAAAATAAAATCGGTTTTTCTGAACAGAAATCTTCTCCCTTTGCCTTTGGAACAGCTTTGGGATTAGGGTAAACATTGATATCAATAGGGTAGCGGGCTTTGCAATTGATTTGTTTGGTGTAGATATCAAAATAAGCTTTGTACTTGCCCGGCATGGGAAATTTTAGGTACAAATCCTGATTGTCCCAGAATGTCTGGAACGGAAATACCCAGGCTTTGTGGTAAATCTGATCAGAGACAATGCGCGTAGAATCTCTGAACCTGAAAAGATTTGTCTCAAAACAGTTATTGATGGTATCAACTCTAATGGCAGAGAAAATATCTATTTTCCCTATCAGTCCGGTATCAGTAAAATGACAATATCCCGAAGTGTCGGTGGCCCTTACCCATACATCTTGAGGAGTCCATAGTTTGATGGAATTATTGCTGCTGCTGTCGTGCCATTTGAAATTTGCAAAGAATGGGTTTTTCTCGATATAAATTACCGTATCATTGCCGCAGATAATTTTATTTCTAACCGGGTCGAATTCCGGCCAGTCTACCCTAATGGTGCGTATCACCGAGTCTTTTTTTCCGCTGAAATCTTCTCCCACCAGTTTGACAGATATGAATCCGAAACTATCGTAGGTGTGTGTGATTGGATTGCCGGAACCGTATTGACCGTCTCCGAAAGTCCAGCTGTATTTCTTAAGCGGAAAATCGGATTTGGCATTAAATTTAAATTTGATTTTTTTATTCCTGCAGTCGTATGACACTGCTGTGTCGGTAAAATCCAGATCGAAATTCGGTAAATTAAATCCCGCCAGATAGAGATATGATTCGTAGAAACCTACACCCGAACAATAGGCCAGAAGTCCGTCGTCACATTCCAGTTGATGCACGCCGTCTGAAATCATAAGGGGGGCATACGAAAAATTCCTGGCGAAGGGGAATTCAATAAATTCAGAGCTGTCAATTTGTATTCTGTCCAGATAGACATTGTTTTTGGCATAGGTCGGTATGACCACGCTTACAAAATGATCCTTGAGATTGGTGGAGTTAACGGTGCTGAATATAACAGACTGTCCGAAGTGTTTGGTGCTTACCAGAGATAGCATGGCAGGATCGCCGAAGGAAGAGGTAATATAACCGTTGCAGCCTCCGCCTTTGAGAAACTGATAACAGTGAAATAATTTGTCTGAGGCAGCATAATAGCCGCTATCTCCTCTGACATTTATAATCAGTGGACTTGAACGAAGCACATTGTTGTATGTATTGCCGTTTACTTTGATATTAGCCACCGAATCATAAGGAACGATTTTAAGGTAGTATCCGGCGGTGTGGCCGAATTGAGGCGGTATGCAATAAGCTGTATCGAGTATCAGGTTAGGCAATACCTGTTCGTACTGGTGATCGCAGGCACCGCAGGGCCAGTTGTTGCACCGCGCACCTGAAAAGACTACCAGTTTGCTCTTGCTCTTGACCCTGATCACAGAACCGCAAAGGTTGCTGTTCGATGTCAATTGATAGGCCTGTCCTTTGTTCAGCCTGATGGTGTATGTGCCTGTTGTTGGTCTGATCGTGTTGGATAAAGTTGATACGGCTGAGATGGATACTATGGTAGAATCTGCACTTGCTACCAGAAGTATGAGGTTGGCGCCGTTGTTGGGATTGCCCGTAACATAAGTGGCACTTTGAGGGATGTTTACCAGGGGCAATACCACACTTGCATCAGTTGTTGCCGCACTTAGATTCATGGCCGAAATGGAAACAGGGTTATCGGAGGTGATATGAATGCCTTTGCCTTCAATGGTATCAGTGGCAAATAACATCTGGCCGTATATCAGAGGGATGGAAATTATCCTGACACTGTCTCTCGGAACAAATATACTGTCCCTGTAATTCTGAAGGGGAATATCAACGACAACTCTGCTGTTGTAAGACGACGAAACATAAAGCCTTAGATTGTGTCCTGAAGTGGTTAAATTATTCATGAATCCCATCCAGAATTCCGTGCCGGAATTGGTAGACTGAGCCTTGCCTATGAATGGAAAAACAAGCAGCAGTATCAGCAGGGATTTTTTCAAAACAGTCAAAGTTATTTAAAAAAGGTAAAATATCAAATTATGTGAATGAAATATGACAAATAATGCACAACTTTGCCTTGTAAAATGAAGAAGAGCAAGATCATCAACGACCCGGTTTACGGCTTTCTTACCATACCCTGTAAACTGGTCTACGATTTGATTGAGCATCCCTTCGTTCAGCGATTAAGGCGAATCCGCCAGCTTGGGATGACTGAATATGTTTATCCCGGGGCTACTCATTCGCGCTTTCATCACGCCCTTGGTGCCCTGCATCTGATGGTGAATGCTGTTCACACCCTTAGACTTAAAAATGTGAAGATTTCGGATGCCGAGGCCGAAGCCCTTTACTGTGGGATATTGCTGCACGACATAGGACACGGTCCATACAGCCACTCCCTCGAGCATACCCTGATAAAGTCGGTGCCTCACGAAAGCATTTCACTCATGATGATGCAGGAACTCAACAAGCAGTTCAGGGGCAGGCTCGACCTCACCATTAACATCTTTACCAATCGCTACCGCAAAGCATTTTTACATCAGCTTATTTCGGGGCAACTTGACATGGACAGGCTTGATTACCTCGGACGCGACAGTTTTTACACCGGTGTCAGCGAGGGTATCATTGGCTCGGAACGCATTATCAATATGCTGGATGTAGTAGGTGATGAACTGGTAGTTGAAGAAAAAGGCATTTACAGTATAGAAAAATTCATCGTTGCCCGAAGGCTGATGTACTGGCAGGTTTATCTCCATAAAACTGTAGTAGCTGCAGATGTCCTGCTTACTGCAACCATGCGCAGAGCGGCAGATGTGGCAAGACAGGGCGTGCAACTGAAAGCCAGCGATGCTCTGGAATTCTTTCTGAAATCGGAAATCAGCAAGGAGAAATTTCTGAATGATCCTGATGTAATCGCTCAGTTTATCAGGCTCGACGATTCGGATGTAATCAACGCCATCAAAGACTGGCAGCACTCGGATGATAAGGTGCTGAGCATACTCGCAAGGAATATGGTTAACAGGCGTTTGCCCAAGATACAGATAGCCTCAAAAGCATTTACAGGCAAAGATCTGAATGATGCCCGTGAGGAAATGCTGGCTAAATACAAACTCAGAGATGAAGAAGCGCATTATTTTGCCACAACAGGTATACTGGTCAACGATGCTTATAAAGTTGAGAAGAGCACCGGCATCAGGATACTCAAAAAGAACGGGGAAGTAATGGATGTGACAGAAGCCAGCGATAATTACAATCTGCGCGCACTGAATCAAACCGTAAAAAAATATTATTTAAGCTTTTACCGCTAAATCGTATCTTCGCGGGCTGTAACTATGCAGATAACGGCCACTCAGATAGCAGAACTCATCAGGGGTCAGGTAGAAGGCGATTCTTCTGCAACTGTAAAGGCAGCCGGAAAGATTGAAAGTGCAGTTGCGGGTGACGTAAGTTTCCTGGCCAATCCTAAATATCTCAATTTTATATACGATACCAAAGCCTCAGTGGTCATTGTTTCCAGTGATCTGGTTCTTGACAAGGCTGTAAACTGCACCATTATCCGCCACCCGATGCCATACTACGGTTTCTGTATGGTACTCGATGCATGGTTTAACCCGCATCAGAAAAGATCAGGCATACATCCCACAGCTGTGATTGCATCTTCAGCAAAAATAGGCAAAGACGTCTACATCGGCGAATACGCGGTGATTGAAGATGGCGCTGTAGTTGGCGATAACGCTCAGATCTACCCACAGGTTTTTATCGGAAAGAATGCGAGCGTTGGCAATAACACCCTATTTTATGCGGGTGTTAAGCTATATTCCGAATGTATTGTTGGAAATAATTGTATCATACACGCCGGTACAGTCATAGGATCGGACGGATTTGGTTTTGCCCCAACACCCGACGGCACTTATGCCAAAATACCACAAATCGGCAATGTCATCATCGAAGACAATGTTGAAACAGGTGCCAATTGCTGTCTCGACCGCGCTACCATGGGTTCGACAATTTTGCGCAAAGGCGTCAAGCTTGATAACATGGTTCAGATTGCCCATAACGCTGAAATCGGAGAAAATACAGTCATAGCCGGATTAAGCGGCGTGGCAGGCAGTACCAAAGTAGGGCGAAATTGTGTAATCGGTGCACAGGTAGGCATAGTTGGACATATCACCATTGCCGACGGCACTCAGATTGGAGGGCAAAGCGGTATACCCAAATCAATCAAAGAACCCAATCAGCAGTTTATAGGCAGTCCTGCCATGCCGCTGAAAGATTCATTCAAGACCCAGGTACTGATGCGCAATCTGCCTGATCTCGAATTAAGGGTAAGAGAACTAGAAAAACGCATTAAAGACTTAAAATCATAAATGAAACAAACGACACTTAAGCAGGCTGTAACGGTATCAGGTGTTGGTCTCCACACTGGAGCCAACGTAACCCTTACATTTTCTCCTGCCCCCGTCAACCACTGGTACAAATTTCAGAGAACAGACCTTGAAGGTCAGCCACTGATTGATGCCGACTGCGAACTGGTGGTAGACACTTCGAGAGGCACCACCCTCGAAAAAAACGGAGCGCGCATCAGCACAGTCGAGCATGCACTGGCAGCTCTGGTTGGTCTCGAAATAGACAATGTGCTTTTGCAGGTGGATGGTCCTGAAATGCCAATCATGGACGGTAGTTCCATGCCCTTCGTAGAGATACTCAAACAGACAGGCATCGTTGAACAGGATGCCGAACGCGAGTACTTCCATGTACCTTCAAATGTGCATTACAACGATCCGCAGAACCACATCGAAATGGTGGCAATGCCGCTCGATGATTACCGCGCTACCGTCATGGTAGACTATAACAGCCCTGTGCTAGGAAGTCAGCACGCCACCATTACGAATCTGAGTGAATTCGAAACCCAGATTGCTCCCTGCCGTACCTTCTGCTTTTTGCACGAACTGGAAATCATGCTCAACAACAACCTGATCAAAGGCGGAGATTTAAACAACGCCATTGTAATTGTCGACAGGGTAGTTGAAGACCATGAAATGGACCGTCTGGCAAAGGTATTTAACAAGCCGAAAGTAGAGGTTCGCAAAGAGGGCATACTCAACAATGTGGAACTGCGCTTTCAGAACGAACCTGCCAGGCACAAGCTGCTGGATCTGCTTGGCGATCTTGCCCTGATAGGTATGCCTATTAAAGCCCAGCTGATGGCGGCAAGACCCGGTCATGCATCGAATGTAGCATTTGCACGTAAAATCAAAGCACTTATCAAAAAAACAAAGAAAAAGGCAGACAGTGATGCTCCGGTATACAATCCGAATGTAAAAGCATTGTACGAGCACAAGGAAATATCAAAATATCTCCCGCACAAGCACCCTTTCCTGCTGGTAGACAAAATCATCGAGAAATCGCCGAAACACGTACTTGCCATCAAGAATATAACAGGCGATCAGTATTTCTTTAATGGTCATTTCCCGGGCGATCCGATATTTCCGGGCGTGCTGCAACTGGAGGCAATGGCTCAGGCCGGCGGTGTGCTCATATTAAGCGAAGTGCCTGATCCGGAGAATTACACCACACTTTTTCTGAAGATAGACAATGCCAGATTCAAAGACAAAGTGGTACCCGGCGATACCCTGATCATGAAACTTGAGTTGCTCGAACCCATACGCAGGGGGATTTGTCTGATGAAAGGAAGGTGCTATGTCGGCGAAAAACTGGTGAGTGAAGCCGAGATGATGGCGCAGATTGTAAAAATAAAATAATTTTCTTTGGGGGATAGGCCTCATGGAATTGTATATAGTGTAATTACTGAAAAATGATTCAACCTCTAGCTTATGTTCACCCGCAATCAAAGGTTGCTGAAAACGTGGTGATAGATCCCTTTGTTACCATACACAAAAATGTTGAAATAGGAGAAGGCACCTGGATAGGTTCGGGTGTTACAATCTTTGAGGGAGCCAGAATCGGCAAGAATGTCAAGATATTTCCCGGCGCCATCATTTCGGCCATACCCCAGGATCTTAAGTTCGACGGAGAAGATTCTCTGACGGTGATAGGCGACAATACAACCGTAAGGGAGTGTGTTACCCTGAACAGAGGAACCAAAGACAGAGGTAAGACCGAGATTGGAAAAAGCTGCCTGATCATGGCCTACAGCCACGTGGCACACGATTGTGTCATCGGCGACAATGTGATACTGGCCAACAGTACCCAGATTGCAGGACATGTGGTGATAGGCGAATCGGCCATACTTGGTGGTGCCACACTTGTACATCAGTTTGTACATATCGGCAGACACGCCATGATTAGCGGTGGCAGTCTGGTGCGCAAAGACGTTCCGCCTTATACCAAAGCAGCGCGCGAACCGCTGAGCTACGAAGGGGTTAATTCCATTGGACTCAGACGCCGCAATTTCACTCCCGACAAGATTGCGGAAATACAGGAAATCTACCGGACACTTTATGTAAGAGGCTTGAACAACAACAAGGCCATATCTCACATTGAAGCCAATATGCCTGCCACACCTGAAAGAGATGAAATTCTTCAGTTCATCAAAGCTTCCGACAGGGGTATCATGAAAGGTTATCAGGGAAAATAAGCTGATAATACTCAAGGAAAAAGCGTTAAGCCTGATTTGATTTTAGCATTTATATTCTGTTATGATGAAAGAAGTAAGGTCTGAAAACGACAGGTACGACAATACGCTCACCTATTACCACGGGACTAAGGCAGATTTAAAACCCGGCGATTTGATAGAGGCCGGATTTAATTCAAATTACGGGCAAAGGAAGAAAGCGTCTTTTGTATATCTCACTGCCACTCATGATGCGGCGGTATGGGGTGCCGAACTCGCCATGGGTGAGGGCAGGGGCAGGATTTATACTGTTGAACCGCTGGGCGAAATAGAAGACGATCCCAACCTGACCGACAAAAAATTTCGGGGCAATCCGACTAAATCTTACCGCACACGTTTTCCTCTTAAAGTTACCGGCGAATTAAAAGACTGGCAGGGGCATCCTGAAGAGCAGCTCATGGCCATGAAAAACCATCTTCAGAAACTGAAGGATCAGGGAATAGAGGCAATTGAAGATTAATATCTTTATAAAAACCGGAATACCTGAACCGGATATACATTACTTCTTCAATCCCGAAAAGACCAGATCGTTGAGGAAGGCAATGATGCTGCGATCAGCCTTGCTTTTTCCAAAATCGGTAAGCGAGGGTAAATTATTCATGAAAAAGTTCTGGAAGTGAGCCATTTCAATGATGGTTGAAGCCAGTGAACGCGGGTATTTGTACTTCGGATTGCATTCGGAGATGATGCTGCCAACCACTGCGCACAGGTCTTTGTACGGTTTGAAAAACTGCTGTTTATTGTCTTCTCCAACCTGTTTGGTGAGGTAAGCCTTGGAGCCCTCAGAGATAACGATCTGATGCAGCAGACTTTCGTTGATGTAATTGGTCTGTTCATCGTCCTCAACAGGAGTGGCCAGTAGTTTAATGACTTTTTTTAACCTCGCTGCAGGGTCTTTCAGGTTATTGGTTTGAAAACTGATCTGAAACTCGAGCCAGCCCCAATACCAGGCAGTAAGATAAACCAGCAGCTTGTGTTTGTTTTCAAAATACCTGTAAATGCCCGCTTCGGTAGTCCCTATCTCTTCAGATAATTTCCTGAAAGTGAACGATTCAAAACCGTATTTATCGATTAAGAGAATACCGTGTTTGAGTATGTTTTTCCCCAATTCTGAGCTTTCCGGATTGCGAAGAAACAAAGCCTCATTCATTTTAATTTGCAATGCAGGTTTCATCTTGAATATTAGAATGATGCAAATCTACAATAAAAAATATTACAATTTTTTATGATAGTATTACTATCATGTATAGAATTATAACTATCTTTGCATCCGTTGTATAAATAAACCATGTTGCTCAATAAACAAATACCTGCAAAATACATTTTTAACAAAGTGAAATACGACATGGTATATGTGTTGTTAGTTTCACTGCTCGTATTAGGTATAACAGAAAGGTATAAAGAAATGCTGCCGGAAATGCCGCTTACAATTCCGGCTTTTATAGGTACAGCAATTTCAATTCTCCTTTCTTTTAAATTAAATCAATCATACGACCGCTGGTGGGAAGCCAGAAAAGTATGGGGGTCTATTGTAAACGACTCGCGTAGTTTTGTCATACAATTGCAAACACTCATCAACAAAGGCAATGACGAAGCCATCAAAAAAATGGCTTACCGTCAGATGGCCTGGTCTTATGTTTTAGGTCAGTCTTTGAGAGGGCTGAATCCTGTTGAAAACATGGAAAAATTCATTTCTGAAGAGGATTTGAAAAAAATCGGTGCACACAAGAATCCTGCTCTCGCCCTGATAAGTTTGAATGCCAATGATATAAAAGCGCTGAAAGACCAGAATCAACTCGATGCCTTTTCACAGATTCAGCTCGACGAAACTCTGGTAAGACTCTGCGACTCTCAGGGAAGGTCAGAAAGAATTAAAAGTACGGTCTTCCCGCAGACATACAGATTATTTCTTCATTCCATCATCTACTTATTCGTGGTCACACTTTCCATAGCTCTTAAAGATGTGGGAGCATTGTTTGAAATACCCCTGCTGATGTTAATCTCTGCAGCTTTTTTCCTGCTGGAAAAATCAGCGATGCACATGCAGGATCCTTTCGAAAACAGACCAACCGATACATCTGTGACAGCAATAGCCAGAACTATTGAAATCAATATCAGACAACTGCTTAACGAAACAGAAATTCCGGAACCTTATCCGGCCAATAAATTCTATATATTATAAACCATTAAATATAACGCAAATGAAAACCTTAACAAAAGAAATGCAGGCAGCCATCACACCTTCAATGGCTCTTGAACTGCTGAAAGAAGGCAACAAGAGATTCATGAGTAATCTGAAAGTTAACCGCAACCTCCTGCAACAGGCTAATGAAACCTCAGACGGTCAACACCCGTTTGCAATCATCTTAAGTTGTATAGACAGCCGTACTTCTGCCGAATTAATATTCGACCAGGGTCTGGGCGATATTTTCAGTATCAGAATCGCCGGGAATATTCTCAACGAGGATATATTAGGCAGTATGGAATTTGGATGTAAGTTAGCAGGTTCCAGGTTTATCGTTGTGTTGGGGCATACCAAATGCGGTGCGGTTAGAGGTGCCTGCGACCATTTGGAGATGGGTAACCTGACTCCACTGCTCACAAAAATCAGACCTGCTGTCGAAGATGAACTAAGTACGAGCGAAAACAGAAACTCGTCAAACCCCGAATTTGTGGAAAAGGTAGCCTATATCAATGTAAAGCGCACAGTGGAATCAATCAAACAGCGCAGCACCATACTAAGCGAAATGATTAATAAGGGTGAAATTGGCATCATAGGTGGTATGCACGATATCTCAAGTGGTGAGGTTGTGTTTTATCCTGAAACACTTCAAATCGGTCCTCATGGATTACTAGGTCAGAATTAATTACATTGAATCGGCTCAGGCTTTTTCAAAAGCATCACTCCAGGCCTTTGCATCGGCACTCCAGATATCAATCTTAGATCTTGATTCTGCACTGATGTAGTTGATCTTTTCGGCTTCGGATGCCAGTGTTTTGAATTCGCAGAGTGAAACATAAGGACAGGCGACTTCTTTAAACCTTAATCCTGTTTCAGGAAAACCATAATTGAAAATAGATACAAGTCCAAGCACTTCAATGCCGTTTTCCCTAAGGTCTTCGACCGCCTTCAGACTGCTTTTGCCGGTGCTTATCAGGTCTTCGACCACAACTACTTTAGCATTAGGTTCAAGTCTTCCTTCTATACTGTTCTTGAGTCCGTGCTTTTTAGGCTCAGGTCTTACATAGGCAAAAGGAAGATTCAATGCTTCTGCAATAAGTGCGCCCTGTGGTATTCCGGCTGTGGCAACACCTACAACAGCTTCTGCTCCTGCAAATTGATTGCGAATAACATCTACAAGACAATCGGTGATATAACGTCTTATATGCGGATAAGACAAGGTTACCCTGTTGTCGCAATACACCGGCGAACGCATTCCGCTGGTCCAGGTAAACGGATTCTCCACATTCAGTTTAACGGCTTCGCATTCCAGAAGGTATTGTGCTATTTTTGCACTGATTTCACTTGTCACCATGGCGCAGCAAAACTATAAAATATTCATCAACGGGCATACTGTGATATTTACAAATAATAAGCAATTTGCCAACATGTCAGACAGCGAATCATTCAAGGAAAAGCATCTGAGTGATATCATACACCGCCTTACATCTTCCACCTTTAAAGGCAAAAAGAATCTGGTTTTTGTACACGAACATCCCATATTATTATTCAATAAGTTTAAAAAACAATTCAAAATGATAAAAGCAGCAGGGGGAGTTGTTTTCAACGAAGACGGTGAATTGTTGCTGATCAAAAGGCTGGGTTTATGGGATTTGCCCAAGGGTAAACTTGAAGAAGGAGAGGATCAGAGGCTGGCGGCACTGAGGGAGGTGCACGAAGAGTGCGGATTGAACTTTATAGGTATACTTAAAAA
>CAZRKA010000032.1:0-22951 GCA_964600345.1 uncultured Chitinophaga sp. | reverse complement strand
TACCAGGGTGGCCAAGGAATTCAACAAAGTATACTCATCCTTAATAGCTTTTCGCAGTAAAACATTTTAGGATGAGTTATACCGTATTGTTAAGTTTGAGGTCTTCCGAAAACTTATCTAATACTGGTGTATGAATGCAAAAGACGCAGCTTAATCTTAAATTCTGTTGACTAAAAAGGTTATTTTTGAGACTAGTTCCAATAAAAAACCCCCGGCAATTCTTACCGGGGGCCTGCGTTTATTTGTTGATTATTTGCTGTTTCTAACGTCTTATAACTATTCTGTAGGTGCTGCCTTTGTTGTCCCTCAACAGGTATAATCCCTGTGGCCAGGCTGCAGTGGATATTTCAATCCTGCTGCCGCTTTGTATTGGGCTTTGGTGAATTTCCCTGCCTGTTGCATCATAGATGACTATACCTGTGATGCCGGCAGTTTCGGTGCTTAAATACAGCTTGTCGCCGGCCGGCTGAGGATATATATTGAGCAGAGTAACTTCTCTTCGTTGATCATTAATGGAACTGCTGTTGTTATTGGTGCGGTCTATTACCTGTAGGGTAAACGAAACAGTGCCTCTTTTGATGCGTCCAAGCGAATCGATTTCAAAGAATAATTCGAAAGTGTCTGTGCAGTTGGAGGTATCTCTTACTACATAAACCAGATGTATCGGGCCGGGACTGGTATAAACATGGGTTGGGGCCGCAAGGGTTGAGGTATCTCCGTCGCCGAAATCCCAGCGGTGAGATGCCAAAGCACCGAAAGAGCGGTTGTACAAGATCGCTTTTGAAGGATCAAGACTATCAACCGCAAGATTTATCAGGGCGGTCACAGAATAACAGGTTTTGCATTTTGGCTTAATCTCCTGCACGGTAGAATCTGAACAGTTATTACCGGAAGCTTTTAGCTTGACATAGTATGAGGTATGTACCTGATTGCTGTATTGATGGTAAGGGTTCTGCTGGGTGGAACTGCTGCCGTCGCCAAAACTCCATTGATAGTTCATGGCAGTGTAATGGCTGGCATTTGAAAATAAGATGCCGTTGCAACTGGTGTCGTGCTGCCAGTTGAAGCCGGCGAAAAACGCTTTGCACGAATCAAATGCCTTAATGGTGACGTTCTGGCAAAAAGAATCGCGGCTGGACGAATCGATTACAAGAAGGCAAACGGTGTAGGTTTGAGTAATCATTGACATATAAGCATGAACAGGATTGACATTGCTGGAAGTATTACCGTCGCCGAAATTCCAGGTATGACTTATAATGCGTCCGTCAGACATATTGCTGAAATAAACTTCTGTAGGTGAAACAGTATCATTTATGTTGTAATAAAATGCCGCCGCCAGCGGATTATTGGCCTTACAGGCAACTACGATGTTGATAACCGCCGTGTCTGAGTTGCTGCCATCGCTGATGATGTGTTTTACCACATAACTGCCGTTTACCAGATAGTCGTGTACGGCGTGCCTTGAATTGCTGCTCTGACCGTTGCCGAAATCCCAGTAATATATTGTAGGGGTAAAGGTTCTTGTGCCGGCTGTATCGCGGAATGAGAATTCGCAGTTGATGCCGGATTGAGATACAAATGCAATCGTGTTGTTAATAGCCTCAGCCGAAAAGAAGGCAAAGGCAATAAAGATAAGAAGTAAATTTTTTTTAATCATGCCGTTTATTTGTTTTAGTTGATAGAAAAGTGAAGTAAAATTAATGTAAAGATGTTCAAAGATAGAAATTTGTTGCCTGAGCATTAACTTTTTCACTGTCATTTTATTATCAGATTTTTTGTAAGACAGTGTGCAGGCAATGCAAATGCCCTTTGGTTCAAGAGTTCTACAGATCTTTTGAACCAATCATTTTCATGTTTAAGGGAATTTTCCCTTAATAAAACAGAAAACTAAACAAGCTTATTTTTGAGGCCGGTTAAATCAGAACAATCCTTTCAGCTTGTCCATTATACCTCCGGCTTGTCCGCCTCCCAGGGTGCTGACAATGTCGCCCAGATCAAAACTATTGTCGTCTTTGTCGTTTGTTTTGCTGACAAACTGATCCATTACAACCGGAATGAGTTTGCTGACTATGCCACCGGCCTGCGAGCTGTCCAGTCCGAATTGTTTCATCAGTGTATCCGCTACATTATTGCTGATGGCATTGACTTCTCCGCTGTTGTTGTTCTGATTGAAAAGTGAGATTACTTTTTCCATTCCTCCCGAACCGGCAAGTCCCTGTAAATGTTCCATTATTCCGCTGCCTGCTGCCTTCACGGCTTCGTCGTTGCGTTCGTTGGGGATGGCAGGATTGCTGATGATGGCCTCGCCTGCATTTTCCTGAATGAGTTTTAAGAGATTGTCTAACATAGTTAAGTTTGTTTAATTGTGTTTTAAAATGGGAATTCTTATTTGCCCTTGAACACGGCTTTGCGTTTTTCTACAAATGCAGCCATGCCTTCTTTCTGGTCTTCGCTCGCAAACAGCATATAGAAATTTTTGCGTTCAAAATACAGAGCCTCCTGCAGCGGCATTTCGTAAGCGCGCAGCACACTTTCCTTGGCAAGCTGTACTGCTATCGGAGATTTTTCAGCGATCAGGGCAGCCATTTTGATGGCTTCGCTCAGATAGAATTCTACCGGAACAATTTTATTGACCAGTCCGTAATAGTGGGCCTGTTCTGCCGAAATAAATGTACCGGTAAGCACCAGTTCCATGGCCTTGTTTTTTCCAACCAGCCTGGTTAACCTTTGCGTTCCTCCGGCTCCCGGCATGATGCCGATATTGATTTCGGGCTGACCGAACTGAGCTGTTTCACTTGCGATGATGATATCGCATATCATGGCAAGCTCGCAACCGCCGCCGAGTGCAAAACCACTCACTGCCGCTATCATGGGTTTTTTGGTTTTACGCATGCTGTCCCACGTAGAAAACTGATCTATTTTAAGCATGTCCATGGCGGTTCGTCCCGCCATTTGCTTAATATCTGCTCCTGCCGCAAAGGCCCTTTCATTTCCGCTCAGAACAATTGCTCTTACTTCAGGATCTTCATCCAGCTCTATCAGTGCCTGTTTGATCTCGAGCATGAGTTCGAGATTGAGTGCATTGAGTTCCTTGGGCCTGTTAAGCTGTATATGGGCCACGTATGGCGCAACCTGTTTATTGATGATGATGAATTCGGGCATTATACGCTGTATATAATTTAAAATTGACTGTAATTATTTCGTAGTCCTGTTTCGAAACGAACCGGTATGATCAGATAACTGTCAACCGGCATACCGTTTTTGGTAGCAGGAACAAACTTAGAAGGCAGTTTCTCGATAACTTCCTGTGCATTGACGGAATATACTGTTCCGGGGCTGTTGAGTATTTCAGGATTGTAAAGCAGGGAATCTTTTCCGACAATAACCCTCACCAGCACAATTTCTGAAGTGCCTGATGAAAAATAGCTGTATGGATGATTGATATTGCCGGCAATAAATCGCAGCATCACGCCGAGGCCCTCGGAATATGCTGCCGGCTGATCGGGTTTTACAACAGGTTTCAGTTTGCTGTTGTGTTTAAACTTGTTGACCATTACATATTCGTATGCAGGAGCTTCCGTCACATCGTACATATCAGACGGCATTTCAAGCGGAGCAGGCTCAACACCGTAATATTCAATAGTAACACTGTCTGATTGCAATCTGATAGTATCCGCTTCTACAGGTGCCGGTGGCGGGGGAGGGATTTGCCCAAATAAGACTGCGCTTAAAAAGAATGCCTGCAGGGTAAGTAGTAAACGTAATTTGATGCTGATAGTTTTCATGCCTGTTTTAATATGATTCTGAAAGTCGTTTTCTTATTAGGGATACTTTCCTTGACAAAAATATGTCCCTTGTGGTAATTTTCAATGATTCTTTTTACAAGCGAAAGACCGAGTCCCCAACCCCTTTGTTTGGTAGTAAAGCCCGGTTTGAACACGCGTTTGAAAAGCGATTTCGGCATACCTTTACCCGTATCGCTGATATCGATGATGATTTTGTTGTTTCTGGCCCTGCACCTTATGCTGATGCTGCCTTTGCCATTCATGGCATCCATGGCGTTCTTGCAGATATTCTCTACTACCCAGTCGAACAGAGGCACATTGATATTGGCGTAAACGGCCTCTGTTTCATTGTTCTCATAAAGGTAGTGCACGTCTTCCGAACTGCGTGTCTTGATATAATCAATTGCCAGATGCAACTGTTTGCCAATATCGCATTTGTGGAGAACCGGTGTCGATCCGATTTTGGAAAACCTTTCGGTAATGACACGCAATCTGTCGAGGTCTTTGCGCATTTCTGCCAGCGATTCTGAAGTGGCAAAACTTTTGTCAGTTTCAATAAGTTCGACCCAGGCCATCAAACTGCTCATAGGCGTTCCGAGCTGGTGCGCAGTTTCTTTAGCCAGTCCCACCCATACCTGATTCTGTTCCGAACGACGGCTGTAGCTAAACGCAAAATAACTCACCAGTACAAACATGCTGACCAGTCCCAGCTGTATGTAAGGGTATATTTTAAGCTGTTTCAGGGTAGAAGATTCGTCGTAATAGATATACTGGGTGTAATCGTCGGTGATCTTGATGGGTATCGGATGTGTTTCAGCTTTCAGTTCTTCGAAATAAGCCTTGAGTTTTTTAGGTGAACGTATGCGCGAAGAGTCTATGTTGCGGTGAGTCAGAAATCCGCTTTCATCCGCCAGAAAAACAGGAATCGTAGAATTTGATTCAATGATTTTATTGTAAAATGACAAGTCGAGTTCAGGGTCGGCTTTGGCTATGAACTCCTGCGCTTCGGCCCACTGACTGATCTTTTTGCGCTCTTCTATGGAGAGTTTGATCACCATCCTGTTGGAGTAAAACAGCGAAAACAATCCAATGGCAAGAGCCAGTAAAAGCAATATGATCTTTAAGTATTGTTTGGTGCTGTAATTGTTCAAGCCTGCGTCTTGTAAGTACCGTCCAAAATTAAACATTTTCATTTAAAATCATTACTTTCGCCCATAAATGTGGATACAATTTGAACATGCAGAAAACAATGTACGCATTGATGCAAATGTGTTCTTCGATCTCAGCATTGCTATAGGCAAACGCAATAACGTGAATTGTTATTATCTGGATGACCCTGATTTTACATATTTCGAAAGTCCGGAGTTCACAGGGAGTCTGGAAAAAGGCGGAAGTGTCAACTGCGAAAAAATAAGTCTTTATCCGCACGCTTCGGGCACTCACACCGAATGCGCCCTGCATGTTGTTAAAGTCGATTTCGATATGAGGCATGTCGAAATTCCTCCGTTCATGATGTGCAGACTGGTTTCTGTTCTACCATCAGAAGTGAATAATGACAGAGTAATAGACAAACTTGAGGAGGTAATATTTCAGAATTTCGAAAATTACACCGCTATCATCATCCGTACCCTGCCCAATGAAACAAATAAGCAACACCGCAACTATTCGGGCAGCAATCCGCCTTATTTCGAACCTGAATTGCTGACACGACTCAGAGAAGCAGGATACAAACACATATTATGCGACCTTCCAAGTATCGATAAGGAAAGTGACGAAGGTCGACTGTCGGCTCACAAGAACTGGTTTCTCGAGAACGGCAAAGCGTATAATGACAGAACAATTACAGAGTTGATTTTTATTCGCGACGAAATCAAGGACGGCAGCTATGCGCTGAGTATTCAGAGACCATCAATCGAAACTGATGCCGTTCCGTCCAGAATTTTGATTTATCCATGCAGTTGAAATGGCCTACTTCAGAGCAATTGCTTTATGCCGCCAATCTGATTGCCGGTAAAATTTATTTCAATTCGGAAAGGAAAATTTCTCCAGGAAAAATACTGCTTGTCAAACTGGATGAGATAGGAGACATGGCAACTGCGAGCAATGTGTTTGAATTGCTGCGAAAACAATTCCCCGCTTCAAAAATAGATTTGCTTTGCAAACCTTTTGTTGCCGGTTTAATAGCCGGCGATCCCAATATTAACAGCATACTGACTTCAGAAAAGGAATGGACTGAAAAATATGATGCGATAATAGAGCTCAGGGGTAACTGGCGCACTCTGTTTAAAGCGATACGCCAGAGGCCCGCTTTCAGATCGTCGCGGGCAACGGTGAGATGGAAGAACCGCGGCAGGCAATTGCGCGAAGCGGATACCAATTTTCAAATCATAAAAAATCTGCTTGATCCGAATACGGAGAATACAAAACCGGCCTTGTATTTCAGCGAATCGGACGACAGGGCTGTCACAGGTTTTTTAAATGAAAATGCTATTAAGAGATTTGCCATTATGCACACAGGTGCCAGAAAAAAACTGAGGCAGTGGAACCCCGAGCGATTTGCCGCTGCAGCTGAATACCTGCACAAACGATATGAAATGGATATAATCTTTATTGGGAGTACAGAGGAGGAAGCTGATACAGATAAAATAAGGGCCATGACAGGCTTTAAGACCTATGGAACCTGTGGTGTTTTCAGTCTTTCGGAGACAGCCTGTCTGTGCTCCAAAGCTTCTTTCTATCTGGGCAATGAAAGCGGTCCCCTGCATATTGCGGCAGCTTTTTCGCTTCCAATGATTGCACTTTTCGGGCCTGGCGTGCCGCATGTCTTTTACCCCGTTCACCCTAAATCTGCGGTGCTTCATCACGTATTGCCCTGTAATCCCTGCGACCAGATACACTGTGTTCAACCTGCAGATCCTTGTATATCACGCATACAAACTGCTGACGTTCTGATAAAAATGGACGAAATATTACAATCCTGATTTGGTTAATTGTTATATAAACGATAAATTCGTTTAAAATTTACCCCTATGATCAAGAATTACTTCAGTTTTCTTTTCTTTTTTCTTTTGTCATTATCAGTTGCAGCGCAGATACAACCTGCAGGTGTAAGTATAGTGGATGACATGCAGAAAATCGGACAGAATAGTTCCTCCGGCAAACGCAGTATTCAGAACCCCAGAGCCTGTACGGTCGATACCTCCCAATATCCAAGATATAAATACTCAATAGATCTTGTCACTATTTCTATAGCTAAAGGACGGTCATTGGGTCAGTTGTATTCATGCCCCAAACCACTAAGTATTAAAGGATTCACATTTTATGCTTTTGTACTACCCGCTCACAAAACATCAAAAAAAATGGAGGTTTACTGTCGATTATACAAAGCAGGGCTTGACAGTCTTCCCAGTGGCAGTCCACTTCGTTCGGATACACTGAGTATAGATTCTACGCTTGGCGCCGGCTATCTTTCAGTGATTGTAAAACACGCCAACTGGCAATCTATTACTTTAGACAGCAATTACATCATCACGGTCGAAACCAACGACGATTCGCTAACAGCCGGGGTTGTTACCAATAATTACCGGTACAGAGACGGAGACGGGGAGAATCTGAACTGCGGCTCCATCAGCGGACTCTGGTACAGCGGACGCAACCTCAATGTCGGTGGTCTGCCATTCGACTGCGATATATTGCTGCATCCACATATACAGTATAATTTCGGTACCGACTTCAGCATTAAAAACAACTGTTATAATATCAACGACAGCATCAAATTCAGCAATGCGGCTCCATTCAATTTTGCGGGAAGTAAGATGTATAACCGTTTCGTCTTACCCATGTACAATCTTGGGTACTACTGTCATATCTGGGATCTCGGCAATTTTTCAGGATCGCAGTATACTGTCGACAATAAAGTGAAGTACAGCGTTAAAAAAAATTATAATGTAAGACTTATTTCAACTGTTTACGGATACAGCGGGCCTATGATGAACGGCTGCACGGATACGACCATAAAGGAAATTATTTTTAAACCGGACATTCCAACGTTTAACGGTCTGGTCAATGTATGTATAGGTGATACGGCAACGTTTACAGCCGTATCCAACGACACAGGTCTGGTGTATGAATGGCTGGCGACCCCATCTTCGCAAACACCTTTTCACACCGGTAAAGTTTACCGAAAATTCCCGATTAGCAAAAACGATACTTTCTATCTCAGGGCAAATAACAAAGGATGTCTGAGCGGACTGAGAACCGTTATCATCAAAGCCAATGCCTATCCTACAAGTCTCACTGTGCTCAACGATTCTGTATGTGCCGGCTCCAAAGCCAATCTGAAAGCACAAACGAATATCGGAACAATTAACTGGTACACGTCTGCAAACGGCGGTTTGCCATTCTTCAACGGTGAAGTTTATCAGACTGGAATACTGAACAAGGATACCTCATTCTGGGTACAGGCCGGAAATTTCGGTTGCAATATGTCTCCAAGAGTAAAAGTAAGTGCTTTGGTCGGTGCAAATTTTGCTCCCACCGCACCTGTTGTTTCCAACGATACCACTGTTTGTCTTGCTTCCGGAAATGTATTAACACTGAATGCAACTGCAGGCAGCGGACTTACCGTACGCTGGTTCAATGCCGCAAGTGGTGGAAGCAGCATTCATACAGGTACTACCTATAATTTTCTGCCAACTAAGCGCGAGGTAAAAACATTTTATGCAGATGCCTACAACGGGGTATGCGGCAGCACCCGCGTACCGATTAATATTACTGTCGAAGACTATCCGGCAATCAGCAATATCATCAATCAGCCCGTCTGCAAAGGTGATTCCAACCGCATTTCATTTAGCCTCCCCTATGGTGAAGCCTACTGGTACGATGCGGCAAGCGGAGGTATGCTGCTTAACGGCGGACAGTCCTATGTTTCTCTTGAGTCGGCCAGCACAGATTATTTTATTGAGACTGTGAGCAGTGTTTGTATCAATCCTGTGAGGACCAGAATAACAGCTGTTGTCAACCAGGCACCGTCGGTTGTTAAATTATGGGGCGATACCATTTGCGCTAAAAACAAAGCAACGCTGAAAACGGTTCTGGGCGGTCCGGGTATGATGGAGTGGTTCGATTCAGATACTTCATCTGTTGCTCTGGGTTCCGGTAATGTTTTCCAGACGCCGGTTTTGAACGGCAACAGAAAATACTATGCACGTCCGGTATACGCCGGATGCACAGGTCAGCGTCTTTCAGTTCAGCCACTTGTAAAACCGGCACCTTTCAGTGGATTTTCATTCGAAGTGCTTACCTGGCAGCAGGTGAGGGTTTCGCCTATCAACGCCGGAGGAGCCAGTATCAAATGGTATTTCGGCGACGGCAATACAAGCAATAACAGCGATGTAACTCACCGCTATCAGAATACCGGAACCTATCAAATTAAACTGGTACTTACTTCGCTCATTACAGGCTGTAAGGATTCGACTACTGTCACTGTTCAGATAGATCCAAGTTCTATCAATGGGGTTCAGTATAGTTCAGGACTCAGTGTTTACCCTAATCCAGCAGGTGATTTCCTCAATGTGCTTACAAATGAAAACGGAAATGAAGATACAAAAGTCTACATATATAGTATCAGTGGTTCCATGGTAATAAGCACTGAATATGTCGACGGTACTGCAATTGATATCAGCAGTCTTGAACCTGGAATTTATCTGATTAAAACCGGGACATATAAGCCGGTCTTGTTTATAAAGCAATGAAGCTGATTTGTTTTCTGGTTTTTTGCTTTTCAATAAACAGTCAATTATCTGCACAGGTGGAAGTGTTCAGGAAAACTGAAGACACTTCAACTTATATCGCTCCTGAAGATACAATAACCAAGCCTCCTGTATTTGAAAACGGCGACCAGGATTTTTTCAGGTATCTCGAAACGCATTTCAATCTTCGCACCAATTCCAATCTCGATTATGCCGGCGAAAGCATTAAGTTTTCTTTTTACGTGGAAAAAGACGGTGACATAGAAGGCTACGAGCAATTATACGGCAGCAATGCCATCGTTGCTTCCGAAATTGAGAGGATAATTACCACCATGCCTAAATGGAATCCGGGTTATCTGGATGGCCGGAAAAAGAAAACACTGATGGTATACAGTATTCTGATTAAAAAGGTAGATGATTTTCCGCCTGTTCAGGTTACATTAAACAACAGCAACATGGAGTATACCGATCAGACCCGGCAGATCAAATGGTTTATTATCGGAGGTTCACTTTTGATATTGATAACTCTGCAGATAACCTCAATTTTAAGATAATTTCTGTGAATGCCTATACAGAATGAGACAAAGATTTTAAAGCGTATTAAAATTCAGAAAGGGCTATACTATATGTTCAGGCCTGAAACATTCCTGAGCATATACGAATCGCTGATTAAGTGTCTTTGAAAGTTAAATTGGAGACCTGTCAGAAAACTTCAGATCAGAAGAAAGCAATCGCTGTAGGTATAACGGTAGGGTCGTAATTTTTAACGCTTTCACCGTGTCTTACTATTGTAAGCTTTTCAATTTTATCTCCCTGTTCAATAGAGTTAACCACATCCATTCCTTCTACAACGCGTCCAAATACACTGTGCTTGCCGTCTAGCCATGGCGTAGCCAGATGCGTGATAAAGAACTGACTTCCGTTTGAAAGCGGTCCTGCATTGGCCATACTCAGAATGCCCGGTCCGTTATGGGTAAGAGAAGGGTGAAATTCGTCTTTAAAGCGGTAACCGGGTCCGCCTCTGCCATCTCCGTTAGGGTCGCCGCCCTGTATCATAAAATCTGGGATTACTCTGTGAAAAGTCAGTCCGTCGTAATACGGCTGACCTTCTCCCTTGGCTTTATTTTTAAGTTTACCTTCAGCCAGACCGGCAAAATTTGCTACTGTCAGAGGTGTTTTCTGATGTTCAAGGAAAATGACGATCAGACCTTTATTGGTTTGCATTTCTGCGTAAAGTCCTTCTTCCATATTATTGTAATTCATAAATGATGTAATATTCTAAATTGTAAGTCTTAAAAATTGTTTTGAAAACGGTTTTTAAGTCCGCGAAAATAAAGAAAAGTGTATCTATAATTTAAATATTTTTATATGTCAGAGTATGGGCTAGGCAGGGCTTTGGATTTTATTGTGGTTTTGGGTTTATTTTTTGTAACATTGCAACTTTGATTATAGCTGAGAACAGCGACTGAAAGATGGTAACGAAAGAGATATTACTGGAAGCCTATACCCTGATGTGCAGGGCGAGAGCAATGGCTGATATATACGACGAAAACAGGCAGATTACAAAGTATGTTCATTCTACCAGCAAAGGACATGAGGCGGTTCAGATTGCAGCCGGTTTTTTGCTTAAAAGTATAGATTACGCATCTCCGTATTACAGAGACGAATCATTGTTGCTTGCCATGGGCATGCAGCCATACGAGCTGATGCTGCAACTGCTGGCCAAAGCCGACGACCCGTTTTCAGGCGGACGCACCTATTATGCCCATCCTTCTCTGAAAAGAGAAAATATGCCGACCATGCCCCATCAGAGCAGCGCTACCGGTATGCAGGCAATTCCCGCCACCGGCATGGCGCACGGCATTAAATACAAAGAATCGCAGGAGCTGATATACACTGCCGAAAAACCCATAGTGCTATGCAGTATCGGCGATGGCAGCATGACTGAGGGAGAGGTCAGCGAAGCCCTTCAAATGGCAGTACTCAAAGAATTACCAATACTTTACTTAGTACAGGATAACGACTGGGGAATTTCAGCCAGCGGCGACGAAATGCGGGCAATGGATGCCTACGAATTTGCAGCGGGATTCAAAGGTTTGAAACGTTCGAAAACAGACGGAAGCGATTTTGTTGAATGTTATGAGGACATTAAAACCGCAGTTGAATGGGTGAGGAAAAACCGCAAACCCATGTTGCTTCATGCAAAAGTTCCCCTGCTTGGACATCATACCAGTGGCGTAAGAAGCGAGTGGTATCGCGACGATCTTGATGAAGACCTTAAAGACGACCCGTTTCCAAAACTCAGAAAAGTGTTGCTCGATCTGGCGGAAACAGAAGAAAGTCTGGACAGGATTATCAGTGAAAGCAGAACAGAAATTGAAAAAAGTTTCAGCGATGCGGTCAATGCAGCAGATCCGGCTCCCGAAACACTTTACCTTCACGAATTTGCACCGACACCCATAACAGAAGAAACAGGAACAAGATGCCCTGAAGGAAAAGATCCTATCGTAATGGTCGACGCAGCGCTTTTTGCCTGTGATGAGATTTTGAAAAAACACCCCGAAGCTCTGCTTTACGGCCAGGATGTGGGCATGCGACTTGGTGGCGTTTTCAGGGAAGCGGCTACACTGGCAAAGAAATACGGAAAAGACAGGGTATTCAATACACCAATACAGGAAGCATATATTGTAGGATCAACAGCAGGAATGAGTGCAGTGGGGTGCAAACCTATTGTCGAAATTCAGTTTGCCGATTATATCTGGCCGGGTGTTAATCAACTGGTAGAAGAGCTGTCAAAAAGCTGTTATTTGTCGAATGGTAAATTTCCGGTACAATCCCTCATAAGGATTCCTACAGGAGCCTATGGCGGTGGCGGTCCTTACCATTCGGGAACAGTCGAAAGCAGTATACTTCAGATTAAGGGTATAAAAGTAGTTTACCCCAGCAATGCAGCAGATATGAAAGGATTGCTGAAAGCAGCTTTTTACGATCCGAATCCGGTGGTGATGTTCGAACACAAGGGACTATACTGGAGTAAGGTTCCCGGTACTGATCTGGCTAAATGCCCGGAGCCTTCCGAAGATTATATGGTACCTCTGGGTAAGGCAAGGATAGTACAGGAAGCCGATGCGGATTCGGTCAGATACGGCGAATCCATGGCTATTGTCACTTACGGTATGGGTGTTTACTGGGCACTGAATGCTTCACGAGGATTTGAAGGAAAAGTAGAGATTCTCGATTTGAGGACATTGAATCCCTGCGATGATGAGGCCATTTTTGCAGCAGCCAGAAAGCACGGCAAAATCATGGTGCTTACCGAAGAAACTCTCAGAAATTCATTCGCAGAAGCCATTGCAGGCAGAATACAAAAAAACTGCTTCATGCATCTGGATGCTCCGGTTGAAATAATTGGTTCAGCCAATTTACCTGCTATACCGCTGAACATAGGACTTGAACGCGAAATGCTGCCAAGTGCAGACAAGGTTGCCGCTGTGATCTCAGAAATGCTGGAGTCATAGTGATATCAGCTTTGATTTAAACAATCCGATAATCTGATTTACAATATATTAGACTAAATTTTGATTTAGTTAAAATATTCTTTACATTTGTAATTCATACACAAATACTAGCAAACAGCCTATGCTAATTAAATTACAAGGCGTTCTCTTCTTATGCATCCTTTTAATCTTTTCCTGTAAAAAAAAGGAAGAGGTATATACAGGTAATGTGCCCCGAAATTACGATGATATTCCGACTGTTAAAGTTGAGAATTACATCAACCGTCTTTACATCGATTTATTGGGTCGCGAGCCTCTCGACAACGAAGTGATTCGCGATCTGGCTGTTCTGAGAGACGGCAAACTGAGTTACGACGTCAGAAAATCCCTTATCCGCAGATTGATGACTGACAGCATTTATGTGGTGGGTGATTCAAGTTATAAGAAGGCTTATTATCAGAGAATTTACGACCTGAGTAAAGCCAGGTTGCTGGAGGGAGCCGGTGATGAAGAATTTCAGCAGCAGATAGGCAATTCAAAATTTGCACTGTTGTCTGCAAGATTACTGGGTGATTCAGTGGGAGTCTTTTCTGCTATGGCAACTATCAGCCGCTGCGAAAATGTATTGAAATCGAGAAGGGCCTATCAGTTTGGTCTTATCGGTATCGGTGATATGTATGCCGCAATGCTCGACAATCCGGTTTATGATGTGATAAACATGAACACACTCAATTTCGTCAATGCTTCATTCGACGATTTATTTTTCCGCTTTCCGACACGAGACGAATTTGATATAGCCTACAACATCATCGAAACAGGGAAGGGAGGCAGTTTGTTCGGCGGATTTGCCGATAACAAACCCTTGTATTGCAAAATGCTGGTTGAGTCGAGAGAATTCAGCGAAGGCATGATCAAGTGGTGCTATCTCACCCTGATAGGAAGGGAACCTAAAACACAGGAAATATACAATTTAATGGAAGAATTTTACCTGAGCAAAAATTTGCAGAAGGTGCAGGAAAGTATTTTAGCCACAGACGAATATGCACATTTTTAAACTGACAGGATTTCTTGTTCTGCTTGTAATGGCCGGAGCCTGTAAAAAGAAAGACAACAACACCTACGAGGTTATCAATACCCCGGCGTATGGTGATAATCTCAACAAAGACAAATCGAAATCCAATATTGAATTTCACAGTATACTGAGCACTAACCTGTTTCAGAAACCATCATCTATCAATGAACTTAGCCGTATAGACAGGGTAATGCAAAGTTGCGGCGACAAAACTCTGATAAATGAAGTCATTATCAGCAACTACATGAACAGTTCTACTGTTAAACTGCCAAGCAGGCGCATGATGACAGACAGCACCGAAAGGTTTGTTGAGGAAACATTTATAAGGTTTTTTATCAGAAGGCCCACTGAGGCAGAGAAAACCTGGTTCATCAATTTTATCAGCGCCAATAAAACCAATCCAAATTTCAGACCTGAGCTGGTGTATACCGCGTTTGCAGCCTCAGACGAATATATGTTCTATTAAAATTCAAAGAGATGAAAAGAAGAGAATTCGTTAAGAAGGCAGCAGCCGTAACCGCCGGTGGGCTGGTTCTTCCATACATATTGCCTTCGGGTCGTATTTTTGCCCGTAGCAATGTACCCAAAGCTGATCACGTGGTTTTCGTGATGTTCGGCGGTGGCTTAAGACAGCAGGACTCCATTCTGCAGCGTTATCTGGCCGACAGCCAGAGTTACAATGTGGAAGGAAATATTCTTTACAATATGCTTGAAGGTGCAGCTCCTGCATCTAAAATAGCCTATGGAACGACTCCGACAGGTCAACCAAACGGAAGTCAGCCGATACCTAAAATACTCTCTCAGTCGCTGCAGAAACAGGGAACCATATTTGCAGAGATGCGCGCTATTTCGGGCGGACATTACGGAGGTTGGAATTCCCTCATCACCGGCAGCAGGGTAGAAGGTCAGGGATTAAAAGTGAGGCCGATTAATCCTACCATATTCGAGTATACCCGTCGTTTTGGCGGATTCAAAGCCACCGATGTCTGGTTCATCGGCAACACCATCAGCAATTCAATTCCGCTTCTCAATTCCAGCAGACATCCCGATTTTGGTCTGCAATACGGAGCTAATTTTTTTGCTCCGGGAATTACTTTCGGAGGTGATGGTTATGCCGCTCTCTCCAACGCCAAAATATACCATCCTCAGGAAGAACTTGAGCCGGTGTATAAAATGAAGAATTTTCTCGACAATACTTTCAATATCAAAAAGGGTGATATGCCCGGTATCAGAAATACCGACGAAGAAAAAACACGTATCAAGGAATTTATTGCCAATACATTTCAAAGGCAAAGTGCGGGCTTAATTCCTATGCCACCGGTATCCGGCGGTGATGGTTATACCATCGCTTATGCGGCCGAAGTACTGAGGGTATTTAAACCAAAACTTCTTGTTGTTAATCTCAGCAATATTGACGGATGTCACAGCAATTTTACCGGTTATCTCCAGGCTATGCACCGCGCCGACCACGCTGTTGGATTTCTGTGGAATTACATACAAACACAGATTCCTGAAATGAGCGGTAAAACCATCATGACTTTTGTTCCCGAATGCGGACGTAACCTCAACCACAATCCAATTCAGGACGAAAACGACTGGTATGGATACGACCACGGTGACAGCAACTCACTCAGAGTTTTCGGCGGTATGGTTGGTCAGAATGTGCCCTCAAATCTGATGATAGGCAGTGAGTCCAATCAGATTGGCAGGGTAACCGATTTTGCATTAACCATTGCAGACATACTCGGATTTAAGGACGAAGTAAAATCAGCAGGTTTGATTGATCCGCTTGCTTTAAGTTTATTTGACAGAATATGAAGCAGGGCTTTCTGATTATAACAGCAGTATTACTCACTGTTTCTTCATGTAAAAAGAAGGGAAGCGACAATCCTTACGACGACTGGCAAAATACACCCAAAGATCCTGTTGTAAGCGATAAACCTATTGACCCAAACACCATTCAGGGTCTGCATAAAAACATATTTAAACCCACATGTTCCAACAGCGGTTGTCACGACGGTAATTTTGAGCCCGATTTCAGGTCGGTCGAAAGTTCTTACAATTCGCTGATTAACCGGCTGACCACAAATACAGATCCCAACAATCCGCAGTACAGCAAAAGGGTAGTACCCGGCGATGCGGCTAAAAGTATGCTGCTTCACAGATTGAGTACTTTTATTCCCGGATCACAGGGTGTCATGCCTCTCAGTGTAGATCCCGGCAGCGACTGGAATGCCAGAAAGAATGAGTACATTCAGAATATCACCAACTGGATAAATGACGGAGCAAAGGACCAGTTTGGAAATAGTCCGGCCAACATAGATTTTATCCCCCAGATGGGAGGTCTCATTGTTTTTGCAGATGGTTCGCCAAACCCCTTGCCCCGAAGCGGATTCAATCCTGTTTCTGTACCGGCGGGTACTGGCAGTATAAAAATCATGGTGGCATTTACCGACGATAAAACACCTGTCAAACAATTTGGCAACACCACTATCAATTTTACGCTAAATCCTTACCAGTACGATTCGACCGTGCAGAATATGCAGGTAGAATCCACGCCATTCAATGCCAAGGGAGTGGCAGGCAGCAATATCGATTACTGGCACAGCATTACCATTAATACCGCTGATATTGGTTTGAGCGGTGATGTTTTGTGGATCAGAACGGAAACAGACGATATGGTGAACGATCCTGTATTCATTCCCGCTAAAGGCACTTCATTCAATTTTATAAAATACTTTGCAATAAGACTCGAATGATGAATTTAAAAAGACATATCATTTTGTTTTTAGTATCGGCAACGGTTATAATTTTTAATTCGTGTTCCAAGGACGAGACGATAAGCAATAAGCCGGTAATCAAACTCATCGACATCAGTTCGAATACACTTAAGGAATTTAAGGACAGCCTGATAATCCGCTTCGAATACACTGATGCCGACGGCGATATCGGCGAATACGATCCTGATAAAAACGACCTTCAGGTAAAAGACAGAAGACTGGCCAATGCGGATTATTATTTTATAAAACCTCTGGCACCACCCGATTCTGAAATTAAAATAAAGGGCATCATTTCTGTTCAGATAAAAAATACTTTTCTGCTTGGAACCGGAAACTCTGAAACAACCCAGTTTGATCTTAAGCTGAGAGACAGGGCAGGCAACTGGAGTAATGCCATCAACACCCCTGATATTACTATAACGAAATAGTTTGAAGTCTTTGCTATCGTCATATTGCCACAAACAATTGCGCCTTTTGAGGTTTGCGGTATTTCTTATTTTAGTGTTTGCGGGCATAACGGCCAGTTTTGCCCAGACAACATATAAAATGGGGAATGGCAGGATTTACAGTTGCAAGGGTAAGCTGACCGACAGCGAAGGCAATCTGCAGTCTGTAAAGAAATACGCCAACAATGAAAATTATATTTTCACTGTATGTGTCAAAGGAGCATCGACAATTAACCTCAAATTCAACGGACCTTTTTGCACCGAAAACCTTTCCGACTTTTTAAAAGTATACAGGGGCAGCGATACCAACGGTGCATTGATAAGAACTTATACCGGTACCATCAATAATCCGATTGCCATTAATGCCAACGATACCTGTATTACATTTTACTTTCATTCGGATGCCAATATTGTCTGCGACGGCTGGGACCTCAATTGGGAAGCCAAAATAACTACAGTCCCTCAGCCTAAATTTTCGCCTGTTACAGACCCTACATGTAACAGCAATAAGATAAGAGTAACACTCGACCAGAAATTCAACTGCGATTCACTCAAAGCGTCTAACTTTAAATTAAGCGGAGCGTTAAATACAGCAGTCAGCAATATAGTAGGTATCAACTGTGATTCTAAAAACGAAACCAATACTTTTGATGTTTTCTTTGCTTCCGGACTTAACAGAAGCGGAAATTATCTGCTCGATTTTAATTCTTATTTCAAGGATGCCTGCGACAGTATCTGGAATATCAATGCAAAGCTGAATTTCAAAATTACCGATTGTCCGATTACGGTCAATCTGGTTTCCAACCGATATACAATATGCAAAGGCAGTTGTGCTACACTGACAGCCACAGTTACGGGAGGCAATTCTTCCAATTATGCCTACACCTGGCTGAGCGGCGGTTTGAGCGGGGCACCCCCTAAAACAGTATGTCCCTTAACGGATACCAGATATATACTGCAGGTTTCAGACGGCGTATCTGTTCCCGGAAAAGATACCGTTGATATTGTAGTACTGGATCCACCTGTCGCACAAAACGATACCACGGTCTGTCAGTCCGGAGGAGCTTTCAATCTGAGCGCCTCGCCACCGGGTGGCATCTGGACAGGGACAGGAATTACCAATCAGACTAACGGGACTTTCAATCCAGGTGTTTCGGGTGGTGGGGTTTTCAGAGCCTATTACAATGTTGGTACTTGCAGAGACTCGGTAATTGTAACGGTAAGGGCTATCAACGCCGGACCTCCCAATGCAGCCTGTCCTGGATCTGCACCTTTCAATGTCAGTAATTTTACACCCCCGGGAGGCAGCTGGAGCGGTCCGAATATCACCCCTGCAGGTTTGATAACACCTCCTTCAGGTCCCGGTTCATTTACGGTAACATATACCTGGAACGGCTGTACAAGTAATAAAACCATTAACATAGACGGTTTGGTCATTCCCCAATTTGACACTGTCTGTAAATCTAAAACTGCAGATACACTCAAATTTTATCCGGTCGGTGGAACATGGACCGGTCCGGGCCTGATAAATTCGAGGCTGGGTACAAATTCACCCTATAATGCCGGTGCAGGAAATAAACTTTATATCTATGCCATAAACGGTTGCCGGGACACTCTTAAAAGAAATATTCAGGATGTTGATGCGCGCTGGGACGAAATAGCCTGTCCTGATGCCGGACAAAGGTCATTACCTGCCGGAATTCCCGCCGGTGGTTACTGGACTGGCAAAGGTATTTTTGATTCCATTGCCGGTATTTTTGATGCAGACAGTTTCAGGGTACCGGGAAAATCCACCTTTGTCCAGGTCAATCTCACGTATCACGCTGCCAACGGTTGCAAGGATGTCAAAATCATGTATCTGAGGTATACCAGGTTTTATAAAGACACTGTGAAAAATTGCGTCAGCGACACTGCTTACTATATGCGATATCAGTATCTCCTCAACGACCCGTGGAATATGCTGTTTACGGGCAGTCAGGGAATTACGGGCAATACAGTTTACTATCAGAAATTCAATCCCGCACTTGCAGGAAGGGGAAGTATTAATCAGGTTGTTGGCGAAGCCAATGGTTGCCGCGATACCATAATCATACAGGTTTATCCGAGAGCAGATATTCAGAAAGACACGGTATTCTGTATTGCCGATGATCCATACAGATTATACAACGGAACAGGAAGGGGAAGTTTCAGCGGCAAGGGAATTGTCAATGCTGTTAATGGCATCTTCAGTCCTGTAATTGCAGGAGCCGGTCTTCATCAGATTTTATTCAGCCTGCCCGGAAAATGCACCGACACGGTAATGATCCGCGTAAATCCATTGCCGCTTGTAAGCATGACAGGTTTACTACCTAATTATTGTTACAGGGATACCCTGATTCCATTAAATCTCAGTCCATCAGGAGGAGTTCTGAGCGGAAACGGCATTACCGGCACCTCGTTTAACCCGGCTCTGGCAGGAAACGGCAATCATACTATTTCATACCGGGTAGGTAGCGGTAAATGTGTAAGTCAGGTAAGTATCAGCACAGATGTAAGCGATTCGCTTAAATTGTGGCTGAGTGCCGACAAAGACACCATTTGTCCTGGAACACCTGTTACGCTTTCTGCCCAGACTAGCGGGGGAACCGGTACTTACAATATTAGATGGAGCAGCGGTGAGAGCAACGTGCAGAACATATTTACCATACCCAAATCCAGCAAAACCTGGCAGGTGGTATTGAAAGACGGGTGCAGTGATTCGGCCACAGCTTCAGCATCAGTTTTTGTACATCCGCCTATGTACAGTTCGACTGTCACAAGTCCGATACAATGTTACGGACTTAAAGGGTTCGCCAACCTGAGCATGAATGGTAACGGTCCTTACACTTATAACTGGAATACCATACCGGTTCAAAATACACCAAATATAACAGCTCCTGTTGGCAACACTTACAGAGTGAGAGTTACAAACATCCTGACCGGATGTACTTACGATACATCTGCCAATATTCCAGGATACACCCGAATCAGGGCGTTTTTTACCACTTCGCCTGCAGGACAATGCCTATACAGCAATAATGCGTTACTACAGATTATCAACCTGAGTGAAGGCGGAATTACCGGTCACTGGGACTTTGGCGACAACAACACTTTGCCATACAATCCTTCAAATAACCCTTCTCACATGTACGAAGGGGATACCGATAACTATACGGTTAGTTTGTTTATACAAAATGAAGGCAATTGCCGCGACAGTTTTAAGGTGAATATCTGCGTGCTCGACACAGTTACGCTTTTTATCCCTACTGCATTTACACCTAACGACGACGGAAGCAATGATTTCTTTAAAATTGAATCGGGTTCTGTTTCAAAAATTCTGATTCAGATATATAACCGCTGGGGAGAAAAGTTATTTGAAACGGAAAACCCTTCCGAAGGATGGGATGGTACCTATATGGGTAAACTTCTGCCGACAGACTATTTTATTTACGTCATTAAGTACAAAGGTAAAAAAACACCTTGGAGATATTTACGCGGTTACTTATACCTGATACGATAACAACCCTTGAATTTATTTATTTTTTCAAATTTTAAAGGGAAGATAGAGCCCACCTACGCTGGCGCTGCGGTGGCCGAGAAGGGATTAGTTTTCAGTAGTTTGTTTACCTATAATAGTGTTATTCGGCTCCGGTAAAAGGTTTATCGGAAATGAGGATGGAAGATAGAGTCCGGCTGCTTTTGAGTTGCGCCCCTCCAGGGCTTTATTTCCGTCGCCACGGTTAAATTGTCCTCACAGCAATAAGGATTGTATTATAGTTTTATTTCTCTCGTATTTCTCTCTAGTCTTTCTTATCTGGTCTTTCGTCTTTCATCCCCATGGCAGATCCGCCTGAGGCGTAACGGGGCAAGCTCTAATCCTCTAATCTTCAATCTTCTACTCTTCAATCTACTACTCTTCAATCTTCTTCTCTCCAATCTTCTACTCCTCTATCTTCTACTCTCCTATCTTCTACTCCTCAATCCTCTACTCCTCTACTCTTCTCGCAAAATAAATGTCCGCTTTTTTCGTTTTATCAATGAAAAGTACTATTTTCGTACTTTGTTTTTTGTGTGTCAATGAAAAATAGAACCTACACCGCCCTGCTACTAACGCTTATGCTGCCATTAATGGCAAATGGGCAAAAAAAAGCCAGTTCCCTTGATTTCGGCCTTTATCTAGGAGGTTCAAACTACATGGGAGAATTTACCAAAGGGGCTATGCCGCTCTGGAGTGTCACGAATATAGCCGGAGGCCTTATCTGCAGATATAACTACGGTCCGTATCTCACGTTTAAGGGCACGGCCATTTACGGAAAGATTGAAGGCGGAGATTACAATTTCAGTTCTGATGCTTACCGCAAGAGAAGAAACCTGAGTTTCAAATCGGACATTGTCGAATTCTCTATTCAGGGCGAATGGAATATACTTGGATACGAAAATACCAGAACATCTTACGCCTGGACTCCATATTTGTTCGGCGGTGTTTCTGTATTCCGCTTCAACCCAAAAGCACAGTTCAAATACATGTCATACCACGATCCTTCTCTGCAGGCTCAGGATGGCGACTGGATTGAGCTTCAGCCGCTGGGAACAGAAGGTCAGGAAACCACAAAATTCAACGATAAAAGAAGATATTCACTTACGCAGTTAAGTATACCTTTCGGAGTGGGAGCCAAATGGCAATTAAACGACCACTGGGCCTTCGGAATTGATTTTGGCCTCAGGAAGACTTTTACAGATTATCTGGATGATGTCTCATCAATCTATGTAGATAATATCATAGTAGGCGGAGCAAGCGGACCAATGGCAATAGCCATGAAAGACCGTGCTGCCGAGGTAGGTGAACTGCCTTTTGAAAACAACGAATTCAGAGGCAACTCTGCAACCAAAGACTGGTATCTGATTGGAGGTTTAACCCTCACATACAGGATAATCGGCGGTCGTCAACCCTGCTTTAATTTTTAAGCCTATAGGAGAAACGCCTTACTAAGTGTTTTATTTCAAATTCAGGTTACCGGCACTGCTGTTTATGCTGTTGTCAACCGGTCTGTATTCTCAGCGATTCAGAAACGGGGTGACTGAACTGGGTTTTATGCTCGGCGGCAGTAATTACACCGGCGATCTGGCTCCGGAAATCAATCTGAATGAAACTCACCCTGCATTCGGCATTTTTTACAAGTACCATCACTCGAGATTTTTTACCAGCCGCTATCAGTTTTCCTTTGCCAAAATATCTGCAGACGACCGCAACTCAAAGGCCAATTCTTACAGAAACATCCATTTCGAAAGCAATATTTTTGAAGCCTCCTATTTCACAGAGTTCAATTTCAGACCTTTTGGGATAAACAGGAGTCAGCATGAAGAAAACAAAACCACTTATGTGTTTGCCGGTATCAGCATGTTCATGTTCGAGCCAGTTGCCATATTGCCGGGAGGCGACAAAGTCGAGCTCCGCGACATTGGGACGGAAGGACAGAAAATGGAGGGCAAAAGACTGTATTCATTGATACAACCCGCATTAAGCCTTGGTCTGGGTTATAAATTCAATGTGAAGCGCGGAACTGTAATCGGTCTTGAGCTGGGTTTCAGAAAGACATTTACAG
>CAZRKA010000031.1:17268-23031 GCA_964600345.1 uncultured Chitinophaga sp. | reverse complement strand
ATACCGGACTGATGCCTACGAATTTGTGGTCGACTTTTATTTCGATAAGATAACGGCTGTTTATCTCTTTATTGGAGCCATGCTTACCTTTATGATTACTTTATACAGCAGGTATTATCTGCACCGGGAAAAAGGTTACAAACGGTTTTTCAATACAGTTTTATTCTTTTATCTGGGATATAATACAACAGTGCTTGCAGGTAATTTTGAGACGCTATTCATAGGTTGGGAGGTGCTCGGTATTTCTTCATTCCTTCTGATTGCATTTTACAGAGAAAGGTATTTACCTGTTCGCAATGCTGTTAAAGTTTTTACAGTTTACAGAATCGGAGATGTCGGAATTTTACTTGCCATGTGGGCCAGTCACCACCTCTGGCATGAAAATATCACTTTTGCCAAACTGCATAATGCCGATCTTGTTCATGAGCATCTGTCTGCACACAGTCTGGTCGGCTTTGTCATATCTCTTGGCATTTTGGTAGCTGCAGCGGCAAAATCTGCACAACTTCCTTTTTCTTCCTGGTTATCCCGGGCTATGGAGGGACCAACAACTTCCAGCGCTATTTTTTACGGTTCATTGTCTGTTCATTTCGGTGTCTTCCTGTTATTGCGTACCTTCCCTTTCTGGGAACAGCAAAGTTCAATTAGGATACTGATAGCTTTACTTGGTGCAAGTACAGCGATAGTGGCAGTGCTGATAGCCCGCGTTCAGTCTTCAATAAAAAGTCAGATAGCTTATGCCTCGATAGGGCAAATAGGTATCATTTTCATTGAAGTAGCTGCAGGTTTTGACACACTTGCTCTTATACATTTTGCGGGCAATGCCTGTCTCAGAACTTATCAGCTCCTGGTTTCCCCATCGGTAGTCAGTTATCTGATCCGCGAACAATTCTACAATTTTATTCCGCGCCATAAACAGCCTGAAGATTCATTACCCCGGAAACTGGAATACAGCCTTTATATATTAAGTATGAAGGAATTCAATCTCGATAAATTCATGAATCGCTGGATATTTTACCCTTTAAAAATCGCCGGCAGGAAACTGGCGTTCATCAATGGCAAAAATGTCTTTTACTACTTTGTCCCGGTATATCTGGGTGGTGTGCTCTTGCTCATAAACGAAAGCAGTGTGCCGGCCATTATACACGAATTACTGCCTTCCCTGTTTGCACTAATCGGTTTACTGATGGTGCTGCGTTCATTCACCGAAAGAGAATCTCCCATGCTTGCCTGGCTATTACTAATTATGAATCACTTCTGGATGGCTTTGGCTATTGCTTTCAATGAACATTTCAATTTTGAGCACAGCATCATATATCTGAGCGGTGTTGTGATTTGCGGTCTGCTGGGTTTTTATATTCTGTTCAAACTTCGCACTTACGAAAAGGCTTATTTCGACCTGAACAGGTATTACGGCCATGTGTACGAATACCCATTGCTGGCATTTGCATTTTTATTATCGGGGCTGGGCCTAATGGGTTTTCCGATTTCTCCGACTTTCATAGGCGAAGACCTGATCTTCAGTCATATCAGAAGCGAACAATATATGCTGGCCCTGTTCAATTCTCTTGCATTTATAATGGGCGGTGTTGCCATCATAAGAATTTACGCCCGCTTATTTCTCGGTCCTCATATTAAAACTTATCACGAAACTCCTGAATTATCATCATGAAAAACTTATTTCAAATCAAATTAGCTGCAATTTTTCTTCTTGGAATTTATTCTGTAAGTTTAAACGCACAGGTTAGCAGCCAAAACAATAACATCTGGCTTCACTATGTCGGAAAATTCAGCTTCAATCCAAAATGGTCTTTCACTTTTGAAGGCACTAAGCGCTATACCGAAATGGGAAAAAAACCACAGCAGTGGTTTGTGAGGCCTTCAATTGATTACGCCCTCAATAAAAATTATACGGCAAGCATTGGTTACAGCCATTACAAAACCTTTGTTTACGGTAATCCTGCCATGTTTTTTATGCCTATACCCGAAGATCATCTCTGGTTGCAAATAAACAGCAAACACCAAATAGGCAAATGGAGTGTGCAGAACAGACTCAGAGACGAGAACCGCAGTGTCGGCCTTCAGGACAGAACATACGATAGTATCAGCACCTCTTACAACTATCGAATTAAAGGCTACGAATACCGGAACAGGTTGCGCTATATGATTCTGTTTACCAGACCGGTTTACACTAAAGAAGGGGAGACAAAACTTTCGCTGATTCTGGGAAATGAAGCCTTCTTTAATATCGGGTCATTCAGCGGCAAATCGCTTATGAACCAAAACAGGGTAATAGCAGGCATGGGATGGCACTTCAATAAGGATCATCAGTTGCAGCTTACATACATACATCAGAATGTATGGAATTTCACCAATACCATACTTGAGAATAATCCATGCATTCGAATCTCACTTTTTAACAATTTCACTTTTAAACAAAAACATCATGTTAAATAATAAAATACCTAAAGACGGCATACAGGGATTGAAAGAAAATTTCACTTCTGATATACTTTCGGGTTTCAGTATTTTTCTGCTGGCCCTTCCTCTAAGCCTTGGCATTGCCAAAGCATCTGAATTTCCTCCTATCATGGGCTTACTGACCGCCATAATTGGCGGTGTACTTGTCAGTTTTTTTGCCGGATCCCGTTTAACAATCAAAGGCCCTGCCGCCGGCTTGATAGTCATTGTAGCCGGAGCAGTCACTGATTTTGGCGGTGGTGAAACCGGATGGCACCTCGCTCTCGGAGCTATGGTAGTAGCCGGGCTGTTACAAATTCTTTTCGGAGTATTCAAACTCGGCCGCCTGACTGATATTTTTCCGCTATCAGCTGTGCACGGCATGCTTGCCGCAATTGGTCTGATCATTATTATCAAACAGGCTCCTGTTTTCATGGATATTAATCCGGAGCTGACCAGAGGCAAAGAGCCGATGGAAATATTAAAAGAAATTCCCTATTTCATTGCTCATCTTGACCCTAAGGCAACACTGGTGGGTGTCATAAGTCTCTGGATAATGCTTGGCTGGAATAAAACAGAAAACAAATGGTTAAAGAAAATACCTGCCCCTCTGATAGTTTTGCTTTTTGCGATACCGGCAGAACTGATTCTCGATTTTCAGCACACAGAACCACCATATGCGCTTGTCCATATCGGCAACCTTTTCGAGAGTATTAAATACAATGTCGATTTTGGAGGAGTGTCTCATTTGGGAATATTCATTAAATATGTGATAATGTTTGCGATAGTTGGCACACTTGAATCATTATTAACTGTCAAAGCTATTGATATGCAGGATACCGCAGGGAGAAAATCAGATTCAAACAAAGACCTTATTGCAATAGGAATAGGAAATACTGTTTCTGCATTTCTTGGAGGACTTCCGATGATCTCTGAAGTAGCCAGAAGTTCGGCAAATGTCGTCAACGGCGCTAAAACCCGCTGGGCTAATTTTTTTCACGGACTGTTTATTCTCATCTTCGTACTATTTGCTTCGCGTTTTATTGAATTGATTCCGAATGCCGCTCTGGCAGCCATGCTGATTTATGTCGGTATTCGTCTTACTCATCCTAAGGAATTTGTAAATACTTTCAAAATCGGTACAGGTCAATTAATTGTTTTCATTGTAACCATCGTCTTTACTTTCAGCATCGATTTACTGGTAGGAATCGGTATGGGTATGTTAACCGAAATCCTGATTAATATTTTAAATGGCAAACCTCTTAAAGCCATATTCAGGGCGCCTTGTGCTGTTTCATTCACCGAAGAAACCTACCTTCTTGAAATAAGTCAGGCTGCGGTATTTACCAATTACCCGGGCATCAAACGCAAACTGGACGCCATACCACCTGGATTTAAAGTTTTGATTGATCTGTCGAAAACCCGACTTATAGATCATACCGTAATGGAAAACATCCTGCATTTCAAACACGAATATGAATCAAGCGGAGGTCATGTCGAAATTTGTGGCCTGAACGAACACGTTGCGCTTTCGGAACATGAAGCTGCTGCCAGAAAGCGATCTGTATAAAACGGCATTAACTGCGCAATTTACATACGTTAATTTCGCTTAAATTTTCCCTTTAAGCTTTTCCAAAACAAGCTTATCGATTGGAAAACTCAAATCACTTTCTGAAATATCATTCAGGTTTTTAAAGTACAATTTCAAATGATGTATTTTACCGGGTAATGACTGATCCGTTTGAAATTCTTCCCATGGTATATCTGCTTCCGCCAGATAATATACCGACACTATTTGTTCTTCGGGTTTGAAAGCGCTTTGCTGAAAAAAATCGGTCGTATAAAAATGCCTGATATTATATAATTCGGTGCTCCCCTCTTCGCGAAGTTCACGCCTGAGCGCATCCAATAGTCCCTCTCCGGGCTCAACTCCTCCTCCCGGAAATTTGGTAAATTCAAACCCATCAATCACTTCATCTGCAAGTAATATCCTGTCTCCTTTTTGTATAATGGCATAAACCCTCAGATTGAAACGGCCGGTAACTGTCATGCACCAAAATTAAGTGCTTTACTAATAAAATTTAATATCCGCATAAACATACTTTGCCTGAACTCAAAACACCCGAAAAGGGCATTTTGAGCAGGCTTAATATGCAATACACACTATGACTTAACCCTGTTTGCTCATGGCAAGCAAACGTCCGATATCGTTATTGACTGATAAAATCAGCAGACACGTTGCAGTACAAAATACAGGACTTGTGATGCAATGGTGTCCGCGCCAGTTGCCGTTTGCTTCCTGCAATTGCACCAGCTTGCCGCTGACATTGTTATACCAGGTTTTCCAGCTCTTATCACGGCTGATAACCAAACCTTCTCCTGTTTGCAGAAAACTGAAAAATTCTTCACCGCCATTGCTGCCAAAGCCATTCATGACATTGCTTTGCTGAGCCATTTTACTTGCGGCAGTGTTAATCTCGTAAGCTGTGTTGTATTTCAATGCTTCCGATTCGCTCATTCCGGCTTTACGCAGGTTTTCAACACTTACAGCTGTGTCTGAGGCAATTTTACCTTCTCTTTTAGCCTTCTTAAGAACAGTCTTTGCCACATTGGCTTCCCAGGCACTTGCCCTGCTGCTTCCGGATACACTATACAATACTATGCCTGCGCCATCGTCTGTTGATACCCCCTTGCTTTCTGTACTGAAATTAGATTTCTGATAATTCCGGGATTTTTCAAGTACCGCCGTGTCTACAGTTATTCCGACAGCCTTAGCAGTTTCCAGTGCATTGTTGCCTATAGACGATTGAAGAACGCCTGCCCATCCGGCACCGTTAAAACTTCCATTTGTATTCTGAGCCTTCTGAATTTTAAGCACACATTTTTCCAGTCCTTTCTTAATGCGCTTATAGTCGTCCGATTGTTCATCATAAACACCAAGTATATTGGTAAGGTATTGAGAGGTCAGCATGACATCAATATTCTGACCAAGTTTGATCTGTGCCTGTGTAACTTTTATTTGTGTTATATTGAGATCATCCTGATTGCTGGATTCAACAGCTAATAGTAAAAATTCGGTAGCCTTTTTAAGTTGTCCGGCATACTGACCTTTCAACGGATCGCTGCCGCATCTGTGTAAAGCCATTGCCACCATTGCCGTAGTAGCCGGATCGGCTTTAGCATTCGGGTCGCTTAAAATATTTTGTGTGGCGTGAAAACCGCCATACCAGCCGCCGTCGGGCATTTGTTCCCTGACGACCCAGGCCAAAGCCTTATCAATAGATTGTTTGACATTTTCGGGAG
>CAZRKA010000031.1:0-17258 GCA_964600345.1 uncultured Chitinophaga sp. | reverse complement strand
AGTAGCATGAACGAAATCAGAATCGAGATACTCACCTTCAAATACAGTCTTAAATACACATCCGCGTTGCGCCGTATCTGCTTTGTCAGAATCTGTTCCGGCAGACTTAATTTCATCACAGCAATCAATTTTCTTAGAACTGCTTTTCAGGACGCCAATTCCGGCATACAAATAAATACCTGTGCCCAGAACTAATACGCTTACCAGTACCAGTGCCATTACTCTTTTTGGTTTCATAATAAAATTTGATTTAAAGCAGTTTATACCCAATGCATTAAAAAGGTAAACTGTTTCACCCAAAAAAATTAACACTTAAAAATTCCGGTACCCGGATTCGGAAAAAAAATATTTAAAGATTTTGTAGCATGAAAAAGCTAAAAAGCAAAATTCTATAACTGGTCTCAAAAATAGGATTTTAAGTCAAAAGCAAGTATTTTGCATTCAGACTAGGCGAATTCCGCAGTTCATATCCGAAAGACATCTGCCCCTATACCAGAATCTCCTTTTAGTCGATACGGTATGGGGCTACCCTGTAATGTGTTACGAATAAAATGAGTAACTCTATTACCAGGGTGGACAAGGAATTCAACGAAGCATGAATGCAAAAGACGCCGCTCAAATATAATTTTAAATGTCAAGTTTGACTAAAAGGTTATTTTTGAGACCAGTTCTAACTATTCGCCTAATTTCAATCCTATTACATGGTCGCTGCCATCGCTGTTCTTGCCTTCAATCAACACAGCACCTTCGGCACTCTCCAGAATACTGCGAACTGTCTGAACGCTGTAAACAGGCTGCTTGTCTATTTTGGTGATGATAAACCCGGCTTGTACCTTGCCTTTAAATGGTCCGTTGCCTACAGAGATTACTTTCACGCCATTTTTGATGCCCAGTTTCTCTTTTTCTTCTTTGCTGACATTGCCAAAGGTTGCACCTTTAATATTGTTCAGTTCGCTTCTGTCTGCCAGAGAAGTAGATTCCTTACCGTCGAGACCTTTTAAAAGGGCATTCATTTCCTTGAGCTCACCGCCGCGAATCAGGGTGATGCTTACTTTGTCGCCCGGACGGAATTTGCCAATTTCTTCCTGCAGTGCAGATACACTGTTGACAGCTACACCGTTTACTTTCTTGATGACATCGCCTTTTTTAAGTCCCGCCTTCTGAGCAGAGCCGCCTTCGGTAACATCCTGAACAAGGACGCCGTCGAGGTCTTTCAAACCCTCTTTCTCGGCCAGTTCGGCTGTTATCTCCTGAATCGCTACACCGAGTACTGCACGCTGTACTTTTCCGTATTTCAGCAGATCGTCCATTACTTTCTTAACCAGGTTGACAGGCACTGCAAAACCGTAGCCCGTGTACGACCCTGTCTGGGAAGCAATAGCGGTGTTAATGCCAATCAGTTGACCTTGTGTGTTAACCAGAGCGCCGCCACTGTTTCCGGGGTTGATGGCTGCATCTGTCTGTATGAAATTCTCGATGGCATACTGATTGTTTTCGCTGCGCAATAGGTCTATGCTTCTTCCTTTGGCGCTGATGATACCCGCCGTAACGGTACTGTTGAGGTTCATCGGATTACCGACTGCCACTACCCACTGTCCTACTCTGGCTTCGTCGCTGTTGCCGAAGGCCATGAAATTGAGGTTTTTCTCGTCTATTTTAAGAAGTGCCAGATCGGTGGTTTTATCCGTACCCACCAGTTCTGCCACATAAGTGCGTTTGTCGTTGAGGGTTACTTCTATTTTGCTGGCATTGTCTATCACGTGATTATTGGTGACAATATAGCCGTCTTGTGTGATGATGACACCACTGCCTGCAGCCATACCCGGACCGCGGGGCATCTCAAAATCGAAACCGTGGTCGCGGAAAAACTCGAAGGGATCTATCTGACCGCCCTGAGGAGCAGAGGCTTTGCTGCCTTCGAAATGCGATTTGATGTGAACAACAGCAGGTGTACTTACCTCGGCAACCTTTACAAAATCAAATCCCGGGTGAGCGTCTGCCGCTTCGAAATTGCTGGCGAAACGGGCATTGCGTTTCTGCATATCCTCGAAATTGCCGGCGCCGTTGTAATTTGTTACCAGCCGGTTGATGCCCAGGGCGACCAATCCGCCTATGAGGGCAATGGCAAAAATTCCTAATACTTTTTTCATATAGTTCATTTATTTCTTACGTTATTAATTGTCTCAAAAGATGTTCCAAACCTTGCATTTCCAAAGCGCATTTCTGCAATTATGAAATATTGTCGCTTCATCCAATTTACCTTCCTGAGTCTGAAATCAGTCAATATTTTATTTTAGCCTGCTTCTGACTACTTTTGTAACGCAATTTAGAAGACGATAGTGCAGACACATTTACCTTTCTCGACAAAACAGTATTAAACATCCACCAAGGTGCTCGGAAAAAAACGATTGAATGATAAGCAACTGGTAGACGCCATCAGGCAGGGCGATAAAGATGCCCTGGTACAGTTATATAAGGACAATTACATCAGCGTGAGAAACTATGTGTTAAAAAACAACGGCAATTCGGACGACGCAGAAGACATTCTGCAGGATGCCAGTATTGCAGTTTGGGAAAAGATACGAAACGACAGTCTTGAACTGAAAGCCAGGCTGAGTACAATTGTTTTTGCCATCGCTAAAAATCAGTGGTTGAAACGCCTTGGCAAGCTTGGACGCCAGGTCAATATGGATGGCATAAATACTGAAAAAATGACAGAACAGGCCGAGGAATTTCCGGCCCACGACCGCAAGCTGGTGGTGGAAATGATGAATCTGCTCGGAGATAAATGCCGCGAATTACTAACGCTGTTTTATTTCGACGGACTGGACATGAGCAGTATAGCCGAAAAAATGAACTACAACAATGCTGATACGGTAAAAGCAAAAAAACATCAGTGTTTTAAACATTTGCAGGAGCAATTCCTGAACAGGTACAATCGAAATGATTTTATAGGAAATTGAGTTACAACGAAGCCAATAGCGACTTATTCGACCGTTACTTAAAAGGTACAATGAGCAGTGATGAGCAGTCTGCCTTCAGGGAAAGGCTTGCCCGTGACAGTGAATTCGCGGCAGCATTCAAACTGCATGAATTACTTGCTGCAGGTATACGCGATCACGCCCGGTCTGAACTCAAGTCATACATAAAGGAAAAAGGTGAAATTCATTACTGGGGTGGCAATATCTGGCCCAGATCCATGACTTATGCCGCAGCGGCTGTGTTTGTTTTGTTTACCGGATTATATCTTGTTCTGCGCAATTACACCACACCCGTTCTCGAAAAAGAAATTGCTGTTCAAACTGAAAGTCATGAGCCGGAATCTGCCATTACCGACACGGTCATGCAAGCACCTGAGGAAGCTGTTGTGGAACAGGAAACACCGATTACTCATGCACCCATCCTGGCGGATCAAGACGCCGAAGAAACAGTTTCGGGCAGTTTTGACAAAGAGGAATTAAAGGATGCCAAGATCGGTGAAAGTGATGATGCGATGATAAGTGAAGACGTAGCAGTAAAATACAATGTGCTGAGTGAAAAAATGCTGAGTGATACCATCTTGTCTGCCCCGGTTTTACTTGCTCTGAATACCGAAGTACCCGCTTCTGCCGATTATGAATACAGCAGAAACCAGATGAGCGGGGTTTCAAAGTCATCCAAATCACCTGCTACAGCCTCCAACAGGGAACAAAGTGAAGCCCTTAAAAAGCAAAAAACTGTATTGCAGGATACAGCAGTTTCCAATGCAGAGACAAAATCATTGTGGAAATTGGAAGAAGCCAAAACACTGGTCATCGAATACTGGTATTCGCCTGTAAACTTTAAGGGCTACCGCTACAACAATAATACGATCAGGTTATACGGCATTGACAAAAGCAGCTGCAGAATGTTTGTGTACAACAACGAAGTTTACATGCGACACGATGGCAAGGTTTATCTCTTGTCGTTATGCCCGCTTGCCTGTGTATTTCACATTGAGACCAATACCGAAATAATAAATCTGATACTCAGACAAAACTGATGAAATTACCTTTTACCAAATACCAGGGAACCGGCAACGACTTTATCATCATAGACAACAGGCAGCGCCTGTACGACAATCTGGATGTGGCAGCCCTCTGCCATCCCAAATTCGGAATAGGTGGCGATGGTTTGATGTTACTGCAAAATTGTGATGGATTTGATTTTGAAATGGTGTACTACAACAGCGATGGCAATGTCAGCAGCATGTGCGGCAACGGCGGTCGCTGTATAGTTGACTTTGCGGGTCGTCTTGGCGTATACCAAGGCGAAACTACTTTATTCAAGGCCATAGACGGTGCACATCAGGCACACAGAACCGATGCTTATGTCGAACTTCAGATGAAAGACGTTGATGCGGTTGAGAGGCGCGACAATGCCTTTGTACTCAATACAGGATCTCCTCATTATGTATTGTTTTCTCAGAATATCGACGAACTCGACCTCATACAGGCAGCAAGGGCCATACGCTATAACCACGAATTTGCCAAAGCGGGCATCAATGTCAATTTTGTTGAACTGATTTCAGATAATAGTATCAAAGTAAGAACCTATGAGAGAGGTGTGGAAAACGAAACCCTTAGCTGTGGCACCGGTGTAACGGCAAGTGCCATTGCCTTGTCCGAATACCTGAATCTGCCGGAAGGACCCAAAGAAATCAATATTGAAACACCGGGCGGTAAACTAAAGGTCAAATATCAAAAAGATAATTCTGCACTAAATGTATGGCTTTGCGGACCGGCAACTCTGGTTTTTGAGGGCAGTATAGATATTTGAACCTGAAGGTTTGAGAGACTAAGCACTCAAGCAATTTTAAAAATGATATTACTGTAAGCTTCAGCGACCCCGCAGCAGAGCCTCCGGGTGTACGTTAAGCGACAGAATTTATCAATGCTCGCCGCGGGGTTTGAAAGACTAAGCACTCTAGCAATTTTAAAAATGATATTACTGTAAGCTTCATCGACCCCGCAGCAGAGCCTCCGGGTGTACGTTAAGCGACAGGATATACCTATGCTCGCTGCGGGGTTTGAGAGACTAAACACTCAAGCGGAGCTTGAGGTGTTAAGTCTCTCATAAAAAAAAAGTCCCGGAATAGTTCCGAGACCTTTTACACACATAATCAAAATATATCTTTCACCCTCCGCCCGCGTACGCCATAGCTTAAGCGGAGGCGCAAGCTTTAGCGAAGGAGGGTTTTTAAACCGATTTCAATTGTCTGATTTATCTTCAGGAATACTCAACTGACCATTCATCAGTTTATCCTTAATTTTGGTTTCCATTTCCTTCACCATTTCAGGATTATCTTCGAGCAACTCTTTTACTGAATCGCGCCCCTGTCCGAGTTTGGTGCCGCCATAGCTGAACCAGGATCCGCTTTTCTGAACTATGCCATTGTCAACAGCAAGGTCGAGGACCTCACCTACCCTGGAAATACCTTTACCGTACATGATATCGAACTCAACTACCCTGAATGGAGGTGCCACTTTGTTCTTGGCCACTTTAACCTTGGTGCGGTTACCGGTAATTTCGTCGCCGTCTTTTATCTGTCCAATACGTCTTATGTCGAGACGCACAGAAGCGTAAAACTTCAATGCGTTACCACCGGTAGTAGTTTCAGGATTGCCGAACATCACACCGATTTTTTCCCTGAGCTGGTTGATGAAAATACAAATGCAACCGGTTTTGTTGATGGTACCGGTCAATTTGCGAAGTGCCTGAGACATCAGTCTTGCCTGCAAGCCCATTTTACTGTCGCCCATATCGCCTTCAATTTCCGCACGCGGTACAAGTGCCGCTACCGAGTCAATAACGATTACATCAATTGCACCGGAGCGTATCAGATTGTCTGCAATCTCCAGAGCCTGTTCACCGTCGTCGGGTTGAGAAATAAGGAGATCTGAGGTATTAACCCCAAGGCGCTGTGCGTAAAACTGATCGAAGGCATGCTCTGCATCTATAAATGCACATATACCGCCCTTCTTCTGTGCCTCAGCTATACAACTGATTGCCAGAGTCGTTTTACCACTGCTCTCAGGCCCGTAAATCTCTATTACCCTTCCTTTAGGGAAACCGCCCACTCCCAGGGCCATGTCAAGTCCGAATGAACCCGTCGAAATCACTTCAACAGCCACTACATCCTTGTCATCCATTTTCATCACTACACCCTTGCCATAACTTTTCTCGAGTTTGTCAATGGTAAGCTTTAACGCTTTTAATTTTTCTGCACTTGCTTCTGCCATAACTTTATTACTACGAATATAACTCAAAGCACATTCGCCATTATACACAAATCAAATAAGATATTCACAAGACCGGTGGTGATAAATACTAAAAATAATTTCGTATATTGAGAACCCGCATACAAAATAATTAAAATGCCCTTTACCTTACACATGTGTCTGTTATACATGCGTTTATAAATTGAAATCAAATACAGCAAGCCTGATTCATATGCCTAAAATATTGCGTATGCATATACAATATTCTATACATCCCGGAATAGCAATTGCTAAAAATATTAGCAATCCGGATTTCTTATAATTGCCCTTCTTCATTGGTCACCCAATTTTTTAATAAAGAAAATCTACAAATGATTAATTATAGTGAGCTTAATTCAGAACAATGATCTTTCTATAAGCAACAGCGCCGTTTTCTTCTATTTTCAACATGTATGTACCGGCTCCAATATCTGAAAGTCTGATATTCGTTTTTTCATGTGTAATATTTGATGAGTAGAGTACTTTTCCCATCATATCCATCACACTAAGAATGCTGCCAATAGGCGCAGATTTTATGTAAAATGAACCCTCAGAAGGATTGGGATAAACCTGTAATTTAGTAAATTCCGTAGATACAACAGAGCTGCCGGCCGAAGCAAATTTCACAACCCATAAATCAGCACTACCCTGATTTCCCGACACATCGCCGCTGTTGGTTCCTGCCATGCCCGAAAAGACATACGACCCGTCGAATGTTTGAAGCACTGAATATCCATAATCAGTAGTTGTGCCGCCCAGTGATCTTTGCCATTCTATGCTTCCCGAATTTGTTAACTTTAATAACCATACATCGCTTCCTCCGTTGTTAGATGTTATATCCCCATCAGCTGACCTGGTATAGCTGACAATTATGTTACCGCCATCAGGTGTTTGCATCATCGAAAATGCAAGCAGTGTTCCATACAGTGCTTCGTCATGAGTGCCTCCAAGAGATTTTTGCCATTCAATTTCTCTGTTGCTGTTTAGTTTAACAATCCATAAATCTGCTCTGGTCGAATCACCATGGTGCCCTGTAACATCACCGTTACCGGATTTGGAAGCGCCACCAATCACAAGTCCGCCATCTATTGTTTGCTGAATGCTTTGGCCAAAATCATCTTCTTTTCCACCAAGTGTTTTAGTCCAGAGGGTGTCACCGTTGTTGTTGATCTCCAGAATCCAGTAATCAATTTTACCATGATTGCCCCTGACATCTCCATTTTTCGAATCCGACTGACCTGCCAGAAGGTAGCCTGTATTATTTTTTCTATATATAGAAAATGCCTGGTCACTTCCTGTACCGCCATAAGATTTTGTCCAGATGATATCTCCCGATTTATTAAGTCTTAATACCCAGAAATCAGAACTTCCATGATTGCCCACAATGTCTCCATTGCCTGATGATGAGGTTCCGGCAACAATATATCCGCTATCCTCTGTTATCAGTATATCCCTTGGCACATCGTTGCCCGTACCGCCAAATTGTTTTTTCCATTGTGTCTTCCCCGACTGATCCAGTTTTATTATCCAGCAATCGTAATTACCGGTGCGTCCACCTGCGAAATCACCATTGCTTGAACTTGACTGTGCCGCCACAATGAAACCATCATCATAAGTTTGTTGAACAGAAATACCAAATTCCAGTTCGCTTCCGCCCAAGACCCTGGTCCAAACAGTATCCCCAAACTTGTCCAACTTCACTATCCAGCAATCTTCTGATCCTTCATTTTTATAAACATGACCGTTAGCAGAGCCGGCATTTCCAAGCACGATGTAACCTGTGTCTTTTGTTTGACGAATACAGCGACCTACTTCACCATCTGTGCCGCCGAAACATTTTGCCCATTCAATAGCCGGGACTTGTGCCATTATCCTTTGCATATTCAGAACTAAAGCAATAGTCAATACGGTGTATTTCATTTTCATAAAGTGTCGTTTAAGTTTGTTTGATGTATCCCGATTCAGGATGCCATGCAAATTAAAGAATTTTTTTGAAAGCAATGGGGACTATAGAAAGCTTGAATAAAAAGGCAGGAATATTTGCCTGCTCTGCTGCATAATAAATCTTCTAATCTGACAGGTAATGTCATATATGTTATACCGGAATCAGATAATTTTTCGAAGGACCTCTAATTTCAGCCTGTAACAGATCTGCTTGAGACGGAACGATATTGTGTTTATCAATCGGAATTAACCCATTGTAAATAATACACGGGGCAAAACTCATCCTGACAAAGTATCCTGGACCGGTGCTGCTTTTAAATCCTTTCCACCCTCAGTATGATGTCTCCGACTGTCAGCATATTGACAACCTGCATGCCTTCAATTACCTCAGCAAAAATCGTATATCTTCCATCCAGATGATGGGTCCATGTATGGGTGATAAAAAACTGAACACCCTCTGAATCTTTTCCGGCCGAAGCAAGACCTACGCTACCCGGTTTATAAGTCAGGAAATTGCTGAACTCGCTTCTTTGCACCCAGTTTAATGCTCCCCAGCCGTCGCCCCGCGGACATCCGCCCTGAACCACAAAATCAGGCACCATGCGGTGAAAATATTTACCGTTGTAATAACCACTGTCTGCAAGTTTCAGGAAATTGGCCACAGAAGCCGGTGATTCATTCACTCTGCAAACCATGATGATAATGCCTTTATTCGTTGTTATCTTCACTTTCTGATTTTCCGGAATACGGTTTACAAACTCCCAGTCAATCGGATTTTTATAAGCGGTCGTAAACCACGACTTATAAGTATATGTTGAATTGGTATACCATGCTTTGGTTTTTTCTATATCTACCCATACTTCAAATTCTTCCGGCATTCTTAGTTTCTTTTGAATCCCGTTTAGGTAGTCCGGGGAAATTCTGTCCTGCTTTCTGAAAGTGCTGTCCTCTCTGATTTTCTCGCAAGCCATTGAAATAAATGCCCCATTCCCTGAACCCAGCAAACGTTTGAAATCAAGCGTATCCTTATAAACATGATTGCTTAAAAGTTTTTCCATACAATGCGTTCTTACAACAAATGCCATACTGTCATTGAATGCCAGATTTTCAAGTAAAACAACAGTAAGTTCACCCTTGTTTAAAAAGTCAATTAAATGATAAGGATTTGAATCGCGTTGAAGCTGTAGTGAAACTTCCCTGTTATCTATAAGAAATTTCATTGGAGGCATGTTATCAATTTTATCAGGTAAGCCCGACCGATACTGCCCGGGAAACAAGCCCCAATACATCGCCAGTATCTCTGCCTCTTTACTGTTGTTTTTCACCACGGTGGAATAGCTTTTATGCGAAATAATCTGCTTTATGTTTTTTAGAATGCCTTTACTGATATGTTTTTTTCTATACGCCTGATGAACACTGTAAACGTATGCATAATTTGCTGCTGAGTCCTTGTTATTTATTTTTATGTGATCGTAAAACACGGTATCCTCTGCGCGGGCCCCTTTGCCAATAGCCATCATTAATTCGTTCCTGATGGTTTTGTAATTTTTCTCATTGTATTTAGAAATGAAATATTTGCTGATGCTGTTCAAACGCAACTGACCCAGACTAAATACGGCCGCTTTCCTGACGTCCGAACTTAAATCTGTTTTTGCCAACTCTTTCAAATCTCTGATGGCTGCCGTGTCCTGAACCGAAGCAAATGCCATGCAGGCCGCCAAACGATACTTTTCTTCACTGTGTTTAAGAAATGGAAGTAATGCATCTGTATTTAAATTATACTGATGCTGATAAATCACTTTCAGCGTCAGGTCTTTGCTGAAGCGATTCTGCGCCTGGAGATAAAATGCACAGAATGCAAATAGGGAGAAAATCAAATTTCTCATAAATTGTAATCAGGGATTCTGTCTTATCACTTCATAAATCATGATACCGGCTGCTACCGAAACATTAAGCGAATCGAGTTCGCTTTTCATCGGAATCTTCACCAGTTTATCTGCCAGCTTTAAAAGTGCAGGCTGAATACCGTCTTCTTCGCTGCCTACTATCAGCAGACAAGGTTTGCTGTATTTTTCGTAAAACACTTCCTTATTTGCTTTTTCGGTACTGCAGATAACCATCAAACCATCATCTTTCAAATGCTTAACTGTTTGAAACAAATTTGTAGAACGGCATACCGGCAAATGCAACAAAGCGCCTGCCGATGTTTTAATGGCTTCTTCACTGACCGTAGCCGCGCCTTTCTCGGGTATGATAATGGCATCAAGACCGGCTGCCATAGCAGTACGTGCAATGGCCCCAAAATTCCTCACATCGGTAATTCTGTCGAGGGCAATAAGAAAAGGTGATTTGCCTTTGGAAAGTAAATCCTTAACCAGTTCTTCTGCATTGAAATAGGTAATTGCAGAAATTTTGGCCACCACTCCCTGGTGATTTTTGAATTTCGACAGACTGTCGAGTTTCTCTTTCGGCACTTCCGTGAAATTAACCTTGTGACGGTTCAGAATTTGCTTGATGTGCTTCAGACCCTCACCCATGCCTTTCTGAACATACACTTTCATAAAATTCACGCCTTTGTCCAGTGCTTCCTCCAAAGGCCTGATGCCAAAAATGAGGGTGGAATCTTTTTCTTCTTTATTCATATCATACTTGCTTTGAAAAAGAAAGACGCAACCAGTGCGTCTTTCCATATATTTTTATTTTAGACTAACCTTTTAGTCTGTATTGATAAAGTTATTGACAGCATTACTCAGGTCTTTATTTGTTTTATCCCATTTGCCGCTCAGTACATCCATTTTCCATTCCTTGGCAGTATTGGCGCAGCGTTCCATTACATCGAAGGCATCTTTGGTGAGACCTCTCATGTACATGGTTTTGCGGCTGCCAAACTTGATGAAATACCTTACTTCCTGACGGCTAATCTCATACAATTCGCTGAGGTGCTGTTCGGCTTTCTTCATATCACCAACCTCGTGCCAGATCATGGCTATATTGTACTTCATCTGCCCTTTGGTCAACAATACTTTTTCAGGAATTTCCTGTTCACATTTGATCATCAGGTTTCTGATTTTCTCTTTATACCCGTCTATTTTTTCTTTGTTACCCGGAATCAAGAGACCTGAATCGCGCATTTTAATTTCTTCGATTTTGCCAAGGAAATGACCTGACAACGAAACAAACATATTCTGAATGGTAGAAGGTACTATTGTCGCTTTATCGTCGAGATAAAAATTCGACTTTTCCTTCATGCCCGAATAACGGTAGTGTTTCATCAGGTTGTCGTATACAACATCTTCATTTACTCTGCTGACATTGTTTCTCGATGCCTGAGATTTAATCGGTATAAGCTGATATACCAGACCTCTTCTTTCGAAATACGCTTCCATATTCAGGAATCCGTCGCTGCCCGATGTGGTTGTAAAACATATAGGGCGCTTCCAGCCTTTAGCGGCATTGGTCGCAATCAGATCAAGCAATACAAGATCACCTTTGTTGAGACCCCTGCCCGGAAAATCAATGAATATTTCGTTTACTATATCCGCAGTGTCTTTGATAGAAACGACACCAGCGTCAATTACAGCTTGTTTATTAACCGGCACTTTGAATTTGCGCGTGCTGTAATAAGGCGATTTACCGCTCATCATTTGTTTGAGTACTGAACTCAAATCCTTAGGTGCAAAATCCTTGCTTTCCTGATACTGGAAATAATCATTCACACCGGCGGCAAGCTGATCTTTGGTAATGGTGAGAGGAAGTGGTTCACTCTTGTATACTTTGGTCAGCAATACCTGCGAATACCAGTCTGTCGGCAACAAACTCTGGTTGATAATGCGAACGTCTGTACGGATACCTTCAACATTCTGTGCATACCAGAGCGGATATGTGTCATTGTCGCCATTGGTAAACAAAATGGCATTTTCAGGACATGAAATGAGATAGTTCTTTGCAAAATCGATACCGAGATAGCGCTTGCTTCTGTCGTGATCATCCCAGCCCTGCGAACCCATCAGATAAGGAACACTGAGAGAAACAACTGCTGCAAGCACTGCTGCCCCCATGCCTGATATTTTCGACTTCAGTTTGTCCCATATAAATAACACACCTAAACCTATCCAAATACAGAAAGTCTGAAACGACCCTACGATGGAGTAATCTCTTTCGCGCGGTTCGTATGGAGGCTGGTTCAGGAATATGTTAATCAGTAAACCTGTGAACAGGAAAAGCACCATGGTGATAACCGCATCGTTCTTTCCGCGTTTAAAATGGAAAACCAATCCGAGTATACCGAGTATGAGCGGCAGGAAAAAGAATTTGTTTCTGGCCTGATTTTTTTCGAGATACTCCGGTAATTCTGTTTGTGGTCCGAGTCTGAGGGCATCGAAAAATTTAATACCGCTTATCCAGTTGCCGTCGATATAGGCGTTAAAATCGTGTCCCTGCTGATCGTTCTGACGTCCGGCAAAATTCCACATAAAATACCTGAAATACATGTGACCAAGCTGATACCTGAAAAGGAATGAGAGGTTATTGCTCATTTTAGGCTTAACCGATTTTATATCGTTGATTTCTGCCTGAATCTCCTGACGCTCTTTCGGATCCTGGGTGTTGGCGAGTCTCTGTTCGGCATAATCCAGCCTTTCAACCACTTCTTTCATATTGCCCCAGCTTCTGTAACCCTGTTCGCTGGTTTCTTTATCCTTATCTCCCATTCTCGGGAAAAATGTTGAATAGCTTTTTTCGTAGATATAATCCTGTTTAACCCCGATATCGGTATAGCTGCTTGCGTCTTTTCTGTAGAGGGTTCTGCCTTCCTTGATATCAGGATAACCGTCGCCGTTGTTGTCGGCCGGAGGTGCGTTGAAATAAGGGCCGTAAAACAACGGACGATCTCCGTATTGTTCGCGGTTGATATAACTCAGCAGATTGAAAGGCTCCTCAGGATTGTTCATGTCAATAGCAGGATTGTCGAGCGAACGAACAACCACCATGGCATAACTCGAATATCCAAGAAGAATATAAGCAAGACAAACGAATCCCAGATTGGCCATGTGATTCGGTTTGATTTTCGCAAAGTAATAAATACCATAGGCAGTTAAACCTATCAGGAGCATTAATGCGAAAATGCTTCCTGAATTAAACGGCATACCCATGTCGTTGACAAAAATCAGATCCAGCTTAGCCATCAGCATCGGGATACCCGGAATGATGCCTTTCTGAATGAAGAATAATATCGCAAGACCAATCAGGAATGCATAAATAAGTCCTTTGCGGTTTGGTGTATAGTGTTTGTAGTAGTATATAAATACAACAGCGGGTATAACAAGCAAGTTCAGCAAGTGAGTTCCTATTGCCAGTCCAATCAGGTAGGCAATCATCACCAGCCATTTGTCTGCATATTCGCTGTTGCTTTCTTCCCAGCGAAGTGCTACCCAGAAAGTAAGCGCAGTAAAGAATGAAGACATGGCGTAAACCTCTGCCTCAACTGCCGAGAACCAGAAAGAGTCGCTGAAAGTAAGTGCCAGAGCTGCAATGATACCGCTGCCGAATATAGCGGCACGGTTTGCTGCAGAACTTTGGTCTTTCACCATTTTCTTTGCAAAATGTGTGGTTATCCAGAAGGTAAACAACACTGTCAGGGCACTGCAAACAGCGCTCATCATGTTAACAGCCACGGCCACTCCGGCCGGATCGGATGCAAACATCGCAAATAGCCGTCCTGTCAGCAGAAAGAAAGGAGCTCCGGGCGGATGCACAACCTGAAGCTTGTCCGAAGCAGAGATGAATTCACCACAGTCCCACAGACTCACAGAAGGTTCAAGTGTCAGTGTGTACACTACCATCGCTACCAGGAACATCAACCAACCCAATAGGTTGTTAATCATTTTATAACTCATAATTTTTACAAAAAAACGAAGCGAAAATAGTGAAATTGGGCGGGAATAAAAATAAATGTGAAGAAGGACGGATAAAGGCCGGAAAAATCGGATGAAAGCTTTGCCCTGCAACAAATCAGACTATGCCCTATCTGAATAGTTATTATAAATCAATTTTACCTATTCTTTTCTTATGACATAAACAGACCTGCTTGAAACACTTAATTCTTTGTTTTAACTGATTGAAAAAGGCTATATCATTAAAGTCCATTTTTTGTATTCTCTTCAACTAATCTATTAATCAATCATGCTTTTTCAAAGTACTAAAGCTGCTGTTTAATCCGGAAATAATCAATTACTGTTCAATGATACTGTCATATATCTGCCATTTTTCATTTTACACTTTTTAAACAAATGATTCAGGTAACTTTCGTGTTCAGGAGTTAAAAAACGTTGCAAATTTGGTAATGTTTTAAGCTAAAAAACGCCTGATGATATAAGCAAAAACTAACTTCAACTTAACCTAAATGCACTTAAATCCAGAACAATTTTCTATTAAACAAGTATATTTTTTTACCCTAATGATTTTCTTATTCGAAAAATGATTAAAACCCTCTGATTATGATTAGGTAACACAAATCAAAGAAATTATAAGTACCGAAATTTTACCATTTGTTTACAATCCATTCTATATGCAGGCCCGGATGTATTAATCCACATCACCAATTTTAAATAAAAACTTATCTTTGTTGTACATTACATTCTATGAGGGTACAATTACTAATTCTACTTTTTTTCTTTTGCTTCTTCAGACTCGGTGCCCAGAACACCATGGACACTGCCAATTATCCTTACTGGATAAGCATGATGCAGGATCCTTCCGTCAACTTTTACAAGACTCAAAGGGCATTCGAAATTTACTGGACTAATCGCAGCGTTCAAAAAGGCGATGGCTGGAAAGTGTTTAAACGCTGGGAATGGCTGGCTTCGCATATTATAGACAGTGCCGGAAATTTTCCGGATGCTTCTCTGCAATACAACGACCTGATTCAGAAAATCAAAGACGACGATTTGCTTTGGGATATACAAAGACCCGGTCTTGGAGCAGGAACTGTGGCCTGCAAAACCCAGGGCGACTGGAAAAGTATAGGACCAACAACCCTTCCGGTTAACAATACCGGACAGATTAACGGTATGGGTCGTGTTAATTCGATAGCGCTGCATCCAACAGACAGCAATATCATATATGTCGGAGCTGCGGCCGGAGGCATCTGGAAGTCGACCAATGGCGGTATCAGCTGGTCTGTATATTCGGATTCTCTTCCCACTCTTGGCGTTTCGGCCATTGCCATTAATCCCCGCAATACTAATATCATGTATTTTGGTTCGGGCGACAGAGATAACAGCGATGCCAGCGGTTACGGGGTTTTTAAAAGTTATAATGCGGGAGGAAAATGGATACAGCGCAGTTCCGGACTTGGCAACCGCACTGTCAGTAAACTGATCATTGACCCGGTAGATACAAGTACAATACTGGCGGCGTGTAACGGAGGTATTTACAGAAGTACCAACGGTGGCGGCAGCTGGACTCAGACTTATAACGGCGGATTTTTCAAGGATATTGTTTTCAAACCGAATAACAGCGATGTGGTATATGCTACTAAAGACGGACTTCTTTACCGCTCCACCGACAATGGCGTTAACTGGTCTCAGCTCAGCAACGGCATTCCCACTAGTGCTGTAACGAGAGCGGTGATAGAAGTGAATTCACTCGACCCGTCTCTGGTCTATTTCTGGATTGCCAACGGAAGCGCCCACAAAGGTTTTTACCTCTCGCGCGACAGCGGTACAAGTTTCCGCACCCAGTCTACTACCCCCAATATTCACGATTACTCTACAACCGGAAGCGGTTCAGGCGGACAGGCATGGTATAATATGGATATGGTGAGTGATCCGGGAAATGCGGGTATCATTTATTGCGGAGGTGTCAATGTTTTCAGGTCGTCGGACACCGGTAAAACATGGACCATAGCAGGTTACTGGGTGAATCAGATTCATGCCGACCAGCACGAACTTGTAGCACATCCGGTCACTAAAAATATATTCGCGGGCAACGACGGCGGATTGTATATGAGCAGAAACAAAGGCAGCGCCTGGATACCCCTTAAAAGCGGTCTTGGCATTGCTCAGATATACCGCATGAGTGCTTCGAGAACCAAAAAAGACATTCTTATAAACGGATATCAGGACAACGGCACTGCCAATTACAATCAGGGCTGGTATACCACCCGCGGCGGAGATGGCATGGATTGCGAAGTGGATCAGACCGACCCGCTTTACAGTTACGGCGAATTGTATTACGGCGAAATTTTCAGGATATACAATGTCAATACACAGGCCACAATTGCCCGTCAGGGATATACTGCCACCGGAAGCGACACCATCAACGAATCGGGTGGATGGGTAACGCCATTCTCTTTGCGCGAAGGCGATGGCAATACCATGTATATAGGTTATAAAAATATATGGCGGAGCAATAATATCAGAAGCGGAACAGTCACATGGAGAAAAATATCCAATATGCTGGGGGGCAGCAATTCTTATAACTACACAGAAACAGAAAACTGTATTTCCAATCCGCATATATTTTATGCATCCAGATCGGATGGTACATTTTTCAGAACTGACAGTGTCAACGCTGTTACTCCGGGCTGGACAGCCATCACGCAGCCGGTTTCGGGTGTTATCAATGCCATCGAAACATCTCCTTCCAACCCCAATACAGTTTATATAGGCATTAACAACAGAGTCTATGTTTCGAACAACAAAGGTTCGTCGTGGACCCAGGTAGGCGGCAATTTCTCGTTCAATGTCGGCTCTCTTGTGCTCGACACTTCGAGCAAAGTAAGAGGATTATATGCAGGTACTATGGGAGGAGGCGTTTGGTATACAGATTCTACCCTAAGCAACTGGAGATATTTCAGCAAGGGATTGCCAAATTCTGTCAGGGTGACGGATCTTGAAATCTATTACGAACCGGATAAAACCTGCAATTGCAATGTAATTTACGCCTCTACTTATAACAGAGGAACCTGGTATGGCACCTTGTACAACGACGGCAGTAAAAAACCGGTTGCCAAACTCGAAAAATACGATACCGTAA
>CAZRKA010000030.1:0-23049 GCA_964600345.1 uncultured Chitinophaga sp. | reverse complement strand
ATGGCATTGCAGACATACTGGCTGTCGGTATACATCTTAATGACTATTCCGTCTTTCTTAATGCTTTCGAGTGCCACTATCACTGCCAGCAGTTCCATTCGGTTGTTGGTAGTGTGTCTGTATGCTTCGCTTATTTCCTTGCGCGCATTGCCCCATTTCATGACTATGCCGTAGCCGCCCTTGCCGGGATTGCCCAGTGCAGCCCCATCGGTAAATATGATCAGTTCTTTAAGTGCACTCATAACACTTCGGCCACTACAAATGTACTGCCTCCAATAAAAATTAAATCGTCTTTGTCTGCCTCTCTTTTTGCAGCTTCGAATGCAGCTGACACGCCCTTAAAGACCTTGCCTTGCAGTCCCAGCGCAGCGCAATCTTCTTTCAACACCTCCGGATCGAGTCCGCGCAGAAGGGCAGGCGAACAGAAGTAATACGTGGCATCAGGCGGTAGGAGTTCGAGCACAGGCTTACGGTCTTTGTCTTTAACCATGCCGAATACAATGTGAAGGTGTTTGTACTTTTCACTTTTCAATTGTTCCATCACAAGGGCCAGGCCGTGGGCGTTATGACCTGTATCGGCAATGACCAGGGGTTGCCGGCCCAGTATCTCCCAGCGTCCCCTGAAACCGGTCAGCTTTCTGACATTCATCAAGGCCCTGGCTGTTTTATAGACATCGATCTGAATGCCGAGCGATTGCAGCACCTCTACTGCCTGCATCACCGTAACGGCATTTTTGTGCTGATAATGTCCTTTAAGGTCTGTTTCTATTTCGGTGTTGTAGTACCTGATATTGCTGTCTGCAAAATAAATATCCGAAGCGGTTTCCTGTGCTTTGTTCCTGAATACAAAATCTGTTTCGGGATTGCTTTCTCCGATTACAACGGGGGTATTGGTTTTGATGATACCGGCTTTTTCACCTGCAATTTTTTCCAGTGTATCACCTAAGAGATCACTGTGGTCCATGCCGATATTGGTGATGACCGATAAAAGCGGACTGATGACATTGGTGCTGTCCAGCCTGCCGCCCAATCCGGTTTCGATGATGGCATAGTCTACTTTTTGTTCTGCAAACCAGGCGAAACACATGGCAACCGTTATCTCGAAAAAGGACGGTTGTATGGTGTCGATATGCGGAATCATTTTTTCTGTAAAATCAACGACAAAGTCTTCGCTGATCATCACACCATCTACTCTTATCCTCTCTCTGAAATCCTTTAGATGCGGAGAGGTGTACAAACCGGTTTTATATCCGTTCTCAGTAAATACAGCAGCCAGCATATTACTGACACTGCCTTTGCCATTGGTGCCTGCTATGTGAATGGTTTTGAATTTCTGATGCGGATTGCCCAGCAGTTCGCACAGTTTTAATGTATTGTGCAGGTCTTTCTTGATGGCTGACTGACCGTCGCGGCTGAAATAAGGTAATCTGGTATAGAGGTATTCGACCGTCTCTGAAAAATCCATCCGAATACGGTTTATTTTAGCTTGAAGATAAAGGTAATGGTACCTTCTATGCTGACCGGATTATCAGAAGCGTTGAAGCTGGAACTTCTCAGGTAGTCTATGGCAACGCTTTCAAGACAGCTTGAACCGCTTGAAGCCGGGTTGATGCCGTCGTATTTGATTTTTCCGTCGGGCATCAGTATCACGTCGAGTATCACCTTGCCTTCGTCGTTACAGCGCTTGTTGCTGCTGCCCTGACGGAAGGTTCTGCCTGTAAATGTGTGCCTGGTGCTGGTGCCTGTACCGCCAACTGTTCCTTTCGGATCGCCGCCTTCTGTTCCCTTTGGATCGCCCTGAGCACCTGTTTTAGTTCCGTCGCCCGAACTGGCGGGTTTCTGATTGGCCTTGCCTTTTTGCAGAGATTTAAGCAGGTCATCTTCTACAGGTTTTTCGGGTTCTTTAGGCTTAGTTTTCGTTTCGCTTGTTTTTTTTGTGGCAACAGCATCCGGGTCAGCGGTCTGTTCTACCGGTTCCGGTTCAGACATGGTAGGGACACTGGGTTTGCTTTCTGCCTCTACGGGTACTTCTTCGGGTCCGCCGGCATCGGGTTCGCCGAGACTAACGGCCACTTCACCGCCTTCGGGAGGAGGTACCGGAAGTTCGTAGTGAAAATTATAAAACCAGAATATCAGAAACAATCCGATGCAGATCAGCGCAGTGCTGATACCTGAAATGATCCTGTTCTTTCTTTCTGTTTCCTGATTCATCGTCTGAATTGTTTATTTAACACTTTCCTTTTCCAGTGCCAGCACCACTTTAGCGCCTGATTTATTGGCTATGCTTACCATTTCCATGACTTTTTCGTACATCACGGTTTTGTCTGCATGAATACTGACAGCGGCATTTGGTTTTTTGCTTAATTCCGTCTGGAGGGCAAAAGGTAAATCCTCAAACAAAACATTTTTTTGTCCGTCGACGGCATACACACCTTCGGCATTCAGATACATGCGCACCGGCTCCTTGATCTGATTGATTTCATTGACACCTTTAGGCAGCAGAACCTTAAGCACGGGTTCTCTTACCACAGTAGAGGTGAGAATAAAAAAGATCAGCAACAGAAAGATAATGTCCGTCATGCTGGCCATGTTGAATTCTGTGGTAATCTTGCTTTTCTTTCTGAGTGACATCAGTAAGGTTATTAATTGGTTGGTGTTTGAAGTATATCCAGGAATTGCACCGAAGTGGCTTCCATTTTATATACTATCTTTTCGATTGCGGCAGTCAGCAGGTTAAAGGCGAGGTAGGCAAAGATACCAACTACCAGACCGGCTACTGTGGTTACCATGGCTTCGTAGATACCACCGCTCAGTTGTGAGGCGTTTACCTGATCGCCTGCTCTGGCTATGCCGCCAAAGGTTGATATCATACCGGTAACGGTTCCAAGAAATCCAAGCATAGGTGCAGCACCTGAAATGGTGGCCAGCCAGGGCATGCCTTTTTCGAGTTTATACACTTCGAGTTTACCGACATTCTCTACGGCCACTTCAATATTCTTGAGCGGATTACCAATACGCGAAATGCCTTTTTCAAGCATGCGTGCTACAGGAGTGTCCGTTCTGCCGCAGAGGGTTTGGGCACCAACAATATTGTCGTTTAATACCATGTCCTTGATGCTCGACATGAAATTGGCATCCAGTTTTCCTGCTTTATGAAGTGTAAGCCATCTTTCAATGGTGATGAATATCGCTATCACGAACATCACGCCTATGGGTATCATGACTATACCGCCTTTGAGTGTTAGTTCCCACAATCCCGTTGGTAATTCGTTTGTTTTAGCGGCCGCTGCTGCTGCTGCAGTTTCCAGAGCCACCGAGTCGAATGCGGCCTGTAATAGAATGGATAAGGTCATATTTGTATATTAAACGTTTGTATTTTCTTAATTATTGTCCGTTGCTGTCTTCGGCAATCACTTCGTACCAGCCACCAATAAATTCTACTCTTGCACTGATACCCTGTTTGATGAGATCCTTGACATGATAGCCGGCATTGACTTCGAGCTTGTATCTGGCAACCCTGTGTTCTTTGATGACAATGGCAGCGGCTACTTCGCTTTCATTGCCGGAAGGGGCGGGTATTACGACTGTTTCAATGGCAGGTGTCTGCACTATCTCTTCACGGATAACCGGTGTATCGCTTACAGTCACTTCAGGTACTTCAAGAGTAACATTTGTATTTGTTATAGCTTGATCAGTAATTATACTGCTGCTGTCTGAACTTGCAATGGCTGAGTCGCTGTCTTGTACTTCAGATTTGAAAGAATCCATCAGAGGTACACTGAGTTCGGGCACAACCGATGCCTGGTTATTATTGATTTCGGGCTTTTCAAGACCCAGGTAAGCAAAGTGCACAAGCAAAGCCAGAGAAGCGGCAATCAGCCATGGTTTCAAACCGGGTCCGCTTATTTCTATGGTTTCTATTGGCTTGCGGTCGGCTTCGGTCTGTGTAATTTTTATCTCTTCAGTTTCCGCTTCCTCTACAGGTACGGCTTCGGTTTTTACCTTGTGTACATCGACAGGCTGAAGACCGTAACTTTCCAGTGATAAATTAAGTGTTGGAGAAGGAGCGAACCAGATGTTTTCCTGTCCTTTGAAAAACGTACCCAGATCGCCGAAGCGCATAGAGCCGCCAGCTTCAATGCCGTTGCGCAGGTCTTCGATTGCTTTTCTGCAGTGTTCGTTTGCTTCGGCGTAGGAGAGGTTTTCCTGCTTTTCAATCTCCTTGCTCAAAAGTCCGTCATTTTCCTTGAGATGGGTATTGAAGAAAATATGTCTTGCAAAAGGTTTTACCTGATCCTTAGCCGCGTTGAAATTACAGGGGCTGTCTCTTACTATGAATCCGCCAAATCCGGGAAGGATAACGCATTCATAGCGGTGAAGCAGTAATTCAATGGTCTTATCTAAGGGGATGGAACTTTGCGGCATTTTGAAAGGTCAAAAATACAAAAAAAATCCAATTGACTGCAGACATTTATCAGGTAAAGATAATTATACTCTTACTCCGAAACCTTATCTGATATCTGCAAAAAAAAAGGACACCCTGAGAGTGTCCTTTTTTCAATGATCTTTAATTGTTTATCCGCCGAAATCGTCGAATGAAACGTTTTCTTTGGGAACACCCCAGTCGTCGCACATCTTGAGTACGGCAGCATTCATCATCGGAGGTCCGCAGAAGTAGTATTCTATGTCTTCGGGCGATTTGTGTTTGCTGAGGTATTCGTTGATCACAGCATTGTGTACAAAACCTGTGAAGCCGTCGCCCTGGGTATCGTTGATGTCTTTTTTGTTGACCCAGTTGTCTTCAGGAACAGGTTCGCTCAACACCACATGGAACTTGAAATTCGGGAATTGTTTTTCTATGGCCCTGAACTCGTCTATATAAAACAGTTCTCTCTTGCTTCTTCCTCCGTACCAGAAACTCACTTTTCTGTCAGTGGTTTTCAGTGTGTGAAAGAGATGGAATAAATGTGAACGTAATGGCGCCATACCTGCACCTCCACCTACGTAAAGCATTTCGGCTTTGGTTGGTTTAATGAAGAATTCTCCGTATGGTCCGCTGATGGTTACCTTGTCTCCGGGTTTGCGGCTGAAAACGTAAGATGAACAGATTCCGGGATTGACATCCATCCATCCGTTTTTATTCTTATCCCATGGTGGGGTTGCAATACGTATGTTCAGTTTGATGATATTGCCTTCTGCAGGGTGGTTGGCCATGGAGTAAGCCCTGAAGATGGGTTCAGGATTTTTCATTTTCAGATCCCATAGCTTGAATTTATCCCAGTCGGGTCTGAACTTCTCGTCGCCTGCCGGATCGCCCGGAAGCGGACGGATATCCATGTCTTTAAAGGCAACCTCGCATTCGGGTACATCTATCTGTATATAACCACCTGCTTCAAAATGCAGACTTTCACCTTCGGGAAGCTTAACTACAAATTCCTTGATGAATGAGGCCACGTTGTAATTGGAAACCACTTCGCATTCCCATTTCTTGATACCGAATATTTCATCAGGTATCTGAATCTTCATGTTGTTCTTAACTTTCACCTGACAACCGAGGCGCACGCCTTCTTTCTGTTGCTTGCGGTTGATATGTCCTGTTTCTGTTGGCAGTATATCGCCCCCACCTTCAGACACCACGCATTTGCACATGGCGCAGGTACCACCGCCTCCGCAGGCAGATGGAAGAAATATTTTTTCATTGGACAGGGCAGACAGCAAGGTTCCGCCTGCAGGTACTTTAATGGTTTTTTCGTTGTTAATCAGGATTTCGACATCGCCCTGCTGAACGAGATAACGGGCCGACACCTGCAGCATGATCACCAGTAAAAGGATGACACCGGTAAATATTGCACCCGAGAGAATAAGGGTAGTGGTATCTATCGCCAAAAGGATATTTAAAATCATTTGTGTTGTTTTTATTTTAATTCAAAACCCATGAAACTAAGGAAACCAAATGCCATCAGACCAACTATGATAAAGGTGATACCCAATCCTCTGAGTGGCGCCGGTACCTCACTGTATTTTAATTTTTCGCGTATGGCTGCCAGGGCTACTATGGCTATTAACCATCCAATACCTGAACCCAAACCATATACTATAGGCTCTGCTACTGTGCTGTAATTTTTCTGAGACATGAAAAGGGCACCCCCCAGTATTGAACAGTTAACTGCAATAAGTGGGAGGAAAATACCAAGTGAGGCATAGAGTGACGGACTGAATTTCTCAACAGCCATCTCGGTCAGTTGTGTAAAGGCAGCGATGACCGAGATAAACACGATGAACAGGAGAAAACTCAGATCCATGCCCGCAAGCGAGGGACTGATCCAGCTCATTGCTCCCGGATCCAGGAAATAGTGTTGTATGGCCCAGTTGATAGGAACGGTTAAGGTCAATACAAAAGTAACCGCTAATCCTAAACCAAAAGCTGTTTTAACTTTTTTGGAAACTGCCAGGTATGAACACATACCCAGAAATACCGAAAAAATCATATTGTCTATGAATATCGATTTGACGGCTATATTTATTAATGCATTAGCTAATAACATATTATTTTATTTAGTTTATTCAGTCTCTCTGTAACCGTTTCTGGCCCTTTGTCCCCATATTAACAAACCGACTATGATAGCTGCACCGGCAGGTATCATCATGACGCCGTTTGCGATGTAATTGATGCCGAGTTCTTCAAAAATTTTAAATCCGAATAATGAACCGGAGCCGAACAATTCTCGAAGGAAAGCTACTGACATCAGAATTAAACCGTATCCGAGTCCGTTGCCAATACCGTCTATAAGTGAAGGGATTGGTTTGTTGGCCATTGCAAATGCCTCCAGTCTTCCCATCACGATACAGTTGGTTATGATCAGTCCAACGAAAACCGATAACTTCATGGATATTTCATAAAAATAGGCTTTTAATATCTGATCGACTATGATCACAAACATGGAAACAATGGCAAGCTGAACAATGATTCTTATCCTTGAGGGAATTGTGTTGCGCAATATAGAAATAAACAGATTGGAAAATGCGCAAACGAATGTCAATCCGATGGTCATGAAAAGAGCCGGCTCCATTTTAACGGTAACTGCCAGCGCCGAACAAATTCCAAGCACCTGAACGGTCACGGGGTTGTTGCTGTCGAGCGGATCGGTAAGCAAGCCTCTGTTCTTCTTAGAGAACAGGCTTTCGCTTTTTGGTTTTACTACGGGTTCAACAGTTGTAGTACTCATATGGTATGGTTAATTTGTTTTTTTAGATTTAATAAAGTTCTCGTATGCGCTGAGGTAATCAGTCAGCATGTCGTTTACGCCAACGGCGGTTTTAGTTGCTCCGCTCATGCCATCAACGGCGTGAGGGTTGTTTGAATAGTCATTGCCTTCGCCTTTCATCATTATAACCGGGGTGATCTTATCGCCTTCGAATATGGTTTTGCCGGCATAACGGCTGTAAACAGCTTCGTCGTCTTTGATACGCGCACCGAGTCCCGGTGTTTCAGCTTTGTGGTCGAAAACGATTCCGTTGATGGTGTTCAGGTCAGACTTCAAAGAAATATATGAGGATATTTTATCCCATAATCCTCTTCCGCTGGCAGCAAATACATAATATTCTACCTTAGAGGCATCCTTTTCGGATGATATTTCATAAACCGGATAAAGTCTGTCTTTGGAAGCTTTCTTGTTTTCGGCATCCACACTGATATCGGTTATTTTTTTACCTTCAACTACTTTACCGCTGAAGTCTATGATATAACCTTTCACTCTGGCATTATAGGTGCTTTCAATTTTTTTGGCATCCCAGCTATCGTCCAGTTTGAGAATGGTGGACAATATGCTTTTTTTTCTGTCTAGTTCTATGTTGGCATCCTGAGTGGGTTTCAACAGATTGGAAACAACATAAAGTGCAATTCCGCATACCAGCGTAACTATGCAGGTATACATCAGTATATATACGCTTGAATTTTTATTTGACACGGGCTAACCTCCTTTTTTTATTACCTTCAACTACAAAATAATCAATTAATGGTGCAAGCACATTGAACAACAATATGGCCAGCATCATCCCTTCCGGATAGGCGGGATTCCATACCCTCAGCATCACCGTAAATGCGCCAATCAATAAGCCATACCATATTTTTCCGCTTTCAGTCTGAGCGGCACTTACCGGGTCGGTTGCCATAAATACGGCACCGAATGCAAATCCTCCCATTAAAAGGTGCATCAGCGGGTTGATAGACATATAGACATTATTGAGATGTAATCCGGTATTCAAACTGTTCATAAACATGCCCATGATGAATCCGCCGGCAAAAACAGAGACCATGATGCGCCAGCTGCCAACTCCGGTAAGTATCAGTATAAGTCCGCCAATCAGAATGGCGAAGGTGGATGTTTCACCTATGGAGCCGAATTCATATCCCATGAACATATCCCAGAGCGAGATACCCGGCATTTTACTTTCTCCAAGTATTCCCAGACTGGTAGCACCTGAGAAACCTTCTATCACACCGCCGGTTTTCCTGTTGGCATCCAGCCAGAGAAATTCTCCGTTAGACAAATATTCTCCGCACATATAGGATGAATAGGCAAAGAACAGAAATACCCTTGCCGTTAAAGCAGGATTTAAAAGGTTCATTCCCGTTCCTCCAAAAACTTCTTTACATACTATGACAGTGAATGCTGTGGCCAGTGCAACCATCCAAAGTGGAATTGACGGTGGCAATGTCAGTGGTATAAGCATACCGGTAACCAGAAAACCTTCGTTAACCTGGTGACCACGCGTTTGAGCAAATACAAACTCAATACCCAGACCAACGATATATGATACTGCCACTATCGGCAATACGACAATAGAGCCGTGCAGCATATTCTGTATCAGATCCGATTCCTGTCCGATTGCTCTGAAATGCTGGTAGCCAACGTTCCAGATGCCGAATAAGAGGGCAGGCAACATGGCGATTACCACTGTAAACATCGTACGCTTAAGATCAATACCGTCTTTGATGTGGGTTCCACCGTGGGTGGTGTGTCCGGGAACAAAGAGGAAAGTATCAATAGCGTCAAAAGTGCTTCGCAGTTTTTCGTACTTGCCGCCCTTCTGAAAATCAGGCCGCAAGTGCTGCATTATTTCCTTTAGTTTACTCATAAATATTAAGCTTCTTTTTCAATGTAGTTTAATCCTTCTCTGATGATCTCCTGTATGGGTGCCTTCGACGTACAGATAAATTCGCAAAGAGCCATGTCTTCTTCGGCCACTTCATAAATACCCAGTGCTTCCATGTTTTCAATATCTCTGCTCATGCATGCTTTAATGAGATAGAGGGGGAGTATATCCATAGGAAGTACTTTTTCGTATTCTCCGGTAACTACAAAAGCTCTGTCCTCACCGTGCATATTGGTGTTTACTTTGTATTTTTTCTCCGGCATCATGAATGAAGGTAATGTTTTAGAAATACTCGGTCTTGGATAAGAGGGTATAAGCCAGCCTAGAAATTCTTCTTCATCTCCTTCCGGTATGACGGTAATCAGATGATCGTAATATCCCAGATAATCATTAGCGCTTATCTTGGTTCCGGTGAGCACATTGCCTGAAATGATTCTCTGATGACCCGGATTAATGTTGTTTTCTATGACAGAAGCGACATTGGCGCCTATGCACATTTTATAGTATTGTCTGTTGATGACTTCAGAGCCTGCCACTGCCACCATTCTTGTAGTATCGTATTTTCCGTTGTTAAACAATCTGCCTATGATAAGCAAATCCTGCGGATTGATATACCATACCAGGTCGTTTTTAGTTGTAACCGGATCAAGATGGTGTATCTGTATACCGACATTACCTGCAGGGTGGGGCCCGTCGAAATAAGTAATGCTGACACCTTTTGCATCTTCAAACGTATGGCAGTTGTTTCTGTTTTTGTCGAGATTGAGGTGAATCTTTCCCTGGGTGAGTTTACTCAAAACATCAATTCCCGTCTGGAAATCTTTTCCATGGTGTTCGAGTATAAAATTGTAATCTGTGCCTAGTGGTGCTGAATCAAATCCTGAAATAAAAATCGATTTGGGTGTTTGCGAAGGGTCGGCAATTTTATTGAAAGGACGCTGACGCAACAAAGGCCAGCAACCGCTAGCCAGCAGTTTTTCTGTTATTTGTTCCTTGTTCAGTGACGCAGGGTCAGCAGCACCAAAATCCTTGTATGCATTTTTGTTGTCAGACAGGATGATGATTTCTTCGATGACTCTTTTTTCACCCCTTTTAATTTCTATCACTTCACCGCTGACGGGAGAGGTGAATAAAAGCTTCTCATTCGTTTTGGAATGAAAGAGGGCATCTCCTGCCTTTACTTCCATACCCTGATCAACCAGCAATTTAGGAATTATTCCCTTGAATTCTGTAGGCTTGATAGCGAAATTTCTTGAAAGTACAGGAGATTTGGAGAATCGGAGGGCTTCGCCTTCCAGTTTGATGTCGTAACCTTTTGTTAGTTTTACTGTTTTGGCCATATTAGTAGAGGCATAATCATGAAACGATGGCAAATGTAAAAATTACAATCAACAATACAAGCATTGCGCTCAATTTATTTTGATAAAATAACCGTGTTTAAAATACCATTAATTGTTTAAACAAATCACGCGTAGTTTTGTTTATTGATTTTTCGTTTATTCCATTTCCAAAAAGTGCAATGTCGTATTTTACGGGGTCTGCACTGTCAAAAGTTCTGAGTCTTGCAGTGAGCTCAAGTGCTGTTGTCCAGTTGCTTTTTTCCGATTTGATTAATCCAAGTTTCAGAGCCTGATTAATTACATGCACATCGAGCGGAATAATCAGTTGCGACGGCTTGATTGATTTCCAGATTCCGAAGTCGATGCCATTCTTTTCGGTTCTCACCATCCACCTTAAAAACATATTCAGTCTTTTGCAGGCGCTACCGCCGCCAGGATAAGCAATATGCTTGGCGGTTCTTTTGATAAATGACGGACTCGATTCGTAACTTGCCCTGAAACCGTTGAGCGCGTTTTCTATGTGTAAGTCACCTATACCCAGGTGTTTTGAAAAAGCGTATTCGAGACCGCCTTTTTGTTGATATATTTCTTTCAAAAATGAAACAAATGAAATAAGGTCAGTTTCGTTGAATGTGCGATGCACAAATCCGAGGCAGGCTTTAAGGTCTTTATCACTGTGATTGAGTACGAAATCGTGTGGCTGTCCTTCAAATATTTTTACAAGTTTATTTCCGCTGTTGATGATGGAGGTTCTTTGCCCCCAGGCTATTGACGAAATAAGGAAAGACATGATTTCAATATCTTCTTTTTTACTGAACTGATGCGGAATAAGAATCGGATCGTTTTCCACAAAACCGGTCTGATTGAATTGCTTGTACAAGTTATCGAGATGATTCTTTAAATCGGTTTTTGTCATTGGAAGGGCAAAGATAGGGGGAGAGGGGAGAGAAGAAAGATTAAAGATGAAAGATGATAGAAGAGTAGAGGAGTAGAAGAGTAGAGGAGTAGGTTTGCCAAGAATGCGTGCCGACGAAGGAGGCTCTGCTTCATGGAGAGTAGAAGATAGATCAAAAATAGAATAGAGATTTTTGGAAGATGCATTATCTGAATTAGTTTAGACTTTATCTGATAATATGAGCCGTTATTAAGTTGTTTTTTCCGGTTCCGGAAATTGCTTGTAATATTGTATCCTATTCGGTGATTTTTTTTCATCCGACAGGTTTTAGGGCTTATTGATTGTTTTTGTGAAGACAAGACTTAGCCTTCAATTTGCAAACACCTGCCTTTTATTTACTTTAAACACATATACCCTGACAGGGGCTAAAGCCCTATCAGTTTATTGCCAGATCCCCCGGCTGAAGCCGGGGGTAATACGAATTTGCATTTATAAACAGAATTCGATTTTTATTGTGGTCCAACTCCCGAATCATTAGCCAATCCGTCAGAGGCGTAACGATACAGGGCAACCCCTGAAGTAGAGCCTCCTTCGTCGGCACACTTCAGGGCAGGCTCTTCAAAAGTCAACACTCTATCTTCTAATCTTCTATCTTCTATCTTCTACTCTTCACTCATCTACTCTTCTATCTACTATCTTCTACTCCCCTCCTCTTCTCCTCTTCAATCTCCTCCTCCTCTTCAAAAAAAGTGAATATCCTTTTCACACGGAGTATTGCTTGCTATCAATATTTTATGTTCCTTTGCCTCCAATGAATTATTGGCTTATCAAATCAGAACCTTCCGTGTTTCCATGGAAGCAGTTATTGAAAGACAAGAAGGCAGTCTGGGACGGTGTAAGAAATTACCAGGCCAGAAACAATCTGAGAGAAATGAAGAAAGGGGACCTCTGCCTCTTTTACCACAGCAACGAAGGAAAAGAAATAGTTGGTATAGCTACAGTGAAGCGTGAAGCCTATCAGGATCCGGGCACTGATGATGCGAACTGGGTAGCAGTGGATGTTGCACCTTTCAAAACACTGAAAAACCCCGTATCCCTCAGTGTGATCAAAGCCGACAAAAAGCTGGCGGGCATGGAACTTGTTAAACTGAGCCGCATCAGTGTTTCAAAAGTCAGTCCTAAAGAATACGAATACATTATTCAGTTATCAGAAAATTAATGGAAGGTAAACTCTTATACGACCACAGGAAACTGAATGCGACAATTAGAAGGCTTGCATACGAACTGATAGAGAACCACGACAATTTTACCAATACCGCCATCATTGGACTTCAGCCAAGGGGCATTATGCTGGCGAGGATAATCAGGCAGATGATAGAAGAAATCATCAGTACCAGAGTGAAGTACGGTGAACTTGATTTTACCTTTTTCAGGGACGATTACCGGACAAACGAAAAGCAATTACTGGCAAGTCCGATACATATTCCATTCAGTACCGAGAATATGAATATCATTTTAATTGATGATGTGCTTTACACGGGTCGAAGCATCAGAAGTGCCATGGATGCACTGCTGGGTTTCGGACGACCATCAAAAGTAGAACTCTGTGTTCTGATAGACCGCAAATTCAACAGAGAAAATCCTGTTGCACCCGATTATGTCGGCAAAACAGTTGACACCCGAGGTCAGGGACAAAAAGTAAAAGTAGAATGGGAAGAAAACAATTATAAAGTCTGGCTGATTAACGAATGACACAATTATCTGTAAAGCATCTGCTCGGAATCAAAGACCTCAGAGAAGAGGACATTCAGCTGATTTTTGAAACAGCCGACAATTTCAAGACTATCATCAACCGGCCTATCAAGAAAGTGCCGTCTTTAAGGGATATAACGGTAGCCAATCTTTTCTTCGAAAACTCAACCAGAACCAGAATATCTTTTGAACTGGCCCAGAAAAGGCTCAGTGCCGATGTCATCAATTTTTCTTCTTCATCTTCGTCAGTATCAAAAGGTGAAACACTGATAGATACGGTTAAGAATATTCTAAGCATGAAAGTGGATATGGTGGTGATGAGACATCCGAGTCCTGGGGCTTGCATCTTTCTCTCCAAGCACATAGACGCAACCATACTCAATGCCGGCGACGGTACCCACGAGCATCCCACCCAGGCTCTGCTCGATGCCTATTCGATTAAAGAAGCCTGCGGCAATGTGGCCGGTAAAAAGGTGGCCATAATCGGAGATATCTTACACAGCAGGGTAGCCCTTTCCAATATTTATTGTCTGCAGAAACTGGGTGCAGAAGTAATGGTTTGTGGCCCGAGTACTTTGATACCAAGACATATTGAACAACTGGGGGTAAAGGTTGAACACAATCTGCGCAAAGCACTCGAATGGTGCGATGTCGCCAATATGCTCAGAATACAACTCGAAAGGCAGGACATCAGATATTTCCCTTCTCTCAGAGAATACAGCATGCAATACGGTTTGACACTGGACATACTGGATAGTCTGGGTAAAGATATTACCATCATGCATCCGGGGCCTATTAACAGGGGCGTCGAAATAACCAGCGAAGTGGCCGACAGCGATTACAGCATCATTCTAGATCAGGTAGAAAATGGTGTGGCAATACGCATGGCCTGTATGTTTCTGCTGGCAAATCACAAAGAATCTTAAAGAATGAGTAATCCGATATTAGTTGAAGTAAGCAGGGGAGATGTATTGGAAAGTTTCCACCGCGGCATTATTTGCATAGTAGATAAAGACAATAAAGTAGTTTACAGTACAGGAGATATCAAACAGGTTTGTTATCCGAGATCTGCTTTGAAATTTTTTCAGCAGATACCTTTGCTGACTTCAGGTGCTGTTGAACATTTTGGCTTTGATGAAAAAGAAATTGCATTGTTTTGCGGAAGCCATAACGGCGAACACGATCATGTCGATACCGTAAACGGAATTCTTAGGAAAATCGGACTCGACGAAAATGCCTTGCAATGCGGCCCTCAGATGCCGACACTGAGAGAAGACCAGTTCGAACTGATTAAAAGCAATCAGCATCCGCGTAAAATTCACAACAACTGCAGCGGCAAACACGCAGGGTTTCTTGCATACTGTATTTATCGCAACTGGCCAATAGATAATTACATCGATATTCAGCACCCATTGCATTGTGAAATACTCGATGTGATTTCTGATTTTCACGAGTATCCCAAAGACAAAATCAAAGCAGGTATTGATGGTTGTTCAGCGCCCATTTTTGCTTTTCCGGTTTTCAACCAGGCAGTAGCCTATAAAAATCTTGTATACCCTGAGCGCTTTGATGAGAGAGTACAGAAAGCCTGTCATCTGATGGTTGATTCGATTGTGAAATATCCGGAAATGATAGCAGGTAAAAAGAGATATTGCACAGATCTCATGCGTTTGTCTGAAGGTAAACTGATTGGGAAGACCGGTGCTGATGGTGTTTATTCAATCGGTATTCGTCAATTGAATTACGGCATCTGTATTAAAGTGGATGATGGCAAAATGGGACCCCAATACAACATCGCACAATCAGTTATCGAACAGCTGGGTATACTCAGCGATAATGCCAATAAGTTGCTGCGACATTATGTGCATTTTGAAAACAAAAATTTCGGTGGACTGGTAACCGGCGAAACCACTGTTTCAGATTCTGTTAAATTAGGGTAGTTGAATATTTTAATCGGAAGATTTAATACTTTTAGATTGTCCTGAATCACAGGCTCATTCCGGCATTTTTTGCTTCTTTTTCTTTTAAAATTTTATAACAACTTTCGTAAGCGGGAACATTAAGATTATTTTCTGCGGCATGCCTGACAACGAACCCACAAAGCGTTTCGAATTCAGACTTTTTGTGCAGAGTGAAATCCCTTTCCATAGAAGAAGTTGTGCCGGGGGGCAGGGATTCAACTTGTTTCATGTATTTGTCTGTGTTATCAACGGGCATTGTTATTCCGGTAATTTGTGCCAGAAGAATAACTTCTTTAAACAATTCCATCAGTTGAAGCCGGTGTTGTGGGTCTGAACATATCTGACCGGTATTCACAGATAAGGCAGATGTATAGCTTGCCAGCGCAGAGATAAAACAGAATTTTTCCCAGAGTCTGCTTTCTATATCGCTGTGTAATTCAAGGTTAATACCGGCTTCGCTGCACATGCGGCTGAATGAACCTGTATTATCAATTGAATCGATTTGAGCATCAATCAGCCAGCGATGTGTTTTACCACCAAAAACTATGTGGCCCGGTGCTTCATATTTTGAAACTATATAGATACATGATTTGAGAATGGTATTCTCAGGAAAGTACTTTCTGATGACGGTTTCGTGACCAAGACCGTTAAGCAATGGAATCAATACAGTTTTATTACCCGTGCACGACTTGATGTTCTTGCAAATATCATCCAGACTATAGGATTTGCAGCACAATAATATAATGTCCATTTCGGGCATATTACTGCAGTTGTCGGAAGCAGAAGACGGTCTAGCAATGCTTGTGTTACCTGATTCTTCGAGCATGAGTCCCTTATCAAGTATTACCTTAAGGTGTTCACCACGGCAGAGGAAATGTACGTCAGTATTGCCTGCTGATGCCAGCCTTGCTCCCAGAAAACCACCAACACCGCCAACACCTGCAATCAGTATTTTTAATTTATGACTCATACTGAAGATACTTGATTTGTTCTGAATAGGGTGTAGTGTACGGAATCCATATAACGACCATCAAAAAAGACATTTTCCCTGAAATGCGCTTCCTTTATGAACCCGAAATGCAGGAGCAATTTCTCTGAAGCAATATTATCCGGATCGATAATCGCTTCAATGGTATTTAAATTCATTTTTTCAAATCCATAGTTAATCATCACGGGTATTATTTCCCTCATGATACCTTTTTGATGTTCTTCTTTCAAAAGAATGTAGCCGATTTCGGCTCTGAAATTATCGGGTTGCCGCCTCACATATCCGCCAATACCAATGAGTTTGTTATCACTTCGTCTTGCAATTCCCCAATTGACACTTTCGTTTTTAGAATTGTTTTGCCGGATCATTCGGATGTGTTTCATTGCGTCTTCATCGTTTTCGCATAGCGGTCTGGGAATATAGCGCATAAGCTCCGGATCTGAGCGCATTGCAAACACTTCTTTTAGATCGGAATCTTCGATGTCTCTAAGTATGATTCTTTCTGTTTCCAGGACGGGAAGTATTGGCATTGAAATTAAAATAGACTTGTTTCTGCAAATGTAAAGAAGGCAGGTCGAATTTGTATGAAGACCGTAATATTTTCATTAACTGTTTTAAAGCTATTACTATCATTTCCGGAATTTCAACCTGAAAAATTTAATCAATTCCAGCAAGCTTAGGAAAATAAAAGTACTGTAAATGACCGGTAAAAAATGTACAATACCCGGCATACTGATGCTGAAGGTGGTTTGTAAAAACGGCAGAAACAGAATAGCTATTAAAATTAGAAGGGCCGAAGTCAGTATCAGAATAAGAGAGATATTTCTTTCTTTAAGTACCGAATAAACAAAACGGGTTTTGGAAAGGCTGGTGAGTATGAGTGCCATATTTCCTATAATCAGCGCCGAAAAAGCAATGGCGCGAATTTCTTTTTCGCTGTGTCCTTCCTCAATTGATAAAAAATAAACTATCACCACCAATACCATCAAGAGCAAGCCTCTTAATACACTCAGACTGATTTTTTTAAATCCGAAAAATGCTTCATCCGGATTTCGGGGCGGCCTGTTCATGATGTCTTTTTCTTCTTCTTCTGATTCGAAGGCAACCGAACAAACCGGGTCGATAATCAGTTCCATGAATATGATATGCAAAGGCAATAAAATAACCGGAAGTTCAGAAAAAAATGCAGGCAATAAAGTCAATCCGATTATCGGTATATGAATGGCAAGAATATACGACATGGCTTTTTGCAGGTTGTCGTATATTTTTCTTCCGTTTCTGATAGCGGCAACTATAGAATCGAACTGGTCGTCGAGCAGCACAAGGGATGATGCTTCGCGGGCAACATCAGTTCCTTTCATTCCCATTGCTATGCCTATATGTGCAGCCTTTAATGCCGGCGCATCATTGACGCCATCGCCGGTCATCGCCACAATTTCATTAGCGGCTTTATAGGCTCTCACAATTCTCAGTTTTTGTTCGGGAACAACGCGGGCAAAAACATTGATTTTTGATATACGTTTACCGAGTTCAAGGTCGCTTAACTGATTGAGTTCGGCTCCGCTCATAAGTTCGCCATCTTTGCTCAAACCTATCTGTTCAGAAATGCTTTTGGCTGTCAATGGATAATCGCCTGTTATCATCACCACTTTTACCCCGGCTTCCATACATTCTTTAACAGCCTGCTTCACGCCGGGTCTAAGCGGATCTTCGAGAGCAATCAATCCGGTGAAATCAGGTTTAAATCCAAGCTGACTGTCGGGCAAGTACTCGCCATCCCAGACCGTATTGGCAACACCAAGGACCCGGTAACCTGAAGATGCCAGTGTTGCAAGTACTTCAGAGTGTTTTTCAATTTCTTCAGGGCTGAGTCGGCAAAGTTCAAAAATAGTTTCAGGTGCTCCCTTGCAGCAAACTACCGGCAGCCTGTTTGAATCTGTTTTCAAAACCCTGCTCATACAGGGTAATTCGCGGCTGAATGAATACTCTTTTAATAGTTCTTCTTTATGCCCCCGCTGAATGAATTTTTCCAGCGCTTCAATCGCTTTTTCGGTAGGATCGGGGCTTCCTTTCTGACAGGCAGCTACTGCGGTTTCCAGAAGTAGTCCGGGTGATTTTGAATTATCACTGATTTCAGATACGGAAATTAAATCACTGCCATCATACAATTTCACAACTTCCATTTTATTCATCGTGATGGTGCCGGTTTTATCGCTGCATAAAACAGTGGCAGAACCTAATGTTTCAATGGCAGAAGGTTTCCTGCACAACACCTTTTTCTTTGAAAGTCGCCAGGCTCCCAGAGCCAGAAATACAGTCAGCACCACCGGAAATTCCTCCGGAAGTATAGCCATTGCAGCGGCAAGTCCATTCAGTAAAGCATGTATAAAATCTCCCCCTGAGAGATAGAATGCAACAACAACAAAAATGCTGAGGGCAATTCCCACAAGGAATAAACGTCCTATCAGGATTTTCATTTCTTTTTGCAGACTTGTTTCGTCTTCTTTGATTGAAACCAGCGAGCTTCCGATTTTACCAAATTCGGTATTGATACCTGTGGCGGTAACTCTTGCCCTGCCGTTGCCCTGAACAATCAGACTTCCGGAGTAAACAAGAACAGCTTGGGAATCGTCGGTTTTTGAGTGCAGTTTTTCGACCGGAAAAGATTCACCGGTCAACAATGATTCATCTACATGTAGGTTCATAGAATCGACCAAAACGGCATCTGCGGCTATTCTGTCTCCTTCCTGTAGGACCATTAAATCTCCAATGACAACTTCGCGTCCGGGTATTCTTATTTCTGTGCCATCGCGTATTACCAGTGCCCGGGGTGATGACATATTTTTAAGAGCAGCTAATGCTTTTTCGGTTTTTTGCGATTGATAGAATGTGATAAAGATAATGATAAGCGTTGCAGATACCAGTATAGCACCCTCTCTGTAATCGCCCAATAGCATGTATAGCACGCCGCAACTGATAAGAAGGAGAAACATCGGTTCTTTTACCACATCCATCGCAATTCGCCAGATGTTCTTGGGACCGGAAGAAGGCAACTCGTTGTAACCTTCTGACGTTAATTTGGCATTTGCTTCTTCATGGCTAAGTCCACTATACATATATCATCTAATTTATTAGAACTGGTCTCAAAAATAACCTTTTAGTCAATAGTATTAATTTTATGTATAATTAAGCTACGTCTTTTGCAATCATACTTTGTTGAATTCCTTGAACGTATCCCCTCCTGATATGTCCTGCGGAATTCGCCTCGTCTGAATGCAAAATACTTGCTTTTGACTTAAAATCCTATTTTTGAGACCAGTTGTAGAAATTAAATTTCAATCGGATTGATTAGCTGTTTTGAAGTAGGTTTTGTACCAGTCGGTTTCGGTATGATCAATCGCATTTTCATTAATGTGATGTTCAGTATCAATTTTCGAATACAGTATTTCCAGAGATGCGTAATCGCGCTGACTGATGACTTTGAATCCATTTCGCTTTAACTGAGCGGCGCATACGCCCGATCCGATCTGATAAACTTTCTCTTCTGCAAATCTGTTGCCGTCGTAAATCACACTCGACCCACAGGCAGCACTGATATCCATCATGATGGCAAGCTCTGCATTTTCATTTTTTGCAATTTCAAGCATTTTCAGGGAGGCTTCTATCATGCCACTGCTCCAGTCTTCACCCTTATCGCTTAAAACTTTTGCTTTACCATTCAGCACATCTTCGCCGTTTCCTCCGTGAATATCGCACATTTCTCTTGGAGTACCAAAGGCATAATCTTCAGGGCAAAAGCGTATCAGTTTGACATTTTTGTATTTTAATAACTTCAAAACGCTGGGATATTCACCATTTGAACTGGCATCATATCCGCATTCCGTTCCGGTCAGACAGGCACTGACAAGAATTCTCAACGGATTGTTCTCGTCGGGAATTCGGAGATTTTTAAGGAATTCTTTGTTGTTCATTCTATAGTTGGATTTTGGTTTTCATCGTGTCTGTAAACCGGCATAGCTGAAAGATAAATGGCGACAATTAAAGTCATTAAAGCTGTTGACAAAAATGCCGCTTTGATGCCAAATGTATACCATATTACACCTGTAAGCGAACTTGCAATTAAACTGCAGATACTTTGCAGACCGGTATAAGTGCCTATAGCTGTTGCAGTTTTATCTTTCCCGGAAATATTGCTGATCCATGCTTTTGAAATACCTTCGCAGGCTGCAGCGTATAATCCATAAACAACAAATAGAGCTGAGAAGCCAATAATGCTGTTGACAAATGGCATCAGGGTATATACGATGGCAAACATCAGCAAACCTGCAATAAAAACATTCTTTAAACCAAGTCTGTCGGCCAGTAATCCAAACGGATAAGCGCTTAAGGCATAAATCAGGTTGTACAAAATATAAAGGGCAATGACATTGTAATCGCTGAAACCGCTTTCTTTGACCAGTAGTAATAAAAACACATCAGAACTGTTAAACAATGTAAAAGCAAGCAATCCTGTAACAAGTTTTCTGTAAGTGGGATCCGCCTGTCTGAAGTATGAGAAAGCATTAAGGAAACTGAAATCAGAATCAATGCGTCCGGCCGGTGCAGTTTTTTCCTTTAAAAGGTAAGTGGCAAGCACTGAAAGTAAGCCCGGGATAAATGCCAGTATGAAAAGCATTTTGTATTCACCCGGATTATAATACAGATAAATCAGGGCAAGCACCGGACCCAGAACAGCCCCAAATGTATCCATTGAACGGTGAAATCCGAAAACCCTCCCTCTGGTTTCTCTGGTAGATTCGTCGGAAAGCATAGCATCTCTGGCGCCCGTTCTGATGCCTTTTCCGAAACGGTCGGCCGTGCGCGCCAAAAACACCCACAAAGGATTGAAAAACATCACCATCATAGGTCTTGATATGGCACTAAGGGCATAACCGGCTTTAACAAATGGCAGACGTTTTCCGCTTTTGTCAGAAAGTTTACCGAAATGGGCTTTGCTTAAACCTGCAACGGCTTCAGCCAGGCCTTCGAGTATTCCGATAAGGACAACAGAGAATCCGATTTCTTTCAGATAAATTGGCATTACCGGATACAGCATTTCACTGGCTACATCGGTAAAGAGGCTGATAAGAGAAAGTATCCATATAGTTTTTGTTATGGCTTTCACAGACAGCCGCAAGTTAACCTAAATCATATTATACAGGGTTATATTTTTATGAATAAGTGATGAATTAAATTCAAAAAAATATCATCACGATAAATACCTTTCCTTTAACACATGCTCGTGATGCATTGCATGTCCAAGTATAATGTAGGCGAGGGCTCTTGCAGAAAAAGGCTGATTCGGAGTTTTTACCAAACGACAACTTTGCGCTTCGCTCATATGCCGGAAGAAGCAGAGACTGGATGCCCGCGTCGATTTAAATTCATCAAGCACATCTCTGAAACTCAAATGTTCTGTACCCGAATTTTTCACATATAACTCGTCCTGCATAGGGTAAACAATGGTGGTTTCGTCGGCTCTTGAAGCTACCAAAGCCCTGAAAGCCATGACACGCTCAACATCTGTAATGTGCATCAGCAGTTCCTTAATCGTCCATTTGCCTTCAGCATAGCGGAATTCGTGAAGTTCTGATTTTATTTGCTCGAGCAAAGCAATAAAATGTCTGCTGTTCTGATCCAGCAAATCGGCAAAATTGCCTTCCGGAACCAGACTGATGTAATTGTCAAAATAGGAGGGGTATTCACCGGGGACAGGTCTTAACATGTGCAAATTTAAAATGGATTTTTTATATTGTACAATGTGAATTCAGAGGTAAGAAGGTAAATCATTTTTGCGATCCAGCCGGAATACAGTGTTCATCAATCCTACATGACTATAAGTCTGAGGAAAATTGCCCCATTGTGATTCATTACGTCCTATATCCTCGCTGAACAATCCGAGATGATTACCGGTATTAATAAGTTTATCAAGCATTTGTTTACATTCATTTATACGACCGGATAAGGCAAGACATTCAGCGTACCAGAAAGAACAAATCATAAACACGTTTTCGGGCTCACCAAAATCATCGGGGTGCTTGTACCGGTGAATAAAACCTTCTTTCGATCTGAGTTCAGTTTCTATGGCTTTTAAATGCAAGGCTGCTTTCTCGGAAAGAGGATTCAGGTATCCCATTGAAATGAGCTTTAAAGTACTCGCATCCATATGTTTTGAATCTATTGCCTGGGCATACGCCTTTTTTTCATGATCATAACACTTCTCAATTTGTGAGGCCGCTTTTTCAGCCAGCAATGTCCCCCTTTCAATCAGATCAGAATCATCTAAATTTTTTCCTATTCTGGCTGCAGCTTTACTTCCTGCCCAGTGAAATAAAAATGTGTAACAGTGTTTTTGAGACCTGTTTCTGAATTCCCATAATCCGGCATCTTCCTGATCCATGGTTTCTTCAATTTTGTCAAGTAAGAAATGAATGATATCTATGGATCGCTGATTCTTCTTGTAATTGAGTCTCATGTCGGTATACAGTGGCAATAAACTGACTAATACCTGACCGTAAACATCGTTCTGTATATGAGTATAAGCTTGATTTCCTTTTCTTACCGGCGGGTTTTTTCCAAGAAAACCCTCCAGGTCTAATTCTGTTTCGATCAGATTTTTTTCACCTGTTACAGAATACATCGGCTGAATTTTATCTGTTTCCGATGCAATGATATTTTCAATAAACTGAAAATACCTGAGGGATTCTTCGAAGTGACCGATATTATTCAGAGCCTGCAGCGTGTAAAAAGTATCTCTGATCCAGCAATATCTGTAATCCCAGTTTCTACCCGAATTATCCGACTCGGGTAAACTCATGCTACCTGAAGCAATGATACCACCGGTGTCTTCATATTGGTGCAGTTTTAAGATCAGTGCCGACCTGATCATTTCTTTCTGATAAATAGAAGGGATACTGG